>NZ_JBEXQW010000063.1:0-42844 GCF_040612775.1 Streptomyces sp. NPDC006339
AACACCCCCATCACGTGTTTTTGTTTTTTTTGAGTGTAGTTCTGAAGTGGGCTATTCACCCCCGCCCCCCCCGCCCGGCCCGGGGCGCCCCCGGCCAGAGGGGCGCGCCCCGGCGGGCCGGGGGTCAGTCGCGGGCCTTCAGGGCCCTCCTCACATCGTCGAGTTGGTCGGTCAGCTTGCGGTGGAGGGCCGGGAGCATGGGGTGCTGGGCGAGGTGGCGCTCGCCCAGGGAGAGGGAGGCGGCGTCGACCGCGTAGGAGGGGAAGGCCCAGCGGCCCGCCGCCTCGGCGATGGCGGGGCCGCGGCGTTCGGCGAGGGCGACGGCCGCGGGGTAGAAGCGGGGCACGTAGGGGCCGACGAGCTCGGACTGCTCGGGCTGCCAGAAGCCCTGGGCGGTGGCGGTGAACAGGTAGTTGGAGAGGTCGTCGGAGTCGAACATGGCCGACCAGGCGGCCTCCTTCGCCTCCGGGGTCGGCAGCGCGGCCCGGCAGCGGGCGGCGCCCTCCTGGCCGGTGGCGCTGGGGTCGCGGTCGAGTTCGGCGGCGACGGCGGCCTCGTCGACGGCACCGAGGACGGCGAGTCGGGCGAGGATGCGCCAGCGGAGCTCGGGGTCGAGCTCGGGTCCGCCGTGGACGGTGCCGTCCTCCAGCCAGGCGGCGATCTTCTCCGGGGTGGTGGCGCTGTCGATGAAGGCGCGGACCGCCGTGAGGCGCAGGCCCGGCGAGTCGCCGTCCTCGGTGCGGCGCAGCAGGTCGCGGGTGAGGGCGGTGAGGGTGGCGAGGGCGCCGGGGCGGTCGGCCTCGGAGACGTAACGGTCGGCGATCTGCGTACGGGCGAAGCCCAGCACGCCCTGCACGACGGCGAGTTCGGTCTCCTCGGGGAGGTGGGCGAGGGCCGTCTCCAGGTAGGCGGCGGGCTCCAGTTCGCCGTCGCGGACCATGTCGCGCAGGGCGTTCCAGACGACGGCGCGGGTGAGCGGGTCGGGGATGCGGGAGAGGGAGCGCAGGGCGGTCTCCCGGGACACCTCGTCGAAGCGCATCTTCGTGTAGGTGAGGTCGCCGTCGTTGAGGACGACGAGCGCGGGGCGCGGGCCGTCGAGCGGGATCGGCGCGTCCTGCGGGACGTCGGCCCACACGCGCTCGCGCAGCAGCAGGTCGCCGGCCGCGTCTCGGTCGTACACGCCGACGCGGATCCGGTGGGGCCGGCTGCCGTCCCGGTCCACGGTGAGCCGCCACCGCTTGCCCCCGCCCTCCAGGCGCGGGGTGAGGGTGTCGACGCCCGTCGTGCGCAGCCACCGCTCCGCCCAGCCGTGGACGTCGCGGTCCGTCGCCGCGGCCAGGTTGTCGATGAAGTCGGCGAGCGTGGCGTTGCCGAACCGGTGCCGCTTGAAGTGGATGTTGATGCCGGCGAGGAAGTCCTCCTCCCCCATCCACGCGACGAGCTGGCGCAGCGCGGAGGCGCCCTTGGCGTAGGAGATGCCGTCGAAGTTGAGCAGCGCGGAGGCGGTGTCGGGGACGGCGTCGGGGTCGGGTGCGACGGGGTGGGTGGAGGGCCGCTGGTCGGCCTCGTATCCCCATGCCTTGCGGGTGACGCCGAAGTCGGTCCAGGTGTCGGCGAAGCGGTCGGAGCACGCCTCGTTGACGGTCTGGAAGCCCATGTACTCGGCGAAGGACTCGTTGAGCCAGATGTCGTCCCACCAGCGCAGGGTGACGAGGTCGCCGAACCACATGTGGGCCATCTCGTGCGCGATGACCATCGCGCGGGTCATCCGCTCGGTGTCGGTGACGGCGGAGCGGAAGACGAACTCGTCGCGGAAGGTGACGAGTCCGGGGTTCTCCATGGCGCCCGCGTTGAACTCGGGGACGAATGCCTGGTCGTACGAGTCGAAGGGGTACGGCTCGTCGAACTTCTCGTGGTAGCGGTCGTAGCAGGCCCGGGTGACGTCGAGGATCTCGTCGGCGTCGGCGTCGAGGTGGGGCGCGAGCGAGCGGCGGCAGTGGATGCCGAAGGGGAGGCCGGCGTGCTCGGTGCGGATCGAGTGCCAGGGCCCGGCGGCGACGCAGACGAAGTAGGTGGAGAGCGGCGGGGTGGGGGCGGCGGTCCAGCGGCCGTCGGGCTGCTGCTCGGTGATGCCGTTGGCGAGGACGGTCCAGCCCTCGGGGGCGGTGACGGAGACCTCGAAGACGGCCTTGAGGTCGGGCTGGTCGAAGGCGGCGAAGACGCGCTGGACGTCCTCCATGAACAACTGGGTGTAGACGTAGGTCTCGCCGTCGGTGGGGTCGGTGAAGCGGTGCATGCCCTCGCCGGTGCGCGAGTAGCGCATGGTGGTGCTGACGCGGAGGGTGTGCTCGCCCTCGGTGAGGGTGAGCGGGAGCCGGTTGCCGTCCAGGGCCGCGGTGTCGAGCGGCTCGCCGTCGAGGACGGCGGAGTGGAGGGTTTCCGGCTTGAGCTCGACGAAGGTGTCCCCGGCGGCGCGGGCGGTGAAGCGGATGAGACTGGTGGACGCGAAGGTCTCGTCGCCGGTGGTGAGGTCGAGGTCCACGGTGTAGTGGTGGACGTCGAGGAGCTGGGCACGGGTCTGCGCTTCGTCGCGCGTCAGTACGGACATGGGCCCATGCTGCCCGATGGTCCGCGGCCCGGGGAGAGGGGTGCGGGATTACGCGGGGAGCGATACGGCCCCGGGGCCGGGGGCCGGGCCGGGCGCGGCCGGGGTCAGGCCAGGCCCGTACCGTCCAGGTGCGCGAAGGCGGCGGAGATCCGGGGGCGGTCGTAGCCGGCGGGGCCCTTGGCGCCGCTGGAGAGGAGGGCGTGCAGGAGCAGGCGGGCCTTGGCGGGGGCGAGCGGTCCGGCGGGGATCAGGCCCCGGTGCAGCAGGTCGGACTCGGAGCCGGGGCCGCGGTAGGTGTGGGAGAGGGTCGCGCCGGCGCCCGTGCGGGAGGCGAGGACGACCGGCATCCGGGCGGTGAGCGCGGCCAGGGGGTCGACGAGCCAGGCCGGTACGTGGCCGGCGCCGAAGGCGGCGACGACCAGGCCGTCGTACCGCTCGGCGACGGTCTCGAGGAGTTCGCCGCGGTCGCCGAGGGAGAGGGTCAGCAGGGCGACCCGTACGGCGGGGTCGAAGTCCAGGGGGCAGAGCCGGGTGGGGACGGCCGGGCGGAGCAGCACGCGCGGGGTGCCCTCGACGACGGCGCCGAGGGGGCCGGCGCCGGGCGAGGTGAAGGTGGCCACGGAGGTGGTGTGGGCCTTGTGGGCGAAGCGGGCGGCGTGGATCTCGTCGGCGAGGACGACCAGGACGCCGAGACCGCGGCAGCCGGGGTCGGCGGCGACGGCGAGGGCGGCGGCCAGGTTGGCGGGGCCGTCGGCGCCGGGCAGGTCGGGGCGGCGCATGGCGCCGGTGACGACGACGGGCTCCTCGGTGGTGCACAGCAGGTCGAGCAGGAAGGCGGTCTCCTCCAGGGTGTCGGTGCCCTGGACGACGACCACGCCGGAGCCGGCGGCGACGGTCGCGGCCACCTCGCCGGCGAGGGCCTTCAGGTCCTCGAAGGAGAGGGAGGAGCTGGGGACCCGGCGGAAGTCGCGGAGCTCCACGTCCGGGGTGCCGCCGGGGGCGCCGGGGCCGGCGGGGACGACGCCGAGCCCGGCGAGCACCTCGGTCCCGGTCATGCGGGCCGCGTCACCGCCCCGCGCGGAGATGGTTCCCCCCAGCGTGAATACGGTGACGCGCGCCATCAGCGTGCTCCGTCCGTCATCGGTCCGTCGGCGGCCGCGGCGACCGGTCCCTGGGCCGGGGGCGCTTCGGTGACCGTTCCGTCGGCGATCGTCTCGTGGTGCCGGATGACCTCGGCGATGATGAAGTTCAGCAGCTTCTCCGCGAACGCCGGGTCCAGTTTCGCGCTCCCGGCGAGTTCCCGCAGCCGGGCGATCTGGCGGGACTCGCGGGCCGGATCGGCGGGCGGCAGGTGGTGCTTCGCCTTGAGGACGCCGACCTGCTGGGTGCACTTGAAGCGCTCGGCGAGCATGTGGACCACCGCCGCGTCGATGTTGTCGATGCTCTCGCGCAGTCGGGTCAGCTCGGCCCGTACGGACTCGTCGATCTCGCTCATGACCAGCGAGCCTATCCGGATCCGCCGAGGATCGTCGGCGGGTGTTCGGGATCCGGAACGGTGTGGCTCCAGCCGCCCGGCACGGTCCTGCCCTGCTGTTCGCGGAAGCGGATGGGGGCGGTGCCGACCCGGCGGGTGAAGAGCCGGGAGAAGTAGGCGGGGTCGTCGTAGCCGACGCGGCGGGCGACGGCGGCGACCGGCAGGTCGGTGCCGGCGAGGAGTTCCTTGGCGCGGCCGAGGCGGACGGTGAGCAGGTAGTCCTTGGGGCTGCAGCCGGCCGCGCGGCGCACGGCGGTGCGCAGTTCGGCGGCGGTCATGCCGTGCCGGGCGGCGTGTTCGGCGACGGTCAGGCGGCGGTCGGCGTCGCGGGCCAGGGCGGCGAGGACGGGGTCGCCGTCGGCGTTGGTGTCGGCGCGGGCACGGCGCAGGGCGACGAGGAGTTCGTGGACGGCGGCGCCGGTCTCGACCTCCAGGAGGGGGTTGCCGGGGCGGGCGGCGCGGGCGATGCGGGCGATGGCGGCGCGGGCGGGGGCGGCGTCGGCGAGGGGGACGACGGGTCGGTCGGGTTCGATGTAGCCGAGCTCGGTGTAGGTGGCGGTGGCGGGTCCGGAGAAGTCGACGAAGGACTCGTCCCAGCCGGTGCCGGGGTCGGCGGAGTAGTGGTGGGGTACGCCGGGGGTGAGCCAGATCAGGGCGGGGGCGGTGACGGTGGTGCGGCGGCCGTCGGTGCCCCGGTACCAGCCGCTGCCGGAGCTGACGACGACGGCGACGTGGTGATCGAGGGTGCGCGGGCCGACGGTGGGCAGGGCCCCGTGCTGGAGCCCGACGCCGAGGCAGACCAGGCCGAGGCGGTGGTGCACGGGCCCGGGCGTGAAGTAGCGCATCCAGGTGTGATACACGGCGCGACCGCCTCCCCGACCTCGTTCCGAACGTCCAAACCGCCACGATCTTTGTCCATGGACCGGTCCGCCGCCAGAGGGTGAGGGTGAGGCGCATGAGCGAGTTCAGCCGGTTCACGGTGGGTGACGAGGACTTTCTTCTCGACGGCAGGCCGGTGCGGCTGCTGTCCGGGGCGCTGCACTACTTCCGGGTGCACGAGGAGCAGTGGGACCACCGGCTCGGGATGCTGCGGGCGATGGGTCTCAACTGTGTCGAGACGTATGTGCCGTGGAACCTGTACGAGCCGGAGCCCGGCCGGTACGGGGACGGCGGCCGGTACGGGGACGGGGACGTGGGCCGGTACGGGGGCGTGGACGCGCTCGGGCGGTTCCTGGACGCGGTGGCGCGGGCGGGGATGTGGGCGATCGTGCGCCCGGGTCCGTACATCTGCGCCGAGTGGGAGAACGGCGGGCTTCCCCACTGGCTGACGGGGCGGCTCGGGCGGCGGGTGCGGACGGACGACGCCGCGTACCTGGGGCATGTGGAGCGCTGGTTCCGGCGGCTGCTTCCGCAGGTGGTGGAGCGGCAGATCGGGCGGGGCGGCCCGGTGATCCTGGTGCAGGTGGAGAACGAGTACGGCAGTTACGGCACGGACGCGGGCTATCTGCGGCGGATGGCGGACCTGCTGGTGGAGTGCGGGGTGGAGGTGCCGCTGTTCACCTCGGACGGCCCGGAGGACCACATGCTGACGGGCGGTTCGGTGCCGGGCGTCCTCGCGACGGCGAACTTCGGCTCCGGGGCGCGCGAGGCGTTCGAGGTGCTGCGCCGGCACCGGCCGACGGGGCCGCTAATGTGCATGGAGTTCTGGTGCGGCTGGTTCGACCACTGGGGCACGGAGCACGTCGGGCGGGACGCGGCGGACGCGGCGGCGGCGCTGCGGGAGATCCTGGAGTGCGGGGCGTCGGTCAACGTGTACATGGCGCACGGCGGCACGAACTTCGCCGGGTGGGCGGGGGCGAACCGGGCGGGGCGGCTGCACGAGGGCGCGCTGCGGGCGACGGTGACCTCGTACGACTATGACGCGCCGGTGGACGAGGCGGGGCTGCCGACGGAGAAGTTCTGGCGGTTCCGGGAGGTCCTCGCACCGTACGCGGAGGGGCCGCTGCCGGAGGTTCCGGCGCCGCCGGTACGGATCGGGGCGCCCGCGGCGGGCGCGGTGGAGGGCTGGGCGCCGCTCGCGGAGGTCCTGGAGGTCCTCGGCGACGAGGAGTCGCGGACGCCGTTGCCGCCGAGCTTCGAGGAGCTCGGCGTGGACCGGGGCCTGGTGCGCTACCGGGTGGAGGTGCCGGGTCCGCGTCAGCCGTACCCGCTGTCCGTGACGGGGCTGCGGGACCGGGCGACGGTGTACGTGGACGGTGTCCTCGCGGGGGTCCTGGACACGGAGGAGGCGGAGCTTCCGGAGCCGGTGGCGGGGCCCGCGGTCGTGGACCTGTGGGTGGAGTCGCTGGGCCGGGTCAACTACGGGCCGAGGCTCGCGGAGCCGAAGGGCCTCACGGGCGGGGTGCGCCACGAGCGGCAGTATCTGCACGGGGTACGGGCCCGGGGCCTGCGGCTCGACGCGTTCACGGCGGCGTCCGTGGGCGCGCTGCCCTTCCGGGAGGTCCCGGAGGGAGCGGGCCGCGGCCTCTACCGCGGCACGGTCGAGGTGGGAGGCCCGGGGGACGCGTGGCTGCGGCTGCCGGGCGGCGACCGGGGCTTCGTCTGGGTCAACGGCTTCTGTCTGGGCCGCTACTCGGCCCAGGGCCCGCAGGACTCCCTCTTCGTCCCGGGCCCGGTGCTGCGCGAGGGCGCGAACGAGGTGTGGGTCCTGGAGCTGGCGGACGGCTCGGGAACCGGGGTGGAACTGACCTGAGCGCGGTCGCGCCGGGCGGGGGGCGGGGCGGTCCGGCGCGGGCAGGGGTGAGGGCCCGGGGCGTCGGCCCCGGGCCCTCACGCTTCAGGTACGGGTGGGCGTACGGCTGCGGGTTACAGCGTCGCCGCGGCCGACTTGATGGCGGAGGCGAAGGTGGAGACCTCGGTGTAGACGCCGGGGTAGCCGGCCCGGGCGCAGCCGTAGCCCCAGCTCACGATGCCGACCTGGATCCAGGCGCCGGCGTTGTCCCGGCGGAACATCGGGCCGCCGGAGTCGCCCTGGCAGGTGTCGACGCCGCCCTGGTTGTAGCCGGCGCAGATCTCCTCGCCGGGGACGAGGTCGGAGCCGTACGCGGACTGGCAGTCGGCGTCGGAGACGAACGGGACGTTCGCCTTGAGCAGGTACCGCTGCTGCGAGCCGCCCTCGCGGGTGGCGCCCCAGCCGGCGACGGTGAAGGTGCCGCTGTTGTACGCGGTGGTCTCGGCGATCTTCAGGTTCGGCAGGCTGGTGATGGGCGAGGCGAGCTTGATGAGGGCCCAGTCCTTGCCCTGGCCGTTGTAGCCGGGGGCCTGGTAGACCTTGGTCGAACGGACCTTGATCGCGCTGCTGGACTGGAGGTCCACGACGCCGGCGGTGGCGGTGATGCTGGTGTTGTTGCCGGAGCCGCTCACGCAGTGCGCCGCGGTGAGGACGATCTGAGGCGTGATCAGGGAGCCTCCGCAGCCCATGGAGAGCCTGACCATCCAGGGGAACTCGCCCTGGGCGGCGCGGGTGCCGCCGACGACGGGCGCCGGGGCGGCCGAGGCGGTGGTGGTGGGCTGGAGGCTGACGGCGGCGAGGACGACCGCACCGGCCGCGGCGAGTTTCTGCAGTGCGCGAACCAGTCTGTTCTTCTTCATGCGACTGCCTTCCTTCATGGGGGGTTGACCTCGATGGCATGCGCCCGTCAAGGCTTGGTCCGGATTATGGGGAGCGCCCAACGGCGGTCACAAGGACGCCTTTTCGGCCAGACGGGGGACACGGGGGCGGCGCCCGTACCCTGGACGGCGGGGGGTGGTCCGGCGTGCCGCACAGCGATGAAGTCTCCCCCGTGCCGCGCGGTTTCCCGCACCTCGACACGGTCCGGGCCTCGATCGCCGCGCTCTACCGGTGTCTCTCCCCCGACGGCGTACGGCGCTACGACACGAGCGTCGCCGCGGCGGACGTGCGGGTGGACGAGGCCGGCGGCCCGCATCCCGGCGCCCGGCGCGTCGCCCGCGCCCTCGTCCGCCACCTGCGGCTTCCCGAGGCCCGGATGGTGGTGGGCTTCCGCGCCATGGAGCACGCGGCGAGCGTCGAACTGACGGCGGGTCCGGAGTACGTCGTCGCGCTCAACGACCGTTTCCGGACGCATCGCCGCGACATCGGCGCGGTCCTCGCCCACGAGGTCACCCATGTGCTGCTGCACCGTCTCGGGCTCGCCTTCCCCACCACCGCCGAGAACGAGATCCTCACCGACGTCGTCGCCACGTACCTGGGCGCGGGCTGGCTGCTCCTCGACGCCTTCCGGCAGGACGGGGTGACGAGCCAGAAGCTCGGCTATCTGACGCCGGAGGAGTTCGGCTACGTCCTGGCCGAGCGGGCCGAGGTGTTCGGCGAGGATCCCTCGCCGTGGTTCACCAGCGCGGTGGCGTACGAGGCGTGGGTACGGGGCCGGGCGGAGGCGGCCCGGGACCGGCGGCGGGTCCGGAGTGCGGGGGGTGGGAGCCCGGTGCGGGGTGTGCCGTACGGGGCCGGAGTGCGCGCCGTGGCGCCCGTGAGGGAAATGGATTTGCGCCATTCGTACCGCTCGGGTGAGGGTCGGCACATGAGCAAGGTGTTCGACGCGCTGGTGGAGGGGGACGACGACGCCCTGGTCCGGGCCCTGCGGGAGGGGGCGGACCCGGAGGGCCGGGACGACGGCGAGACGCCGCTCTATCGCGCGGCCCTGGCGAACCGGCCCGTCGCGGTCCGCGTGCTGCTCGCCGCCGGGGCGGACCCGGCGCGGGCGAGCGGTGAGGACGACGGGGACCTGCCGCTGTGCGGGGCGGCGTGCGGCGGCCACGCCGAGGTCGTGCGGGCGCTGCTCGCGGCGGGGGCGGATCCGGACCAGGAGGAGGCGTACGGGTTCACCGCCCTGGCCTGGGCGGTACGGCTCGGGCACACGGAGGTGGTCCGGGCGCTCCTGGAGGCCGGCGCGGCCCCGGACCGGCCGGGCCCGGACGGGCTCGTCCCGCTGACCGCCGCCGCCCGCCGGGGCTCGGCCTCCGCCGTCCGCGCCCTGCTCGACCACGGCGCCGGGGGCACACGCGGGATCCTGGAGGAGGCGCTGGCGGAGGCCCGGCGCTGGATCGGCGTCGACATGGCGGCGGTGCTGCGGCGCGGGCTCGTGGAGAGCGGCGGGGTGGGCGACACGTACGAGGCGGTGGTGCGGCGGGTCCCCGAGGACGGCGGGGTGACCGTGGTGGTCGAGCTGCTGCGGGAGGACGGCGCGCCGAGCCGGGGTGACGAACGGCAGACGAGCCACGCCGCCATCGCCACGCTGCTTGAGGGCGCGCTCGGGATCCGCGTTCCGCACGAGGAGCTGGCCGACCGGGCGCTGCGCTGCGGCGCGTCCGACCGGGACGACTGGACGACGGCGGTCGCGGCGCTCGCGGACCGCGCCGACGCGACGGTCCTCGCCGCCGCCACGGCCTGGTGCGCGAGCCCCTCCCCGCTCCGCCGCGCCCTGGCCGCCCGCGTCCTCGCCGCCCTTCCGCCGGCCGTGCGGACGGGCGCGGTCCCGGCTCTGCGCCGGCTGGCGAGGGAGACCGCCGCCGGGTCAGCGCCGGGCACCCTCCGGCCGGAGCCCGGCGAGCCCGCGCCCCACACGCTCGGGCCGCAGGCGGGGCCGGCGAACGGCCTGGCGGGCCCCGCGCACGAGCGGGAGCTCGCGCTCGCCGTCGCGTTCGCGCTCGGGGAGTGCGGGGACGCCGGTCTCGTGCCCGAGCTGCTCGCGTTCGCCCGGCATCCCGAGGCGGAGGTGCGGCGTCAGGTGGCCGCCTCGCTGACGGGGCTCGTGCCGGTGGGGGACGAGCAGGCCGTCGCCGTCCTCGTCGCGCTGAGCCGCGACCACGATCCCCGGGTCCGGGACTGGGCCACCCTCGCGCTCGCCGAGCTGCCGGGCGACCCGCCCGCCGTGCGGGAGGCGCTCGCCGCCCGGCTCGCCGATCCCGACCCGGACGCCGCCGCCGAGGCGGCCCGCGGCCTGGCCATCCGTCAGGACCCGCGCGCGGTCGAGGCCCTGGCCCGCGTCCTGGCCGACGGCGACCCGGAAGGCGCCCCGCGCGAAACGGCCCTGGCCGCCCTCGACCACATCCGCGACCCGCGGATCAGGACCCGCCTGGAATGGACGACGCCGCGCTGCCGCTGACCCCACCGGCCGGGCGCTTACCGGCCCGGGGCGGCGCCCAGCGCGTACCGGCCACCCCCTGTCCCTACGCCCCGTACACCTTCCCCGGCGGCCGCGCCTGCGACAGGAGCTTCAGGACGGTCTCGCCCGCCTCCGTCGGGGTGTAGCGGGCGCCCTTGTCGGTGGTGGGGCCGGGGTGCCAGCCGTGCATGACGGTGAGGCGGCCGGCCTCGGACTCGAAGACGCGGCCGGTGACGCCGGCCGAGGCGGCGGAGCCGAGCCAGACCACGAGGGGGGAGACGTCCTCGGGGAGGGCGGTGAGGTCGGTGAAGGTCCGGGCGGTCATGCGGGTTCTGGCGGCGGGCGCGATGGCGTTGACCAGGACGCCGTAGCGGGCCAGTTCGGCCGCCGCGACCAGGGTGAGGGCGACGACGCCGGCCTTGGCGGCCGCGTAGTTGGCCTGGCCGACGCTGCCGAGGAGACCCGCGCCGGAGGTGGTGTTGACGACCCTGGCGGTCACCGGGCGCCCCGCCTTCGCCTCGGCGCGCCAGTGCGCGGCGGCGTGCCGCAGGGGCAGGAAGTGGCCCTTCACATGGACCCGCACGACCGCGTCGAAGTCGTCCTCGCCGAGGTTGACGAGCATCCGGTCGCGCAGGAAGCCCGCGTTGTTGACGAGGGTGTCGAGCCGCCCCCAGGTGTCGAGGGCGGTGCGGACGAGGGAGGCGGCGCCCTCCTCGGTGGCGATGTCGCCGCCGTGGGCGACGGCCGCGCCGCCGCCCGCGCGGATCTCGTCGACGACCCGGGCGGCGGGGCTGTCGGGGCCGGGGCGGCCGTCGAGTCCGACGCCGAGGTCGTTGACGACGACCTTGGCGCCCTCGGCGGCGAAGGCGAGGGCGTGGGCGCGGCCGAGGCCCCGGCCGGCGCCCGTCACGATCACCACGCGTGCGTCGCACAGTCCCATGTCGCTCTCCTCAGCAGTCCTTGTCGACGGTCGCGGCGTCCAGGAACGCGGGGCGCTCCCCGCCCCCGTGCATCAGGAGCGAGGCTCCCGTGATGTAGGCCGCCCGGTCGGAGGCGAGGAAGACCGCCGCCTCGCCGATCTCGGACGGTTCGGCGAGCCGGCCAAGCGGCACGGTCGCGCCGACCGCGGCGATGCCGCCGGCGTCGCCGTAGTGCAGGTGGGCCAACTCGGTCCTGACCATGCCGAGGACCAGGGTGTTGACCCGGACCTCGGGGGCCCACTCCACGGCCATGGAGCGGGCGAGGCTGTCCAGGCCGGCCTTGGCGGCGCCGTAGGCGGCGCTGCCCGGGGAGGGCCGGGTGCCGCTGACGCTGCCGATCATGACGATCGAGCCGCGGGCGGCGCGGAGCGCCGGGTGGGCGGCGAGGGAGACGGTGAGCGGGACGGTGAGGTTCAGTTCCAGGACCTTGGCGTGCCGTTCGGGGCCGCCGTCGCCGAGGAGGCGGTACGGGGTGCCGCCGGCGTTGTTGACGAGGGTGTCGAGCCGTCCGTGCCGCCGGACGACGCGGGCGACGAGGTCGGCGGCCGCCTCGGGGCGGCGCAGGTCGACGGCCTCGAATGCGGCCGCGTGGCCGGCTTCGGCGACCGGCTCGTCCGGGGGTCTGCGGGCGCAGACGACGACCTCGGCCCCGGCCCGCAGCAGGGCCCGCGCGATGCCCGCGCCGACCCCGCGGGTTCCGCCGGTGACAACGGCGACCCTCCCGTCCAGCTCCATCGGCTGCTACCTTCCCTCCAGGCATGCACCTAACAAACGTTTGGTGGAAAGGTAGCTGATCCGCTGATGGGTGTCTCCACCTCACGCCCGGACAAGGGCGTCGCCCGCGTCACCGTCGACTTCCCTCCCGTCAACGCCCTTCCGGTGCGGGGCTGGTACGAGCTCGCCGACGCCCTCCGCGCCGCCGGGCGCGACCCGGAGGTCCGCTGCGTCGTCCTGGCCGCCGAGGGCCGCGGCTTCAACGCGGGCGTGGACATCAAGGAGCTCCAGCGCGACCCCGGCCACGACGCGCTCATCGGCGTCAACCACGGTTGCGCGGAGGCGTTCGCGGCGGTCCACGACTGCGCGGTGCCGGTGGTCGCCGAGGTCGCCGGCTTCTGCCTGGGCGGCGGCGTCGGGCTCGCCGGCAACGCCGACGCGATCGTCGCCGCCGAGGACGCCGTCTTCGGCCTGCCCGAACTCGACCGGGGCGCGCTGGGCGCCGCCACCCACCTGGCCCGGCTCGTGCCCCAGCACCTGATGCGCGCCCTGTACTACACCGCGCGCACCGTCACCGCCGCCGAGCTGCACGCCCACGGCTCGGTCTGGAAGGTGGTGCCCCGGCCCGAACTCCCGGGCGCCGCCCTGGAGCTGGCGGCGGAGATCGCGGCGAAGGACGGCACCCTCATCCGGCTCGCCAAGGCCGCCCTCAACGGCATCGACCCCGTCGACGTGCGCCGCAGCTACCGCTTCGAGCAGGGCTTCACCTTCGAGGCGGCGCTGAGCGGCGTCGCCGACCGCGTCCGCGACACCTTCGGCGGCGGGGAGGGCACGTGACCGACAAGACCATGACCCCCGAGGACGTCGTGGGCCGGCTGCGCTCCGGCATGACGATCGGGATCGGCGGCTGGGGCTCGCGGCGCAAGCCGATGGCCCTGGTCAGAGCGCTGCTCCGGTCCGAGATCAGTGATCTCACGGTGATCTCGTACGGCGGCCCCGACATCGGCCTGCTGGCCGCCGCCGGCCGGATCCGCCAGCTCGTCGCGCCCTTCGCGACCCTGGACTCCATCCCCCTCGAACCCCACTTCCGGGCCGCCCGCGAGCGCGGCGCATTCGAGCTGACCGAGCTCGACGAGGCGATGTTCATGTGGGGCCTGCACGCCGCCGCCAACCGGCTGCCGTTCCTGCCCGTGCGGGCCGGCCTCGGCTCGGACGTGATGCGGGTCAACCCCGGCCTTCGGACGGTCGTCTCCCCGTACGAGGACGGCGAGGAGTTCGTCGCCGTGCCCGCCCTGCGCATGGACGCCGCCCTGGTCCACCTCGACCGCGCCGACCGGCTCGGCAACGGCCAGTACCTGGGCCCCGACCCGTACTTCGACGACCTGTTCTGCGAGGCCGCCGACACCGCGTACCTCTCGTGCGAGCGGATCGTGGACTCCTTCGGCCCGGACACCGTGCCGCAGACCCTGCTCGTCTCCCGGCACAGCGTCGGCGGCGTCGTCGAGACGCCCCACGGCGCCCACTTCACCTCCTGCGTGCCCGACCACGACCGCGACGAGCCCTTCCAGAAGCTCTACGCCACCACCCCCTGGCCCGAGTTCGCCGCGCGCTTCCTGTCCGGCAGGAGCGAGGAGGACTACCAGGCCGCCGTACGGGCCTGGCACAACGCACGCGAGGAGCGGAGGCGGCAGCCGTGACCAGCCGAGCGGAATACTGCGTGATCGCGTGCGCCGAGGCGTGGCGGGACGAGGGCGAGGTGCTCGCCAGCCCCATGGGCCTGATCCCGTCCATCGGCGCCCGTCTCGCCAAGCGGACCTTCTCCCCCGACCTGCTCCTCACCGACGGCGAGGCCCTGCTCGTGGACCTCGACGGGCGGCCCGAGGGCTGGCTGCCGTACCGCAGGCACCTCACCATGGTCACCGGCGGCCGGCGGCACGTGATGATGGGCGCGAGCCAGATCGACCGCTACGGCAACCAGAACATCTCCTGCATCGGCGACTGGGAACGCCCCTCCCGCCAGCTCCTCGGCGTGCGCGGCGCGCCCGTCAACACCCTGAACAACCCGGTCAGTTACTGGATCCCGAAACACTCGCCGCGGGTCTTCGTCGAGCGCGTCGACATGGTCAGCGGCGTCGGATACGACCGTGCCGTCGGCCCGTACCACCGCCTCCCCCGGGTCGTGACCGACCTCGCCGTCCTCGACTTCGCGACGCCCGACCGCACGATGCGGCTGGCGTCCGTGCACCCGGGCGTGACGGTCGACGAGGTGCGGGCCGCCACCGGCTTCGCGCTGGCCGTCGACGCGGACGTGCCGACCACCCGCGAACCGACCCGCGAGGAGCTGCGGCTGATCCGCGAGGTGATCGACCCCGACGGGCTGCGGGAGCGGGAGGTCGCCCCGCGATGAGGACGCCGCTCACGGAACTCGTCGGGGTCCGCCATCCGATCGTGCAGACCGGCATGGGCTGGGTCGCCGGCCCCCGGCTGGTGTCGGCCGCCGCGAACGCGGGCGCCCTCGGCGTGCTCGCCTCCGCCACCATGACCGTGGACGAACTGCGCGCCGCCGTACGGAAGGTGAGGTCCCGCACCGACGCCCCCTTCGGGGTCAACCTGCGGGCCGACGCGGCCGACGCCCGGGAGCGGGTCCGGGTCGTCGTCGAGGAGGGCGTCCGGGTCGCCTCCTTCGCCCTCGCGCCGTCCCGCGAGCTGATCGCCGAGCTGAAGGACGCCGGGGTCGTCGTCATCCCCTCCGTCGGGGCGCGCCGGCACGCCGAGAAGGTGGCGGCCTGGGGCGCGGACGCGGTGGTCGTCCAGGGCGGCGAGGGCGGCGGGCACACCGGCGAGGTGGCGACGAGCGTGCTGCTGCCGCAGGTGGTCGACGCGGTGGACGTCCCCGTCGTCGCGGCCGGCGGCTTCCACGACGGGCGAGGGCTCGTCGCCGCCCTCTCCTACGGGGCGGCGGGCATCGCCATGGGCACCCGCTTCCTGCTCACCTCCGACTCGACGGTCCCCGACGCCGTCAAGGCGCGGTATCTGGCGGCGACGGTCAAGGACGTCACGGTCACCACCGCCGTCGACGGGCTGCCGCACCGGATGCTGCGCACCGAGATGGTCGCCGCGCTCGAAGGCGCGGGCCGGCTGCGGGCCCTGGCGCAGGCCGTGCGGCGCGCGGCCGGTTTCCGCGCGCTGAGCGGTCTCTCCTGGACGGCGATGGTCCGCGACGGGCTCGCGATGCGCCACGGCCGGGACCTGTCCTGGAGCCAGGTCCTGCTGGCCGCGAACACGCCGATGCTCCTGAGGGCCTCCATGGTCGAGGGCCGCACCGACCTCGGCGTCATGGCCTCCGGACAGGTCGCGGGGGTGATCGAGGACCTGCCGAGCTGCGAGGAACTCGTCGCCCGGATCATGGCCGAGGCCGCGCACGTGCTCCGTACGCTTCCGCCTCCGTAAGGGCAGCCCGTAAGGGCGTCCCTGTGAGGGCGTCCCCGTGAGGGCAACCCCGTAAGGAAGCCGGCCCTGCCGCCGTGCGCGCCTACAGCCGCTCGATGATGGTCACGTTGGCCTGGCCGCCGCCCTCGCACATGGTCTGCAGCCCGTAGCGGCCGCCGGTGCGCTCCAGTTCGTGGAGGAGGGTGGTCATGAGCTTCACGCCGGTCGCGCCCAGGGGGTGGCCGAGGGCGATGGCGCCGCCGTTGACGTTGACGCGGTCCGGGTCGGCGCCGGTCTCCTTCAGCCAGGCGAGGACGACCGGGGCGAACGCCTCGTTGATCTCGACCAGGTCGATGTCGTCGATGGTCATGCCGGTCTTCCTCAGGGCGTGGGCGGTGGCCGGTATCGGCGCCGACAGCATCCGGATCGGGTCCTCGCCGCGTACCGACAGGTGGTGGACGCGGGCGCGCGGCGTCAGTCCGTGCGCGCGCACGGCCCGCTCGCTCGCGATCAGCATCGCGGCGGCGCCGTCGGAGACCTGGGAGGAGCAGGCGGCCGTGATGGTGCCGCCCTCGACGACGGGCTTCAGGCCGGCCATCTTCTCCAGGGTGGTGTCGCGGCGCGGGCCCTCGTCGGCGGTGACGTCGCCGAAGGGGACGGTCTCGCGCGTGAAGCGGCCCTCGTCGACGGCGCGGATCGCCCTCTGGTGGGAGCGGAGGGCGAACTCCTCCTGGGCGCGGCGGTCGATGCCCCATGTGGCGGCGATGAGCTCGGCGCCGTGGAACTGGTTGACCGGCGCGTCCCCGTAGCGGGCCCGCCAGCCCTCGGAGCCGGCGTAGGGGCCGTCGGTGAGGCCGAGGGGTGCGGCGGCCTGCCGGGAGGCGAAGGCGATGGGGACCATGGTCATGTTCTGGGTGCCGCCCGCGACGACCAGGTCCTGGGTGCCGGAGAGCACGCCCTGGGCGGCGAAGTGGACGGCCTGCTGGGAGGAGCCGCACTGGCGGTCGACGGTGACGCCGGGGACCTCCTCGGGGAGTCCGGCGGCGAGCCAGCAGGTGCGGGCGATGTCGCCGGCCTGCGGGCCGACGGTGTCGAGGCAGCCGAAGACGACGTCCTCGACGGCGGCCGGGTCGATGCCGGTGCGCGCGACGAGGGCCTTGAGGACGTGGGCGCCGAGGTCCGCCGGGTGGACGGCGCCGAGCCCGCCCCCGCGCCGGCCGACCGGGGTGCGGACCGCGTCGACGATGTATGCCTCGGCCATGGCTGTTCCTCCTCGTGGGGACGACCGGTTACGGCCGTCGCGGCTGGTCAGGGCGTGCGTACGGCGATCCCGTCGAGCACCATCGACAGGTACTGGCGGGCGATCTCCTCGGGGCTGTGCATTCCGCCGGGGCGGTACCAGGACGCGGCGACCCAGACGGTGTCGCGCACGAACCGGTAGGTGAGCCGGACGTCGAGGTCGGCGCGGAAGACGCCGGCCGTGACGCCGCGCTCCAGGGTGCCGAGCCATGCCTTCTCGAACTTGACCTGCGAGTCGGCGAGGTAGTGGAAGCGGGGCTGGTCGGCGAGGTGGCGGGCCTCCTTCTGGTAGATGGCGACGGCGGCGCGGTGCCGGTCGATCTCGCGGAAGGACTCGGTGACGAGGGCCTCGATGGTCTCGCGGGGGCCGAGCCCGGCGTCGAGGACGGCGTCGTAGCCGTCCCACAGCTCGGTCAGGAAGGTGGAGAGGATCTCGTCGAGCATCGATTCCTTCGAATCGAAGTGGTAGTAGAGGCTGCCGGCGAGCATGCCCGCCTCGTCCGCGATCTTCCGGACGGTGGTGGCGTTGTACCCCTGGGCCGCGAACACCTCGGCGGCCGTGTCGAGGAGTTCCCTGCGCCGCTCGGGCGAGGCGGTCACCTGCGTCTTCTTCTTGGTCGTTGGCACGCGTCCATTGTCGTCCCACGTCGAGCGCGCTACGGGTGCCGGCTGCTGACCGAGACCGTCTCGCCGGTCATGTACGAGGAGTAGTCGCTGGCGAGGAAGACGATGACGTTGGCGACCTCCCAGGGCTCGGCGTGCCGCCCGAACGCCTCGCGTGCGGTGAGCTCGGCGAGCAGGTCGGCGGAGGTGACCTTGGCGAGGTGGGGGTGCAGGGCGAGGGAGGGGGCGACGGCGTTGACGCGGACTCCGTAGGCGGCGGCCTCGACGGCGGCGCAGCGGGTGAGGGCCATGACGCCGGCCTTGGCGGCCGCGTAGTGGGCCTGGCCGGCCTGGGCGCGCCAGCCGAGGACGGAGGCGTTGTTGACGATGACGCCCTGGGTGCCGCTGTCGCGGAAGTGGCGCAGGGCGGCGCGGACGCAGCGGAAGGTGCCGGTGAGGGTGACGTCGAGGACCCGGTGCCACTGCTCGTCGGTCATGTCGGCGAGGGCGGCGGTGCCGCCGAGGCCCGCGTTGTGGACGAGGACGTCGAGGCCGCCGTGGAGCCGGGCGGCGCGTTCGTACAGGGCTTGGACCTGGGTCTCGTCGGTGACGTCGCAGGGCTGGGCGGCGACGTTCGCGGCGCCGAACTCGGCGGCGAGGGCGGCCTCGGTCTCCTTCAGGCGCCGGGTGTGGGCGTCGCTGACGAGGACGCGGGCGCCCTCCTCCAGGAGGCGACGGGCGGTGGCGCCGCCGATGCCGGCTCCGGCGGCGGCGGTGACGACGGCGGTGCGGCCGGCGAGCAGGCCGTGCCCGGGGACGTACGGCGGTGGGGTCATCCGCGCGGCTCCTTCGGGAGGCCGAGCACCCGCTCGGCGAGGATGTTCCGCTGGATCTCGCTGGATCCGGCGTAGATGGTGTCGGCGCGGGAGAAGAGGAACAGCCGCTGCCAGTCGTCGAGTGCGTACGGCGGGCCGGAGGCGAGGGTGGCGGCGGCGCCGCGCACGTCCATGGCGAGCTCGCCGAGGTCGCGGTGCCAGTGGGACCAGGCGAGCTTGACCGCGGACGGGTCGGTGCCGCACAGGGCGTGGGCCCGCAGGGTGCGCAGGCCGGCCCAGGCGCGGACGAGCCGGTCGCGGATCAGGGGGTCGGCGGCGGCGCCGTTGGCGCGGGCGAGGGCGAGGAGGGCCGCCAGTTCGCGGCGGAAGCCGACCTGCTGGCCGAGGGTGGAGACGCCCCGCTCGTGGCCGAGGGTGGCCATGGCGACGCGCCAGCCGTCGCCGGGGGCGCCGACGACATGGGAGGCGGGGGTGCGGGCGCCGTCGAAGAAGACCTCGTTGAACTCGCTGGTGCCGGTGAGCTGGGTGATGGGCCGGATCTCGACGCCGGGCTGGTCGAGCGGGACGAGGAGGCAGGAGAGCCCGGCGTGGCGCCGGGAGCCCGGTTCGGTCCTGGCCAGCACGAAGCACCACTGGGCCTCGTGGGCGAGGGAGGTCCAGGTCTTCTGGCCGTGCAGGACCCAGTGGTCGCCCTCGCGGACGGCGCGGGTGCGGACGGCGGCGAGGTCGGAGCCGGCGCCGGGTTCGCTGTAGCCCTGGCACCACAGCTCCCGGACGGCGCGGACGGCGGGCAGGAAGCGGGCCTTCTGTTCCTCGGTGCCGTGGTCGATGAGGGTGGGGCCGAGGAGCTGTTCGCCGATGTGGTTGACGCGGGCGGGGGCGCCGGCGAGGGCGTACTCCTCGTGGAAGGCGATCTGCTCCTCGATGCTCGCGCCGCGTCCGCCGTGCTCCTTCGGCCAGCCGACGCAGGTCCAGCCGTGGTCGGCCATGTGCCGTTCCCAGGCGAGCCGTTCGCCGAACGCCTCGTGCTCGCGGCCGGGGCCGCCGAGCCCTCGTAAGGCGGCGAACTCCCCGCCGAGCCGGTGCTCCAGCCAGTCGCGTATCTCGGCGCGGAACTCCTCGACACCGCTCGTGGCGCCGCCCATGGGGCTGCTCGTGGCGCTGCTCATGGCCGTACGTTAACCTACCAAACACTTGTTAGGGAAGGATCGAGGAGGCGGCGCCCCATGGACCTGACCCCCACCGCGGACGAGGAGGACTTCCGCGCCGAGGCGCGCGCCTGGCTGCGCGCCCACGTGCCGGCCGGGCCGCTGCCGTCCCTGGAGACCGAGGAGGGCTTCGCCGCGCACCGCGCCTGGGAGGCCGAACTCGCCGCCGCCCGCTGGTCGGTGGTCTCCTGGCCCGAGCGCTACGGCGGCCGGGACGCGGACGTGTTCCGCTGGCTGGCCTTCGAGGAGGAGTACTACGCGGCGGGGGCGCCCGGCCGGGTCTCGCAGAACGGCATCCACCTGCTCGCCCCCACCCTCTTCGCGCACGGCACCGAGGAGCAGCGGGCCCGGGTGCTGCCCTCCATGGCGACCGGTGAGACCGTCTGGGCGCAGGCGTGGTCCGAGCCGGAGGCCGGCTCGGACCTCGCCTCCCTCACCTCCCGGGCGGTCCGCACCGACGGCGGCTGGCTGCTGTCCGGGCAGAAGACCTGGTCCTCGCGGGCGGCCTTCGCCGACCGGGCCTTCGGGATCTTCCGCACCGACCCGGGCCCGGCGGCGGAGGGCCGGCCGCACCGGGGCCTGACCTACCTGATGTTCGACCTGCGGGCACCCGGCCTGACCGTGCGGCCCGTCGGACGGCTCGACGCGAAACCGGCCTTCGCGGAGCTGTTCCTGGACGGGGTGTTCGTGCCGGACGAGGACGTCATCGGCGCGCCCGGGGAGGGCTGGCGGATCGCCATGTCCGCCACCGGCGACGAGCGCGGGCTCACCCTCCGCTCCCCCGGCCGTTTCCTGGCCGCCGCCGACCGGCTCGTCCGGCTCTGGCGCACGCACGGGGACCCGGCCGACACCGCGCTGCGCGACCGGGTCGCGGACGCGGTGATCGGGGCCCGCGCCTACCGGCTGTTCACCGCGGCCGCGGCCTCCCGGTGCGCGGCGGGAGCGGCCCTCGGCGCCGAGTCCAGCCTCACCAAGGTGTTCTGGTCGCGGCTCGACCTCGCCCTGCACGAGACGGCGCTCGATCTGCTCGGCCCCGAGGGCGAGCTGGCGGACACCGCGTGGGCCGAGGGGCATGTCTTCTCGCTCGCCGGGCCGATCTACGCGGGCACGAACGAGATCCAGCGCGACATCATCGCCGAGCGGCTGCTCGGCCTCCCGAAGGGCCGCCGCTGATGCGTTTCCTGCCGACCGACGAACAGCGCGCCTTCGCGCGCTCCCTGGACGCGATGCTGACCGGCGCCGGCACCCCCGCGGCGGCCCGGGCCTGGGCGGCGGGCGACCCGGGTCCCGGGCGCGCCCTGTGGCGGCGGCTCGGCGAGGCCGGTGTGTTCGCGCTCGCGGTCCCCGAGGCGTACGAGGGACTCGGCCCGCTCCCCGTCGAACTCGCCCACGCCTTCGTGGAGGTGGGGCGGCACGCGGTCCCCGGCCCGCTGGTGGAGACGGTCGCGGCGGCGGCCCTCCTCGCCGGGCTCGCCGAGCGGGGCGAGACCGGACCGGCGAGACGCTTCCTGCCGGGCATCGCCGCGGGCGGCACCACGGCGACCCTGGTCCTGGCCCGGGACGCGCTCGCCCTGGACCCGGACGCCGCCGATCCGGTGCTCGTCGTCGACGGCGACGCGCTGTGGATCGCCCCCGGGCACGAGGGGATACGGGTCTCCGCCGACCCGGTACGGCGCCTGGCCCGCCCCGCGCGCGGCGGCGAGCTGCTCGCGGCCGGACCCGCCGTGCCGGCCGCGGCCGCGCGGGCCCGGCGCTGGGCCCTGCTCGCGACGGCCGCCCAGTCCCTCGGCGTGGGGCTCGCCCTCCTGGACCGGACGGTGGCGTACGCGCGGCAGCGCACCCAGTTCGGGGCGCCGATCGGCGCGTTCCAGGCGGTCAAGCACCGGCTCGCGGACACCCTGACCGGCCTCGAGTTCGCCCGGCCGCTGCTCTTCGGCGCCGCACTCACCTTCGAGGAGGGCGACCTCGCGGCGGCGAAGGCGGCCACCGGCGAGGCCGCGTACGCGGCGGCCCGCACCGCCCTGCAGATCCACGGAGCCGTCGGCTACACCGACGAGCTCGACCTCTCCCTCTGGCTGCGCAAGGCGCGCCCCCTGCGCGACGCCTGGGGCACGCCCTCCTGGTGCCGGGAACGGGTGCTCGCGGACGGCGCGGCGGGGCCGGCCCGCGCCGGCCGCCGGGACCGCCACCCGTGACCACCGGTCAGGGCCGCCCCCGGCGGTCTCGGCCGTCCCCGGGCTCGACCCGTGGCGGACTGTCGTCGGTGCCGCGCCGCACCGTCCGTACCGGCCGCCCCGGAGCCCAGGCCCGGACGACGAGGTCCTCGCCCTCCACGGAGGTGCGGACGACCTCCGTGAGCTCGACCCGGAAGAGGTGGAAGGGCTGCGGGGCGCCGGCCTCCCGGGCGTACCACGCCAGGGTCTCCGGGTCGGTGATCTCGACCGCCCGTCCGGAGAGCCGGACGTCCCCGCCGCCCATGCCGGTGCCCTCGCCGGGATTGGCGAGCAGCGAGAAGCGGGGGTCGCGGCGGACGTCCAGGGCCTTGCGCGAGTTCGGCATCATGCCGAGCCACAGGCCGCCGTCGCGGAAATCGGCCTCGATGCCGCTGAGACGCGGGGAGCCGTCCTTGCGGAGGGTGGCGAGGGCGTGGTGGGTGTACTGCCCGAAGCGCTCGCGCACGGCGGCGGCGAGCTCGGGTTCGGCCTTCTCGAAGGCGGCCCAGGTGGCGGTCGGCGCGGTGGCCGGCGTCGTGGCCGGCCTGGCCGTCGGCGTGGCGGACGGCGTGGTTCCGGTGTCTCCCATGCCTCCAGGGAACACCGGAACCCCGACATCCTCTGTCCGGATTACTCCGGACCAGGCACGGGCTAGGCGCCCTCGCGCTCCGCCTTGCTGCGCTCGACGCAGAACTCGTTGCCCTCCGGGTCGGCGAGGACCACCCACCCGGTGCCGTCCGGGCGGCGCTGGTCGTCGACGAGGGTGGCGCCGAGACCGAGGAGCCGCTCGACCTCCTCGTCGCGGGTGCGGTCCTGCGGCTGGAGGTCGAGGTGGACCCGGTTCTTCACGGACTTCTTCTCGGGCACCTGGATGAAGAGGAGGCCGGCCCCCGGCGAGTCGACCAGGGCCTCGGGGTCGCCGGGCCGGTCGTCGTCGGAGACCTTGGAGTCGAGCACCTGGGCCCAGAAGCCGGCCAGGGCGTAGGCGTCGGAACAGTCGATGGTCACATGTCGCACGAGAGAGCTCATGCGGTCACTATCGCGCGGGGGCACGGCCCTTGACCAACGGTTTGCCGCGCGCCTCACCCGGCCGGCGCGAGCCCGCGTCCCTCCGTGGCGGCGACCAGCGCGGCCAGTGAGGACCGGGTGCCCTGGAGGTCGGAGATCTGCTCGTCGATGGCGTCCAGCCGGGCCACCAGGAGCGGGCTGAGGCAGGGCTCGATCTCCGTCTCGCTGCCGCAGACGCAGTCCAGCACCTCCGCGATGATCCGGGTCGGCAGCCCGGCCCCGAGCAGGGCCCGGATGCGCCGGACGACGGCGGGGGCGTCGGCCCCGTAGACCCGCTGACCGCCGGAGGTGCGCTCCGGGACGAGCAGACCCTGCTCCTCGTAGTAGCGCAGGAGCCGCACGCTCACCCCGGTCTCGCGCGCCAGCTCTCCGATCCTCATCACGCCCCCCATGTGATCCCCCTCACGCCCTCTTGAAGCTCACATGGATGTGAGCTCCTAGCGTCGCCGCCATGACGAACGACACGCACTCCACGAACGCCACGCGCGGCACCGAACTCCTCCACGACCCCAACGTATTCCACATCGGCGGCGACCTTCCGGTCCGCCGCATCGGTTACGGCGCGATGCGGCTCGCCGACGGCCCCGGCGACCCCACCGGGCCCGAGGCCCGGATCTGGACCGGGCCCGCCGACCGGCCGGCCGCGCTGCGGCTGCTGCGCACCGCCGTCGAGTCCGGGGTGAACCTCTTCGACACGGCCGACGCGTACGCCCTCGGCGCGGGCGAGGAACTGCTCGCCGAGGCGCTGCGGCCGTACGGGGACGAGGTCGCCGTCGCCACCAAGGTCGGCAACCTGCGCCCCTCCCCCACCGAGTGGGTGCCGCTCGGCCACCCCGCGTATCTGCGCCAGCAGACCGAGCTGAGCCTGCGCCGGCTGGGGACGGAGCGGATCGACCTGCTCTACCTGCACCGCCTGGACCCGGACTACCCGGTCGCCGAGCAGCTCGGCGCCCTGAAGGGCCTTCAGGAGGAGGGGAAGGTGCGGCACATCGGGCTCTCGGAGGTGACCGTGGAGCAGCTCGTGGAGGCCGAGCGGACGGCGCCGGTCGCGGCCGTGCAGAACCTGTACAACCTCGCGGACCGGGGGCACGACCCGGTGGTCGACCACACGGCGGGGCGCGGCATCGCGTTCGTGCCGTTCTTCCCGATCGCCATGGGCGGGCACGCGGGGCCGGACGGGCCGGTCGCCCGGGTGGCCCGGGAGGTCGGCGCGACGCCCGCGCAGACGGCGCTCGCCTGGCTGCTGCGCCGCGGGCCGCACGTCGTCCCGATCCCCGGCACGTCCTCGGAGCGCCACCTGAAGGAGAACATGGGGGCGCTCGGCGTCCGGCTGAGCGACGAGCAGTTCGCGCGACTCGCCGCGGCCGCCGGGGAGGACGCCTCCTGAGGAGCCGGGGTCAGCCGCGGACGATGCCCTGGGCGCGGGCGGCGGCGAGCCAGGCCGGGAAGTCGGCGACCAGCCGGTCGTAGAGCTCCGCGTCCGGGAGCCGGCGCGGGTCCTGGCCGGCGTGGAAGAAGCCGGAGTTGTCGACCGGCCGCCGGGCCGGCACCGCAAGCTCGTCGAGCCGGCGCAGGAACTCGAACTGCCGGCTGCCCGGGTCGCCGAAGCCGACGAACTGCCAGAACAGTGGGAGCCGGGCGGCCTTGCACACGTAGCGTTCGGCGGCGAGCTTGTTGATCGGCCCGCCGTCGGTCTGGAAGACGACGAGCGCGGGCGCGGTGGTGCCGCTGTCGAGGTAGTGGTCGATGACCGCGTCCATGGCGAGGTGGTAGCTGGTCTTCCCCATGTGCCCGAGGCCGGCGACGATCCGGTCGATCCGGCCCTGGTGGTCGGCGAGTTCGATGTCGGTCTCGCAGTCGATGCCGGTGGAGAAGAACACCACCGGCACCCGCCCGTCGTCGTCCAGGTGTGCCGAGAGCCCGAGCACCCGGTCGGCCAGGGCCTGGACGGTGCCGTTCGCGTAGTAGGGCTTCATCGAGCCCGAGTAGTCGAGGACGAGATAGACCGCGACCCGCTGCCCCTCGATGCCGTACCGGCGGACCGACTCCCCGGCCGACTTGTAGAGGCTGACGAGCGCGGGCGCGCGCTCCTCCACCTTGCTCAGGCTCAGGGCCATGGGTGGCTCCTCTCCAGCTCCTCGACGTCCGTTGGGCACGACGTCCGCCACGTCGGCCGTGTCCGCCACGGACTGCAGCTTACGGCGGCCCCGGCCCGCCGCCGGAGGCCGGCAAAAGCACTGGACGGGGCGGCCGCCCGACTGGCTACCCTCCCCGGGTGAGCATCCACACCCCGTACCGCCCCCTCGACATCACGATCCCCTTCCCCGAACTGCGGGCCTGGGCCCGCACCGCCACGCGCCTCCACCCGATCCCCGGGTCCCCGACGGCCGCGGACAGTTCGGTGGGCGGACCGCTGCTGTGGCCGGCGGACGAGGAGTGGCCGGTGTGCGGGGAGCACGGTCCGGGGACGCCGGGCATCGCGCCGGAGCGCGAGCGGCGCTACCGCCGCATCCTGCGGGAGGTGGACGCCCGGCCGCGCACGGAGGACGGCGGGCTCGCGTACACCGACGAGGAGCGGGCCGAACTCGATGCGCTGTCCGCCGAACCCTGGCACCAGCCGGACCGTCACGAGGGCGGCCCGTCGCCCCTCCTCGCCCTCGCCCAGTTCTACGCGCGGGACATACCGGACCTGGCGCCGTTCGCCCCGCCGGGCACGGACCTGCTCCACGTGCTGTGGTGCCCGTACTACGAACACGCGGACGGGCCGTTCAGCCATTTCGGCCCGTACACCCGGCTGTACTGGCGCCGGGCGGCCGACGTCACCGAGCCGCTCGCCGTCATGCCCGAACCGGCGGTCGCCGGACGGGGCCGGTACCTCCCGGAGCCCTGTGTGCTCCGCCCGGAGCAGGTCGTGGAGTACCCGTACGTGGACTACCTGCCCGAGGAGCTCGGTCGCCGCATCGAGGCGTGGGAGGACGAACTGCGGGCCAGGATCGGCGACGCGGCGCCCTGGTACCAGTACGACCTCTCCCTCGCTCCCGGCTGGAAGATCGGCGGCTGGGACTCCTGGCACACGACGGATCTGGTCCGCGTGTACTGCGACGCCTGCGGCACGGAGATGCGGGTGCTGCTGACCATCGACTCGTACGAGTCGCACGCGGCCGAGGGAAGCTGGGGCCCGTTCCCGTCACCGGACACACCGACCGCGGTCAAGGTCGGCCGCGACGGCGAGTACCGCGCCTTCGTCTGCCCCACCGATCCCTCCCACCCGCACCGCATGAGCATGCAGTGACGTGACCTCCGCCGCGCGGACGGCCGCCCCCGCCGAGCAAGCAGTCACCGCACCGGAACGCGCCGCGGCGCTCGCCCGGTCAGTCCGGTCGGGGACAGGTGGGGCGAGCGCCGCGCTCAGTTCCGTACGTCGTTGTACGGGACGTTCAGGGGGTGATCCGGCGGGATCAGACCGTCAGGGCACGGTCCGTCGGGCGGATCGGGGCCGGCAGGGAGCTGGCGCCCGTCAGGTAGCGGTCCACGCCGCGGGCGGCCGAGCGGCCCTCCGCGATGGCCCAGACGATCAGGGACTGACCACGGCCGGCGTCACCGGCGACGAAGACACCATCGACGTTGGTGGCGAAGTCCGCGTCACGGGCGATGTTACCCCGCTCGTCGAGGTCCAGACCAAACTGCGCGACCAGGCCGTTCTCCACGTCCGTGCCGGTGAAGCCCATGGCGAGCGTGACGAGCTGGGCGGGGATCTTCCGCTCGGTGCCCGGCTTCTGGGTCAGCTTGCCGTCGACGAACTCGACCTCGACGAGGTGCAGGAACTGGACGTTGCCGTCCTCGTCGCCCTCGAAGTGGGTGGTGGAGACGGAGTAGACCCGCTCGCCGCCCTCCTCGTGCGCCGAGGTGACCTTGTAGAGCATGGGGAAGGTCGGCCAGGGCTGGCCGGCGCTCCGCTCCTCGCCCGGCTTCGGCATGATCTCCAGTTGCGTGACGGAGGCCGCGCCCTGGCGGTGGGCGGTGCCGACGCAGTCGGCGCCGGTGTCGCCGCCGCCGATGACGACGACGTGCTTGCCCTCGGCGGAGATCGGCGAGGAGACGAAGTCGCCCTCGACGACCTTGTTGGCGAGCGGCAGGTACTCCATCGCCTGGTGGATGCCCTTGAGTTCGCGGCCCGGCACGGGCAGGTCGCGGGCGGTGGTGGCGCCGGCGGCGACCACGACCGCGTCGAACCGCTTGCGCAGGTCCGTCGCCGTCAGGTCGCGGCCGATCTCGATGCCGGTGCGGAACTTGGTGCCCTCCGCGCGCATCTGCTCGATGCGGCGGTTGATGTGCCGCTTCTCCATCTTGAACTCGGGGATGCCGTAGCGCAGCAGTCCGCCGATGCGGTCGGCCCGCTCGTACACGACCACGGTGTGGCCGGCCCGGGTGAGCTGCTGGGCGGCGGCGAGACCCGCCGGGCCCGAGCCGATCACGGCGACGGTCTTGCCGGAGAGGCGCTCGGGGGCCTGCGGCCGGACGTCGCCGCCGTCCCACGCCTTGTCGATGATCGAGACCTCGACGTTCTTGATGGTGACGGCCGGCTGGTTGATGCCGAGCACGCACGCCGCCTCGCACGGAGCCGGGCACAGACGGCCGGTGAACTCCGGGAAGTTGTTGGTGGCGTGCAGCCGCTCGGAGGCCGCCGACCAGTCCTCGCGGTAGGCGTAGTCGTTCCACTCGGGGATCAGGTTCCCCAGCGGGCAGCCGTTGTGGCAGAACGGGATGCCGCAGTCCATGCACCGGCCGGCCTGCTTGCCGATGATCGGCAGCAGGGAGCCGGGTACGTAGACCTCGTTCCAGTCCTTGACGCGCTCGGCCACGGGACGGGTCTTGGCGACCTCGCGGCCGGTGGTGAGAAAGCCCTTCGGATCAGCCATGGGTCGCCGCCTCCATCATCTTCTCGGTGGTCTCGGCCTCGGAGAGACCGGCGAGCTCAGCGGCGTCCTTGGCGGCGAGCACTGCCTTGTACGTGGTGGGGATGATCTTGCTGAAGCGGCTCACCGCCGCGTCCCAGTCGGCGAGGAGCTTCTCGGCCACGGTCGAGCCGGTCTCCTCGTGGTGGCGGCGCACGACGTCGTGCAGCCACGCCCCGTCGGTGTCCGACAGCGCCTCGATCGCTCCGACGTTGCCGGCGTTGACGTTGTCCCGGTCGAGGTCGATGACGTAGGCCACGCCACCGGACATGCCGGCCGCGAAGTTGCGTCCCGTCTCGCCGAGGACGACCGCCGTGCCGCCGGTCATGTACTCGCAGCCGTGGTCGCCCACGCCCTCGGAGACGACCAGCGCGCCGGAGTTGCGGACGCAGAAGCGCTCGCCGGTGCGGCCGCGCAGGAACAGCTCGCCGCCGGTGGCTCCGTACGCGATGGTGTTGCCCGCGATGGTGGAGTACTCGGCCAGGTGGTCGGCGCCCCGGTCGGGGCGGACGATCACGCGGCCGCCGGAGAGGCCCTTGCCGACGTAGTCGTTGGCGTCGCCCTCCAGGCGGAGGGTGACACCGGCCGGCAGGAAGGCGCCGAAGGACTGGCCGGCGGAGCCCGTGAAGGTGATGTCGATGGTGTCGGCGGGCAGGCCCGCGCCGCCGAACTTCTTCGTCACGTGGTGGCCGAGCATGGTGCCGACGGTCCGGTTGATGTTGCGGATCGGGACCTGGGCGCGGACCGGCTGGGCGGTCTCGGCGGACTCGGCGTTCAGTGCCTCGGCGGCGAGCTGGATCAGCTCGTTGTCGAGGGCCTTCTCCAGGCCGTGGTCCTGCTCGATCAGGGCGTGGCGGACCGCGCCCTCGGGCAGCTCGGGCACGTGGAAGAGCGGCTCCAGGTCGAGGCCCTGCGCCTTCCAGTGGGTGACGGCGCGGCTGGTGTCGATGAGCTCGGCGTGGCCGACGGCCTCTTCCAGGGTGCGGAAGCCCAGCTCGGCGAGGAGCTCGCGGACCTCCTCGGCGATGAACTCGAAGAAGTTGACGACGAACTCGGCCTTGCCGGAGAAGCGCTCGCGCAGCACCGGGTTCTGGGTGGCGATGCCGACCGGGCAGGTGTCGAGGTGGCAGACGCGCATCATGACGCAGCCGGAGACGACGAGCGGCGCGGTCGCGAAGCCGAACTCCTCGGCGCCGAGCAGCGCGGCGATGACGACGTCACGGCCGGTCTTGAGCTGGCCGTCGGTCTGGACGACGATCCGGTCGCGCAGGCCGTTGAGCAGCAGGGTCTGCTGGGTCTCGGCGAGGCCGAGCTCCCAGGGGCCGCCCGCGTGCTTGAGCGAGGTGAGCGGCGAGGCACCCGTACCGCCGTCGTGGCCGGAGATGAGCACGACGTCCGCGTGGGCCTTGGACACGCCGGCCGCGACCGTGCCGACGCCGACCTCGGAGACCAGCTTCACGTGGATGCGGGCCCGCGGGTTGGCGTTCTTGAGGTCGTGGATGAGCTGGGCCAGGTCCTCGATGGAGTAGATGTCGTGGTGCGGCGGCGGGGAGATCAGGCCCACGCCGGGGGTGCTGTGCCGGGTCTTGGCGACCCACGGGTAGACCTTGTGGCCGGGCAACTGGCCGCCCTCGCCGGGCTTGGCGCCCTGGGCCATCTTGATCTGGATGTCGTCCGCGTTGACCAGGTACTCGCTGGTGACGCCGAAGCGTCCGGAGGCGACCTGCTTGATCGCGGAGCGGCGCGCCGGGTCGTAGAGGCGGTCCGGGTCCTCGCCGCCCTCGCCGGTGTTGGACTTGCCACCGAGCTGGTTCATGGCGATGGCGAGGGTCTCGTGCGCCTCCTTGGAGATGGAGCCGTACGACATGGCGCCGGTGGAGAAGCGCTTGACGATCTCCGAGACCGGCTCGACCTCGTCGATCGGGATGGAGGGCCGGTCGCTCTTGAAGCCGAAGAGGCCGCGGAGCGTCATCAGCCGCTCGGACTGCTCGTCGACGCGCTGCGTGTACTTCTTGAAGATGTCGTACCGCTTGGAGCGCGTGGCGTGCTGGAGGCGGAAGACGGTCTCGGGGTCGAAGAGGTGCGGCTCGCCCTCGCGGCGCCACTGGTACTCGCCGCCGATGTCCAGGGCACGGTGCGCGGAGGCGACGCCGGAGACGGGGTACGCCTTGGCGTGGCGGGCGGCGACCTCCTGGGCGATGACGTCGAGCCCCGCGCCGCCGATCTTGGTGGCGGTGCCGTTGAAGTACTTCTCGACGAAGGCGGTGTCGAGGCCGACGGCCTCGAAGACCTGGGCGCCGCGGTAGGAGGCGACGGTGGAGATGCCCATCTTGGACATGACCTTGAGGACGCCCTTGCCGAGGGCGTAGATCAGGTTGCGGATGGCCTGCTCGGGCTCCAGGCCCTCGATGAAGGTGCCGGCGCGGACCAGGTCCTCGACGGTCTCCATCGCCAGGTACGGGTTGACCGCGGCGGCGCCGTAGCCGATGAGGAGGGCCACGTGGTGGACCTCGCGGACGTCGCCGGCCTCGACGAGCAGGCCCACCATGGTGCGCTGCTTGGTGCGGATGAGGTGGTGGTGGACGGCCGCGGTGAGCAGCAGCGACGGGATCGGCGCGTGCTCGGCGTCGGAGTGCCGGTCGGACAGGACGATCAGGCGGGCGCCGCCCTCGATCGCCGCGTCGGCCTCGGCGCAGATCTCCTCGATGCGGGCGGCGAGCGCGTCGCCGCCGCCGGAGACCCGGTAGAGGCCGGAGAGGGTGGCGGCCTTCATGCCGGGCATGTCGCCGTCGTGGTTGATGTGGATGAGCTTGGCCAGCTCGTCGTTGTCGATCACCGGGAAGGGCAGGGTGACGCTGCGACAGGACGCGGCGGTCGGGTCGAGCAGGTTGCCCTGGGGGCCGAGCGAGGAGCGCAGCGAGGTGACGAGCTCCTCGCGGATGGCGTCCAGCGGCGGGTTGGTGACCTGCGCGAAGAGCTGGGTGAAGTAGTCGAAGAGCAGCCGGGGGCGCTCGGAAAGGGCCGCGATGGGCGAGTCCGTGCCCATGGAGCCGATCGGCTCGGCGCCGGTGCGGGCCATCGGGGCGAGGATGACGCGGAGCTCTTCCTCGGTGTAGCCGAAGGTCTGCTGGCGGCGGGTGACCGAGGCGTGGGTGTGCACGATGTGCTCGCGCTCGGGGAGGTCGGAGAGCTCGATCTCGCCGGTCTCCAGCCACTCCGCGTACGGCTTCTCGGCGGCGAGGGCGGCCTTGATCTCGTCGTCCTCGATGATGCGGTGCTCGGCGGTGTCGACGAGGAACATCTTGCCGGGCTGGAGGCGGCCCTTGCGGACGACCTTGGCGGGGTCGATGTCGAGGACGCCGACCTCGGAGGAGAGGACGACGAGGCCCTCGTCGGTGACCCAGTAGCGGCCGGGGCGCAGGCCGTTGCGGTCGAGGACCGCGCCGACCTGGACGCCGTCGGTGAAGGTGACGCAGGCGGGGCCGTCCCAGGGCTCCATCATCGTGGAGTGGTACTGGTAGAAGGCGCGGCGGGCCGGGTCCATGGAGTCGTGGTTCTCCCACGCCTCGGGGACCATCATCAGGACCGCGTGCGGCAGCGAGCGGCCGCCGAGGTGGAGCAGCTCCAGGACCTCGTCGAAGGAGGCGGAGTCGGAGGCGTCGGGGGTGCAGATCGGGAAGATCCGCTCCAGGGAGCCCTCGCCGAAGACGTCCGAGACGAGCTGGGCCTCGCGGGCGGTCATCCAGTTCCGGTTGCCCTTGACGGTGTTGATCTCACCGTTGTGGGCGACGAAGCGGTACGGGTGGGCCAGCGGCCAGCTCGGGAAGGTGTTGGTGGAGAACCGGGAGTGGACCAGGGCCACGGCGGAGGCGCAGCGGCGGTCCGACAGGTCCGGGAAGAAGGGCTCGAGCTGGCCGGTGGTCAGCATGCCCTTGTAGACGATGGTGCGGGCGGAGAGCGACGGGAAGTAGGTCCCGGCCTGGCGCTCGGCGCGCTTGCGCAGGACGAATGCCTTGCGGTCGAGCGCGATGCCGGTGGCCTGGCCGGCGCCGTCGGCGACGAAGAGCTGGCGGAAGACCGGCATGGTGGAGCGGGCGGAGGCGCCGAGCAGCTCGGGGGCGACGGGGACCTCGCGCCAGCCGAGGACGTCCAGTCCCTCTTCGCGGGCGATCGTCTCGATCTGCGAGACGGCCTGTGCGGAGCCGTCGGCAGGGAGGAAGGCGATGCCCACGGCGTAGGAGCCGGCGGCGGGGAGCGGGAAGTCGGTGACCTCGCGGAGGAAGGCGTCGGGGACCTGGAGCAGGATGCCGGCGCCGTCTCCGGAGTCGGGCTCGGAGCCGGTGGCGCCGCGGTGCTCGAGGTTGCGCAGTACGGTCAGCGCCTGCTCGACCAGGGTGTGGCTGGCAACACCGGTGAGGGTGGCCACGAACCCGACGCCACAGGCGTCGTGTTCGTTACGGGGGTCGTACATCCCCTGCGGAGCGGGGCGACCGTCCATGGGCGACCAGGCGTCGGAACGCATCGGCTCTCCCGTCGTCGTCGTGGCATATACAGCAGCCGAGGGACGACGTTGGCCCTCCGCGAAATTTCGTGCAGGTTACATGATGGCTGGCTTCTCGGGAAGCGGATAGCTCATTCCAGCATGCGGACACCACCGATACGGGCGGTTGCGATTCTCCAGCGGTGTGACACGGGAACGGCGGCGTTCTCGTGGGGGACGGATCGAGTGGTCCGGGGTGACTCGGGGGGTGGTTCGGGGCACTCCGGCGACCCGTCGTGGAGCGGGCCTCATTGCCCGCGGCGCTTATGCCTCATCCCCGGTGGCCGAGGATTCGAAACCGTCCGGTAACCGGCTAGTTATGTGGCGTCCTGCATAGTGTCGCACCGGAACGGCGGATCCGCTCAGGGATGTACGTCACAGCGCCGGGGCTCGTCGGCGCGCTTCCGGCCCCGCCCCACGGCCACGGCGGCGAGGACGAGGCCGACCGCCAGGACGAGCAGGCCCCTCACCCACACCTGGGCCTCGATCTGGGTGGCGAGCAGGACGCAGGAGGCGATGCCGAGCACCGGGAGGAGGGTCGGGGCCCGGAAGTGGTCCCCGGCTCCGGTGTCCCGGCGCAGCACGAGGACGGCGGTGTTGACGATGAGGAAGACGACGAGGAGCAGCAGCACGAGGGTGGACGCCAGGTCGGCGACGCCTCCGGTGAGGGCCAGCAGCATCGCCGCGGCCGTGGTGACCGCGATGGCCACCCAGGGCGTGCCGCGGCGGGGCAGCACCCGGGACAGCGAGGCCGGCAGCAGCCCGTCCCGCGCCATGCCGTAGGCGAGACGGGACGACATGATGCCGGTGAGCAGCGCGCCGTTGGCGACCGCGACGAGGGCGATGGCGCTGAACAGCCACAGCGGGACCCCGCCCGCGGCCTTGACCACTTCCAGCAGCGGCCCGCTGGACGCGACCAGCCTCTCCGTCGGTACGGCCGCCGAGGCGGCGACGCCCACCAGCGCGTACACGGCACCCGCGGCGACGAGGGCGCCGAACAGGGCGCGCGGATAGGAGCGGCGCGGGTCGCGGGTCTCCTCCGCGACGTTCACGGAGGTCTCGAACCCGACGAAGGAGTAGTACGCGAGCACGGAGCCGCTCAGCACGGCGGCCGCGGCGCCCTTCTCGGGCGTACCGAGCCGGACGAGCCGCCCGGGGTCGGCGTCGCCCCTCAGCAGCAGCCACCCGCCCAGCGCGACGACGACGAGCAGCCCGCCGACCTCGATGACGGTGGCGACGACGTTGGCGCGGGTGGACTCCTTGATGCCCCGCGCGTTGACCAGGGCGAGGACGATCAGGAACAGCACGGCGACGAGCCCGACGGGCAGCGTCACGAACGCGGACAGGTACTCGCCGCCGAACCCCCGGGCGAGTGCCGCGACCGAGACGATCCCGGCCGTGAGCATGCAGAAGCCGGCGACGAAGCCGATGAACGGACCGAAGGCCCGGGTGGCGTAGTGGGACGCCCCTCCCGACCGGGGGTACTTCGTCGCCAGCTCGGCGTAGGAGGCGGCGGTGAGCAGAGCCAGCAGCAGAGCCACGACGAGAGGCACCCATACGGCCCCGCCGGCGTCGGCGGCGATCTGTCCCACCAGGACGTAGACGCCGGCGCCGAGGACGTCGCCGAGGATGAAGAAGAACAGCAGGGGCGTGGTCAGCGTCTTCTTGAGACCGCCCCCCGGCGGGACGTCCGTTTCGCGCGGATTGCCTGTTGACATGTCGATGCGTATCCCCGCCCGCCGGGAATGCACACCTGCCGTCCGCCGACGGGGGCGGCGGGGCTTCGCCTAGAGCGCCGCGCCGAAGGCCATGCCCAGGGCGTACGTGACGGCCGCCGCCGCGCCGCCGAGGACGAGCTGGCGCAGTCCGCTGAACCACCAGCTCCGCGCGGTCACCCGGGCCACCAGCGCGCCGCAGGCGAAGAGCCCGAGGAGCGCGAGGAGCACGGCCGGCCACAGGGCGGTCGCCCCGAGCAGGTACGGCAGGACGGGGAGCAGCGCGCCCAGCGCGAAGGACCCGAAGGACGAGACCGCGGCGACCGCCGGCGACGGCAGGTCGTCGGGGTCGATGCCCAGCTCCTCGCGGGCGTGGATCTCCAGGGCCTGCTCCGGGTCGCGGGACAACTGCATGGCGACCTCGCGGGCGAGCGCGGGCTCGACGCCCCGGGAGACGTAGAGGGCGGCGAGCTCCTCCATCTCGTCGATCGGGTGCTTGCGCAACTGGCGCCGTTCCACGTCCAGTTCGGCCTGGACGAGCTCGCGCTGGGAGGCGACCGAGGTGTATTCGCCGGCCGCCATGGAGAAGGCTCCGGCCGCGAGTCCGGCGAGGCCGGTGATCACGACGGTCTGCGAGGAGACGGCGCCGCCGGCGACACCGGTCATGAGCGCGAGGTTGGAGACGAGTCCGTCCATCGCGCCGAAGACGGCGGGGCGCAGCCAGCCGCCGTTGACGTCGCGGTGGGTGTGGTTGTCGCGGTGCGCCTCGTGCAGTGGTGCGACGGCTTCGATGATGGACATGCTTCTCCCCTTGTCCGTGCTGTGGGTTCGGCGTGTCCGCCCCCTTTCGACCTCTCGAAAATACGCCCGATGTAAGGGGCGCGCCAGCAAGGCAGGCCGTACTTAGTAAGGGCCGCCTACCTATGGCTCCCCTCACTGACGTGCTGTCACCCGGGTGACAGAAACGTTTCCGTGAAGGGTCGGGCGCCCCGCGTGGCACAGATGGGAGGAGCGCGAAAGGGGACAAGAGATGGTGGCTGGCACGACGGTCACGGGCGTGCGCGAACGCGCCCGGGGCGCGATGCTCGGACTCGCGGTCGGCGACGCGCTCGGCGCGCCCGCCGAGAATCTGCGCCCCTCGGAGATCCGCCGCCGGTGGGGCCGTATCGAGGGCTTCGTGACGGACCGTCCGGCGGGCACGGACGACACCGAGTACGCCATCTTCTCCGGGCTCCTCCTCGCCCGGCACGGCTCGGCCCTGACCGTGGCCCATGTCGAACGGGCCTGGCACCACTGGATCGCCGACCTCGACGAGGGCCCGTTCCGGGGCGCGGGCTTCTCGGAGCGGGGCACGCTGGAGAACCTCCGCCGGGGTCTGGCCGCGCCGATCTCCGCGCAGCACCGGCACGCCTGGAGCGACGGCCTCGCCATGCGGGCCGCCCCCTTCGGCGTCTTCGCCGCCGGGCGGCCGGCCGAGGCGGCCCGGCTGGTCGCCATCGACGGCACCGTCAGCCACGAGGGTGAGGGCATCTACGGCGGCCAGGCCGTCGCGGCGGGCGTGGCGGCGGCGATGGGCGGCGCCTCGGTCACCTCGGTCATCGCGGCCGCCCTCTCCGTGGTCCCGATGGACTCCTGGACCGCCCGCTCCATGCGCCGGGCGGTGGTGGCGGCGCAGCGGATCCAGCCCGACCCGCTGACCCGCGAGCGCACGGTCCGCTCGGCCGTCGTCATCGGCGGCTACCCCTGGACCGACCTGGCCCCCGAGGCCGTCGCCCTCGCCTTCGGCGCCTTCGCCGCGGCCCGGGGCGACTTCCGCACCTCGGTCCTCACCGCCGTCAACATGGGCCGCGACGCCGACACCACGGCCGCCGTCGCGGGCGCCCTCGCGGGCGCGTTCGGCGGCGCCGCCGCCATCCCGGACGCCTGGTCCTCGGCCATCTCCCCCGTCACCGGGAGCTGCCTCCCCTCGATGCGCGGCTACCACGTCCTGGACATCGCGGACCTGCTGACCCCGGAGGAGGACACGGCATGAGCGCGGACACGACGACGGTGCACGGCACCCTGTGCCCCACCGAGCCGGACCGGAAGACCGACGCGACGACGGCCCCGGACGGCCCGGCCACGGCCCTTCGCCGGGCGCCGGTGCCGGGCGCCGGGTGGGAGCGGGCGGCCGGGACCGGGCGGGACCGGATCGAGGGGGTGCTCCTCGGTCTCGCCGCGGGGGACGCGGCGGGGTGGCCCGCGGCGCGGCACCGGGCCGCCCGCATGCCGGAGTGGACCCGGCGCCTCACCCGCGAGCTCGACACCTTCGCCGAGCAGAACGCGACGACCACCCTGCCCGTCCCCATCGCCCTCAACCAGCCGCCCGAGCCCCTCCGTCTCGGCCCTTCCGACGACGCCGAGTGGGCGGTGTTCACCGCCGAGGCGCTGCTCGCCGCGAACGGGGCCCTGTTCCGCACCCTCGCCCCCGAGCGCCGCCTGCGCGCCGCCGTCGACCTCGCCTGGAACTCCCTTGCCGGCCAGGTCGCCGCCGCGGCCGAGCGCGCGCCGGAGGTCGAGTCCGCCGTACTGCCGCTGCGCGCCCGGATCTCCGTACGGGCCGGGCTCGGCAACCTCGCCACCGGGCTGCGCCCGCCCGCGACCGGCCATGACAACCCGCACTACTTCGACGACGCCGCCTGCGTCCGCGCCGCCGTCCTCGCACTGGCCCACCCGGGTGATCCGGCCGCGGCCGCCGAGCTCGCCGACTTCGACGCCCGCTACACCCAGGACGGCGACGGCGTGCACGGCGCCCGGGCGACGGCGGCGGCGGTCGCGGCCGCCGTCGGCGGGGCCTCGCCGGAGGAGGCGATGGAGGCGGCGCTCGACCAGCTTCCGCCCACGACGGAGATCGGCCGCAACGGCCGGTACGCGGTGAAGCTGGCCCACACCGCCGGCTCCGCCTTCGAGCTCGTACCGCTCCTGGAGCACCAGATCGTCGACCACGTCTACAGCTACGGCATCGCCGCCGCCGAGACGGTCCCGGTCGCCCTCGCCCTGGCGCTCGCCGCCCGCGGCGAGGTGGCGGCGGCGGTACCGGCCGCGGCCTGCCTCTCCCGCGTCGCCGACTCGGCCCCCGCCCTCGCGGGCGCGCTCACCGGCGCGCTGGGCGGCGGCGGCGCGATCCCGGCGACCTGGCGGGAGGCGTGCCGCACCCTCGCGGGCTGCGCGCTGCCCCGGCTCGCGGGCACGGACCTGGTCGAACTCGCCGGTCGGCTCGCAGCCACGGAACCGACCACTCCGGGTGGACAATTCCGGCATGACCCACCCAAGCATCCCTTCTCTGGATGACCGGATCACCGGCAGTCTCCTCGGGGCCGCCGTGGGCGACGCCCTCGGCGGCCCCGTCGAGGGCTACACCCCCGAGCAGATCGTCGAACGCCACGGCGGCCGCGTCACCGGCATCGTCGGGCCCTGGAACGGCGACGCCTGGCGCACCGCCCGGCCCATCGCGCCGTACCACAAGGGCGACGGACACGTCACCGACGACACCCTGATGACCCACGCCCTGATCCGGGTGTACGAGAAGGTCCGCGACCACCTCGACGCGTACGCGGTCGCCGAGCACCTCGTCCCCGAACTCATCGGCCGCACCGTCTGGATCCCCGAACTGGAGGCCGAGGCCCTCCCCCTCCAGCGGATCTTCCTCGCCGAGAAGTGGATCGTGACCCGGCTCCACTACGGCCACGCCGACCCGCGCGAGGCCGGCACCGGGAACATCGTGAACTGCGGCGCCGCCATGTACATGGCCCCCGTCGGCCTGGTCAACGCGGCGAACCCGGCCGCCGCCTACGCCGAGGCGATCGACCTCGCGGGCGCCCACCAGTCCAGTTACGGACGCGAGGCCGCCGGCGTCTTCGCGGCGGCCGTGGCCGCGGCCTGCGCCCCGGGCGCCACCCCGCACACGGTCGTCGACGCGGCCCTCTCCCTCGCCAAGGACGGCACCCGGGCCGCGATCGAGGCGGTCACCGAAGTCGCCGCCGACCACCGCGACTTCGAGACCGCGCTCGCCCCGCTGCGCCGGGCCGTCGCCCCCTTCGACTCGGTCGGCCCCGACTACCGCACGCCCTCCCTCGACGCCCGCCGCCCCTCCCGCCTCCACGCCATCGAGGAACTGCCGGTCGCCCTCGGCATGCTCCTGGTCGGCGAGGGCGACTACCGCCGCTCGGTCCTCGGCGCGGTCAACTACGGCCGCGACTGCGACTCCATCGCCACCATGGCGGGCGCGATCGCCGGCGCCCTGCACGGCGAGTCCGCCGTCCCCGCGGAATGGGCGAAACAGGTCTCCGAGGCCAGCCGTCTCGACCTGCACGCCCCGGCCAGGGCCCTCGCCGAGGTGGCGCACGAGGTCTTCACCCGCGACACCGCCCGCCGCCGCGCCCACGAAGCGGCCTACGCCACCCTGACGGGCGCCTCCCGATGAGCCCCGCCGTCGCCTGCGCCCTGCGGCTGACCTGGGTCCAGCCCGAGGACCTGGTGGGGCACGAGCTGCGGCAGGCCGCCGAGGACGGGCGGGACGCCCGGGCCCTCGCCGCCCGCTGGTACGCGGCCGGCGGGCAGCCCGCGCCCCCGGCCGCCGGAGCCTCCCCGGCCCCGCGCCCGGAACTGCGGCCCCTGGCCGAGGAGATCCTGGACGCCCTGGCCGCACTGCCCTCGCCCCTGGCCGACCGGGAACCCACCGACCTCGCCGCCCTCGTCGCCGCCTGCCCCGACTGGCCGGAGGAACCGCCCTCCGCCCGCGCGGCGCGGCGACAAGGAGCGCCCGCCGGCGAAAGCCCCGGCGCCGCCGACGGCGCCTCGACGACGGGCGACGGCGTCACGGACGGCGACGCCCTCAGGGACCGCCTGCACGCCGCCTGGCTCGGCCGCGCCGCCGGCTGCCTCCTCGGCAAACCCGTCGAGAAGCTCCCGCTGCCCGCCATCCGCGCCCTCGCCCGCGCCACCGGCAACTGGCCCCTCGCCGACTGGTTCACGGCCCGCGGCGTCCCCTCCGACCTCCTCACCGCCCACCCCTGGAACCGCCGCTCCGCCACCACCTCCCTCGCCGAGAACATCGACGGCATGCCCGAGGACGACGACCTCAACTACGCCCTGCTCAACCTGCTCCTCCTCAGCCGCCACGGCCGCGACTTCACCACCGCCGACGTCGCCCGGCTCTGGCTCGACGAGCTGCCCGCGGGCCGCACCTTCACCGCCGAGCGGATCGCCTACCGCAATCTCCTCGACGGCGTCGAACCGCCCCGCACCGCCACCCGCCGCAACCCCTTCCGCGAGTGGATCGGCGCCCAGATCCGCGCCGACGTGCACGGCTGGACCCACCCCGGTGACCCGGGCGCCGCCGCCCGGCAGGCCCACCGGGACGCCGTGCTGACCCACACCGGCAACGGGGTGTACGGCGCCATGTTCGTCGCCGCCACCCTCGCCACCGCCGCCGGCGGCACCGCCGACGTCCACCGGGCGCTGGCCGCCGGACTGTCCGTCGTACCGCCGGAGTCCCGCCTCGCCCGCGCCGTACGGGAGGGCATCACGACCGCCCGCGCGACCCCCGACTTCGACACCGTCGTCGACCGGCTCCACGCCCGGTTCGGCGGGTATCACTGGGTCCATGCCGTGCCCAACGCCGCCCTCCTCGCCGCCGCGCTCACCCACGCCGACGGCGACTTCACGCGCTCCATCGGCGCGGCCGTCTCCGGCGGCTGGGACACCGACTCCAACGGCGCCACCGCCGGTTCGGTCGCGGGCCTGCTCGCCGGCCGGGCCGACCGGCTGCCCGCACGCTGGACCACCCCCCTCAAGAACCGCCTCTCGACCTCGGTGCCGTCCTTCGACGGCATCGGCTTCGACACCCTGGCCGCACTGACGCACTCGGAGGCAGTACGCCCATGACCAGCATCGTCGTGCTCGGCAGCACGAACATGGACCTCGTGGCCTACGTGGCCAAGGCCCCCACCCGCGGAGAGACCGTCACCGGCCGCGAGTTCCGCACCGTGCCCGGCGGCAAGGGCGCCAACCAGGCCGTCGCCGCCGCCCGCGCGGGCGCCGAGGTGTCGATGATCGGCGCGGTCGGCGCCGACGACTTCGGCCTGCGGCTGCGCGCCGCCCTCGAACACAGCGGCGTCGACACCGATCTGCTGCGCACCGTCGAAGGCCCCTCCGGCACCGCCCACATCGTCGTCGACGACGAGGGCGGCAACGCGATCGTCGTCATCCCCGGCGCCAACGGCACCGTCACCTCCCTCACCCACGGCGACGAGGCGCTGATCGCCACCGCCGACGCCCTGCTCCTCCAGCTCGAACTCCCCCTCTCCGTGGTCGTCGAAGGCGCCCGCGCCGCCCGCGAGCGGGGCGTCCGCACCCTCCTCACCCCCGCCCCCGCCCGCGCCCTGCCCGGCGAACTCCTCTCCGTCACCGACGTCTTGGTGCCCAACGAGCACGAGGCCGCCGCCCTCACCGGCCACACCGACCCGCACGCCGCCGCCCGCGCCCTGCTCGCCGACGTGCCCGAGGTGGTCGTCACCCTCGGGGCCGCCGGCTGCCTCTACGCCAGCCGGGGCGCCGACCCGGTGACCGTGCCGGCACCCCAGGTCCGGGCCGTGGACACCACCGCCGCCGGCGACACCTTCGTGGGCGCCCTCGCCGTGGCCCTCACGGAGGGCCGGCCCGCCCCGGAGGCCCTCGCCTGGGCGTCGGCGGCCGCCTCGCTGTCGGTCCGGCGCGAGGGGGCCTCCACCTCCATGCCGTACCGCACCGAGATCGACGCCGCCGCCGCGGAACTGGAGGGCCACCGCGTATGAGCACCGCCACGGACACCGCCACCGACACCGCCTCGGATGCCCCCACTCCTCCCCTGCACGGACTGCGCGTCCTCGACCTCGCCACCCTCTTCGCGGGCCCCCTCGCCGCGATGATGCTCGGCGACTTCGGCGCCGACGTCGTCAAGATCGAGCACCCCCGCAAGCCCGACCCCTCCCGCGGCCACGGCCCCGCCAAGGACGGCGTCGGCCTGTGGTGGAAGGTCCTGGGCCGCAACAAGCGGACCATGACCCTCGATCTGTCCACCCCCGGCGGCCGCGCCACCCTGCTGCGGCTCGCCGCCGACGCCGACGTGATCGTGGAGAACTTCCGCCCCGGCACCCTGGAACGCTGGGGCCTCGGCTGGGAGGAGCTCTCCACCGTCAACCCGCGCCTGGTCCTGGCCCGCGTCACCGGCTTCGGCCAGTTCGGCCCGTACTCCCACCGCCCCGGCTTCGGCACCCTCGCCGAGGCGATGAGCGGCTTCGCCGCGATCACCGGCGAACCGGACGGCCCGCCCACCCTGCCGCCCTTCGGCCTCGCCGACTCCGTCGCCGCCCTCGCCACCGCGTACGCCGTGATGACCGCGCTCACCGCGAGGCACACCACCGGCCAGGGCCAGGTCGTCGACATGGCCATCATCGAACCGATGCTCTCCGTCATCGGCCCCCACCTCCTCTGGTACGACCAGCTCGGCTACGTCCAGCCCCGCACCGGCAACCGCTCCCGCAACAACGCCCCGCGCAACACCTACCGGACCGCCGACGGCTCCTGGGTCGCCGTCTCCACCTCCGCCCAGTCGATCGCCGAACGCGTACTGCGGCTGGTCGGCCGCCCGGAGCTGATCGACGAACCCTGGTTCGCCGACGGCACCGGCCGGGCCGCACACACCGACGTCCTCGACGAGGCGGTCGGCTCCTGGATCGCGCTGCGCACCCGCGACGAGGTCATGGCCGCCTTCGAGAAGGCGGAGGCCGCCGTCGCCCCCGTCTACGACGTCCGCGACGTCCTCGACGACCCCCAGTTCCAGGCCCTCGGCACCGTCACCGAGGTCCCGGACCCCGAACTCGGCCCGCTCCGGATGCAGAACGTGCTCTTCCGGCTCTCCGACACCCCGGGCGCCATCCGCTGGGCCGGCCGCCCCCACGGCGCCGACACCGCCGAGCTCCTCGCCGAACTCGGCCTCACCGCCGCCGAGATCGACACCCTGCGCGCCGAAGGAGCCGTATGAACCCAGCGGCCGCCCCTCCCCTGACCTGGCTCTACGCCCCCGGTGACCGCCCCGAGGTCGTGCGCAAGGCCCTCACCTCCGGAGCCGACGTCGTCATCGTCGACCTGGAGGACGCGGTGGCCCCGGACCGCAGGGCCTACGCCCTGGCCGCCACCGCCGAACTGCTCGCCGACCCGCAGCCCGTGCCCGTCCACGTCCGCATCCACGCACCCCGCGACATCCCATGCCTGGCGTCCCTCCCCGGACTCGTCGCTCTCCGTGTTCCCAAGGTGACACACGCCACTGACATCGGCCGGATCGCCGAGCTCGCCCGGGGGCTTCCGCTCTATCCGCTCCTGGAGAACGCCCTGGCCGTGGAGCACGCCTACGCCATCGCCACCGCCCATCCGTCGGTCCACGGCATCGCCCTCGGCGAGGCGGACCTCCGGGCCGACCTGGGCGTCCGGGAGGACCGCGCGCTGGACTGGCCGCGCGGCCGGGTCGTGGTCGCCGCCCGGGCCGCCGGCCTGCCGCCGCCGGTCCAGTCCGTCCACCCGGACGTGCGCGACCTGGACGCCCTCGCCGAGGGATGCGCCCGGGGCCGTGCGATGGGCTTCCTGGGCCGGGCCGCGATCCATCCCCGCCAACTGCCCGTCATCGAACGGGCCTACCTCCCGACCGCCGACGAGATCGCCGCGGCCGAGGAGGTCGTCAAGGCGGCGGAGGCCGCCGAGGGCGCGCTCGCCCTCCCCGACGGCCGCTTCGTGGACCCGGCGGTCGTCACCGGCGCCCGCCGCGTCCTCGCCCTCGCCGCCCGCCGGGCCTAGGCCGTGTCTTTTGGATCAGGCCGGATCAGGGAGCGGCGTCTGGTGCGTGCGATCGCAAGGCGGAGGAGGGAGTCCATGCGGAGCATCGGCGA
>NZ_JBEXQW010000064.1:0-42566 GCF_040612775.1 Streptomyces sp. NPDC006339
AGATGATCGCGGTTCGTTGTCTGCGTGGGCGTGCCGCGAAGGGCAACGTGACTGCGCTGTCACAAGGGAGGCGCCGTTCGGTGCGGGCCTTCTTCGCTTGCGATCCTGACGGGACTTGAACCCGCGACCTCCACCTTGACAGGGTGGCGAGCTAACCAACTGCTCCACAGGACCTTCGCAGCCTTTGAGCAGCGGCTGCGAGGAAAACTGTACAGCAGCTCGGCGGTCTGGTCGAACCGGCGTCGCACGCCCGGCCGGGACGCCTGCCGGACGCCGGCCGGGGCGCCTGCCCGACGCCTACGGGACGGCCGCGTCGATCGCCTTCACGATCCGCTTGTCCGACACCGGATACGCCGTGCCCAGGGCGTGCGCGAAGTAGCTCACCCGCAGCTCCTCGATCATCCAGCGGATGTCCGTGACCGAGGACGGCACCGGCCGGCCCTTCGGCAACTGCTCCAGGAGCCAGGCGTACTCGTCCAGCATCTCGTGGACCTTCTGCATCCGGGTGGTGTCCCGCTGCACGCCCGTCGGCATCTGCTGCAGCCGCCGGTCCACGGCCACCAGGTAGCGCATCAGGTCCGGCAGCCGCTTGAGGCCCGTGCGCGTGACGAAGCCGGCCGGCATCAGCCAGGAGAGCTGCTCGCGCACGTCCTGGAGGTTCGGCAGCAGCGCCGGGCTGCTCGTGGCCTTCAGGCGCCGCTCACATGCCTGCCAGGCCGCCAGGACCTGCTGCACCTGGCCCACCGTCCGCACGGTCAGCTCCACGAGGTCCGCGCGCACCTTGTCGTACAGCTTCCGGAAGGACTCCTCGTCCCACACCGGGCCGCCGTGCTCCGCGATCAGCCGGTCGGCGGCCGCGGTCGCGCAGTCGTCGAAGAGGGCCTGGATCGAGCCGTGCGGGTTCGAGGACAGGGCCAGCTTCTGCTGGTTGGTCAGCCGGTCCGAGGCGAACTTCGCCGGGTTCACCGGGATGTTCAGCATGATCAGCTTCCGGGTGCCCCGCCACATCGCCTGCGCCTGCTCCTCCTCGGTGTCGAAGAGGCGTACGGCGACGCTGTCCCCCTCGTCCACCAGCGCGGGGTATGCCTTGACCGGCTGGCCGGCCCGCCGCGTCTCGAAGACCTTGGTGAGGGTGCCGATCGTCCAGTCCTTGAGCCCTGTGCGCTCCAGGGAGGGCCCGGAGCCGTCCGGGCCGCCCGTGGCCGCGGCGGCGGCCTTGGAGAGCGCCTGACGGGCCTTGGGGCGCAAGCGGAGCTTGAGCGCCTCCAGGTCCTTGTCCTCGGCCAGCTTGCGGCGCCGCTCGTCGACGATCCGGAAGGTGATCTTCAGGTGCTCGGGGACCTTCGCCCAGTCGAAGTCGTCCGCCGTGACCGGCACCCCGACCATCCGCTGGAGCTCGCGCGCCAGCGCCGGCGTCAGTGGCTCCTGCACCGGGACCGTGGAGTCCAGGAAACGGGACGCGAAGTTCGGCGCGGGCACGTAGTGCCGGCGGATCGGCTTGGGCAGCGACCGGATCAGCTCGGTGACGACCTCCTCGCGCAGGCCCGGGATCTGCCAGTCGAAGCCCTCGTCGGTGACCTGGTTGAGCACCTGGAGCGGGATGTGGACGGTCACGCCGTCCGCGTCCGCGCCCGGCTCGAACTGGTAGGTCACCCGGAACTTCAGCGGCCCCTGGCGCCACGAGTCCGGATAGTCGTCCTTGGTGACCGCCCCCGCCTTCTCGTTGATGAGCATCTCGCGCTCGAAGTCGAGGAACTCCGGCTCCTCGCGGCGCTTGTGCTTCCACCACGAGTCGAAGTGCGCCCCCGACACGACGTGCTCGGGCACCCGCTTGTCGTAGAAGTCGAACAGCGTCTCGTCGTCGACGAGGATGTCCCGGCGCCGGGCGCGGTGCTCCAACTCCTCGACCTCGGTGAGGAGTCTGCGGTTCTCGGCGAAGAACTTGTGGTGGGTGCGCCAGTCGCCCTCGACGAGCGCGTTGCGGATGAACAGCTCACGGGAGACCTCGGGGTCGATCCGCCCGTAGTTCACCTTGCGGTCCGCGACGATCGGCACGCCGTACAGCGTCACCTTCTCGAAGGCCATGACCGCCGCCTGGTCCTTCTCCCAGTGCGGCTCGCTGTACGTCTTCTTCACCAGGTGCTGGGCCAGCGGCTCGACCCACTCGGGCTCGATCCGCGCGTTCACCCGCGCCCACAGCCGGGAGGTCTCCACCAGCTCGGCGGACATGACCATGCGCGGCGGCTTCTTGAAGAGCGCCGAGCCCGGGAAGATCGCGAACTTGGCGTTGCGGGCGCCCAGGTACTCGTTCCGGGAGCCCTCGCGGCGCGCCCCGTCCTTCGCCCCGTCCTTGCTCTCCTTCACGTCCTTCAGGCCGATGTGGGAGAGGAGGCCGGCCAGCAGGGACACGTGCACCGACTGCTCGGGCGCGTCCTCCTCGTTGAGGTGGATGCCCATCTGCTTGGCGACCGTGCGCAACTGCGCGTAGATGTCCTGCCACTCGCGGATCCGCAGGAAGTTCAGGTACTCCTGCTTGCACATCCGGCGGAAGGACGAGGAACCCCGCTCCTTCTGCTGCTCGCGGATGTAGCGCCACAGGTTGAGGAAGGCGAGGAAGTCGCTGGTCTCGTCCTTGAAGCGGGCGTGCAACTGGTCGGCCTGCGCCTGCTTCTCGGCCGGGCGCTCGCGCGGGTCCTGGATGGACAGGGCCGCCGCGATCACCATGACCTCGCGGACGCAGCCGTTCTTGTCGGCCTCCAGGACCATGCGGGCGAGCCGCGGGTCCACGGGCAACTGGGACAGCTTCCGGCCCTGCTCGGTGAGCCGCTTCTTCGGGTCCTTCTGCGTCGGGTCCAGCGCGCCCAGCTCCTGGAGGAGCTGCACGCCGTCCCGGATGTTGCGGTGGTCCGGCGGGTCGATGAAGGGGAACTTCTCGATGTCGCCGAGGCCGGCCGCGGTCATCTGGAGGATGACGGAGGCGAGGTTGGTCCGCAGGATCTCCGCGTCCGTGAACTCGGGACGGGTGAGGAAGTCGTCCTCCGAGTAGAGCCGGATGCAGATGCCGTCCGACGTACGGCCGCAGCGGCCCTTGCGCTGGTTGGCGCTGGCCTGCGAGACCGGCTCGATCGGCAGCCGCTGCACCTTGGTGCGGTGCGAGTAGCGCGAGATGCGGGCGGTGCCCGGATCGATCACGTACTTGATGCCGGGGACGGTCAGGGAGGTCTCGGCGACGTTCGTGGCGAGGACGATCCGGCGGCCGGAGTGCGCCTGGAAGACGCGGTGCTGCTCGGCATGGGACAGCCGGGCGTAGAGCGGCAGGATCTCGGTGTCCCGGAGTCTCTTCTTCAGCAGCGCGTCCGCCGTGTCGCGGATCTCGCGCTCGCCGGACAGGAAGACCAGGATGTCGCCGGGACCCTCCTTCTGGAGCTCGTCCACGGCGTCGCAGATGGCGGTGATCTGGTCCCGGTCGGCCTCGTCGGAGTCCTCCTCCAGAAGCGGCCGGTAGCGGACCTCCACGGGATACGTGCGCCCGCTGACCTCGACGATCGGGGCGTCCCCGAAGTGCCGGGAGAAGCGCTCCGGGTCGATGGTCGCGGAGGTGATCACGACCTTCAGGTCCGGGCGCTTCGGCAGGAGCTGGGCCAGATAGCCGAGCAGGAAGTCGATGTTGAGGGACCGCTCGTGGGCCTCGTCGATGATGATCGTGTCGTAGGCGCGCAGCTCGCGGTCCGTCTGGATCTCGGCGAGCAGGATGCCGTCCGTCATCAGCTTGACGAAGGTCGCGTCCGGGTTCACCTGGTCGGTGAAGCGGACCTTCCAGCCGACCGCCTCCCCGAGCGGGGTCTTCAGCTCCTCGGCGACCCGCTCGGCGACCGTGCGGGCGGCGATCCGGCGGGGCTGGGTGTGCCCGATCATGCCCCGGACGCCACGGCCCAGCTCCAGACAGATCTTCGGGATCTGCGTCGTCTTGCCGGAGCCGGTCTCACCCGCGACGATCACGACCTGGTGGTCGCGTATCGCCTCCAGGATCTCGTCCTTCTTCTGGGAGACGGGCAACTGCTCGGGATACGTGATCGCGGGCAGGCGCGCGGCACGCGCGTCGACCCGCTCCTTGGCCTTGCCGGCCTCGGCGGCGATCTCCTCCAGGACGGCCTCGCGGGCCTCGGGCTTACGGATGCGGCGGGCGCCTTCGAGACGGCGGCCGAGCCGGTGGGAGTCCCGCAGCGAGACCTCGGCCAGGACGGACTGGAGGGCGGCGAAGGAAGTAGACATACGGAATCCAGGATCGCACCTGCGGCGGAGAAGCGGCGAACCGATTTACGAGTCGCGGCCCGGCCGTGTCCTGCCCGTGTCCCGGGTCGGCGGCGGCCCGCTGCGTACTATTTCGGGCACGCCCACCTGAAAGGTCTCCCCATGTCCCGCACCGCTCGCGCGCTCGCGGCGTTCGCCGCGCTGGCGGGCCTGGTGCTCGGGCTCGTGGTCTGCGGGTCGGCGGCGGCCGCTGCGGCGGGGACTGCGGCGGGCACGCTCCAGGTGGCCGCCCCCGGACCCGCGCAGCCCGGCTGCGGCGAGGGCCACGGCGGCGAGGAGGGCGCGGCCGGCCCCGCCGTACCGCCGCGCTCCCACGGCTCCGGAGAGCTGCTGCCCGCGCCGGCCGCCGACCGGACGCCGTGGGGCGGCTGGGCGGGGGACCAGGCCGTACGGGAGACGGCGCCGGGCCCGTCGCCGCCCGAGCGCGTCCCGCCGTCACCGGTGGAGCTGTCGATCCTGCGGGTGTAGACGACCGGCGCCCTTTCGCCGCCCGTCGTCTCTTTCTCCCTGTTCAGGAGTGCTTCAGCATGTCCAAGTCCACGGTCAAGGCCACGTCCAAGTCCACGCCCAAGCCCCCGTCGAAGTCCCCGTCGAAGTCGAAGACCGCGTCCAAGCCGATCCTGATCGTCGCCGGGGTGGCCGTCGCCGCCGCGCTGCTCGGCCTCGTCTCGTACGGCGCCACCAAGCCGGACGCGCCCGGCGGAACGGGCGGCTCCGGCGACTCCTCGGCCGTCGCCGAGGTGACCGCCGACCCGTCCGCCGGCGTCTACCCCGAGCTGGAGGCGTACGCCCGCCGCGACGCCGCCGACAAGCTCGCGCTCGGCCGGGCCGACGCGCCCGTGGTCCTGATCGAGTACGCCGACTTCAAGTGCGGCTACTGCGGAAAGTTCGCCCGGGACACCGAGCCCGAGCTGGTGAAGAAGTACGTGGACGCCGGCACCCTGCGCATCGAGTGGCGGAACTTCCCGATCTTCGGCGAGGAGTCCGAGGCGGCGGCCCGGGCCTCCTGGGCGGCCGGGCAGCAGGGCCGGTTCTGGCAGTTCCACAAGGCCGCGTACGCGCCGGGCGCCAAGGAGAAGGGCTTCGGCGAGGAGCGCCTGACCGCGCTGGCGAAGGAGGCGGGCGTGCCGGACCTGGCCCGTTTCGCGCGGGACGCGGACAGCGCGGCCGCCCGGGAGTCGGTGCGCCGCGACCAGGAGCAGGGCTACTCGCTCGGCGCGACCTCGACCCCGTCCTTCCTGGTCAACGGCCGGCCGATCGCGGGCGCCCAGCCCATGGAGACCTTCACCGAGGCGATCGAGGCGGCGGCGAGGACGGCGGCCGCCAAGAAGCCGGGGCCGGGGCGATGACCTCCGGCATCGGCTACTTCGCGGCCTTTCTGGGCGGCCTGCTCGCCCTGCTCAGCCCGTGCAGCGCCCTGCTGCTCCCGGCCTTCTTCGCGTACTCCGTCGACACGCGGGCCCGGCTGGTCGCCCGGACCGGGATCTTCTACGCGGGTCTGGCCACCACCCTCGTCCCGCTGGGCGCGGCCGGCTCCTTCGCCGGGCGGCTCTTCTACGGTCACCGGGACCTTCTGGTGGCCGTCGGGGGCTGGCTGATCGTGGCCCTCGGGGTGCTGCAGATCCTCGGCCTGGGCTTCGCGTCCCGCCGGATGGGCGAGATCAGCGGCCGGATCCGCCCCACGACCGCCTTCTCCGTCTACGCCCTGGGCCTGGTCTACGGCCTCGCCGGCTTCTGCGCGGGCCCGATCCTGGGCAGTGTCCTGACGGTTGCCGCGCTCAGCGGAAGCCCGGCCTACGGGGGCCTGCTCCTCGCGGTGTACGCGCTCGGGATGGCCGTACCGCTCTTCGTGCTCGCGCTGCTCTGGGAGCGTTACGACCTGGGGCGGCGGCGCTGGCTGCGGGGCCGCCCGATCCGCGTCGGCCGGTTCGCGCTGCACTCGACCTCGCTCCTGTCGGGCCTCTTCTTCATCGCCCTCGGCACGCTCTTCCTGGTCTTCGACGGGACGACCGCCCTGCCCGGGCTGCTCTCGGTCGACGACTCCTTCGCCGTGGAGCAGCGGGTGGCCGGCCTCGGCCGCGCGGTCCCGGACTGGGTGCTGCTCGCGGCGGTGGTCGCGGTGGTGGCGGCGGCGCTGGCGTGGCGGGCGCGGCCGGGCGCCCGGCGCCGGGAGGACGCCTAGCGGGCGGCGGAGGCCGTACGGGCGGGGCGGGCGCCGTACGGGAGGGGCGCGGGCTCTTCCCGTACGGCCGCCCGGGACTCCCCGGTTCCTGCGGGGCGCGGGCGCACGAAAAAGGCCCCGTTCTCTCGAACGGGGCCTTCTCTTTGTGGCTGGGGCCGGGGTCGAACCGGCGACCTATCGCTTTTCAGGCGATCGCTCGTACCAACTGAGCTACCCAGCCACGAGACCGTTTCCGGTCTCAGCGATCCTGACGGGACTTGAACCCGCGACCTCCACCTTGACAGGGTGGCGAGCTAACCAACTGCTCCACAGGACCTTATGGTGTGCGAGAACCAGTCTCGCACAGGGTTGTGCGTGCCCCCAACGGGATTCGAACCCGTGCTACCGCCTTGAAAGGGCGGCGTCCTGGGCCACTAGACGATGAGGGCTAAGAGGCCCGCCTGGGCGCTTCTCAGCGCGTCGGGGACGTGAGAAGCATATGGGATGGCAGGCGGTATCGCCAAAACGGTTTCCCGAGGGGGGAGAATGAGCGGGTGCTGGAGATGACGCGCGAGGAGTTCGAGGAACTCGTCGCCGAGGCCCTGGACCGGATTCCGCCGGAGCTGACCCGGCTGATGGACAACGTCGCCGTGTTCGTGGAGGACGAGCCGCCCTCCGACGACCCGGAGCTCCTCGGGCTCTACGAGGGGACGCCGCTCACCGACCGCGGCGAGTGGTACGCCGGGGTGCTCCCGGACCGGATCACCATCTACCGGGGCCCGACGCTCCGGATGTGCGCGTCGCGCGAGGACGTGGTGGCGGAGACGGAGATCACCGTCGTCCACGAGATCGCCCACCACTTCGGCATCGACGACGAGCGGCTGCACGCGCTGGGCTACGGCTGAGCCGGCGCGGCGTGGGACGGTGCGCCGTGGGGTGGCGCGGGACGGTGTGCCGTGGGGTGGGGTGGCGCGGCGCGGGGCGGGTTTCCCGGGGTGGCGCGGGGCCGGGGGCGGCGCATCCCGGGCGCACGCCGGGCGTGTCCCTTGTGGTGCGAAGGGAGTTGGGCAGGGCAGCGCGTTCGGACCGCGCGCGTCCCGTTCCTGCCCGCCCCGTCCTGGAGGTGCCTCCGTGCGCCCTTTGCCCACCCCCGTGAGATGGGCCGCCACCGCGCTGGCGGTCGCCGCCTGTGCGGGCCTGAGCGGCTGTATGAGTGTCGGCGACGACGGCGCGAAGCCGGCGCCCAGCACGTCCGCGGGGAAGGGCGGCGCGGCGGCCGGGTCCGGTGAGGACGGCGGGCTCGCCGGCGGCCAGGGCGGCGGTTTCGACCGTACGGGGCGCAGCGGGCCCGATCCGGACGGCGAGGGCGAGCAGACCCCCGTACCGAGCGGATCGCCGTCCGCGACGGCCAAGCCGACCGGTGGCGCGGCCCCGGTCGGTCCCGGCGGGGCGCCGAAGCCGCAGCAGCCGCCCTCGGGTGGTGCGGACGGCGGCGCCGACGGCGGTGGCTCGGGGGCGCCGGGTGGCGAGACCACGCCACCGGTGGACCCGACGGAGCCGACGCCGACCCAGGAGCCGACCACGCCCACGCAGGAGCCGACGCCCGATCCGACGGTGACCGAGACGCCCACGACGACACCCGGCGCGGACACCCACATGGGTGCCATGCGGGCCGCCGAGGGGCCCGGCGGGGCGACGGAGCCGGAGGCATCGCCGCAGGCAGGGCCGGTGTAGCGGGGGTGTGACGGAGCTCGGTTTGCCTTGGGAGGGGGAGAGTGCGTATGGTGGTAGATCGTTTGATCCCATTTGCCCGGCGCCACGACCGAAGAGCGCCGTGACTGGCGCGTACTCTCCCTTGCCGTGGCTGACCGCATTGAGGCGGTCGTAGTGCGAAACACGGAGTTGACGGGCGCGTGCCGAGACTCCGGAAGGTTTCGCATTTCGCATGTCCATTTTCAGTTCTGACCACATCGTCCTGCCCGAGAGCGACGAGATCGTCGCCGTCGTCGACGCCTCCGAGGTCGTCGAGGCCGCCGAGGCCGCCCTCGACGCGACCGTCGAGACCGCCGACGCGACGAGCGACGACACGACCGTCGAGGCGGACGACGCCTCCGCCGGCGAGCCGCAGCTCACCTTCGGTGACCTGGGCCTCCCCGAGGGCGTCGTGCGCAAGCTCGCCCAGAACGGTGTGACCACCCCCTTCCCGATCCAGGCCGCGACCATCCCGGACGCCCTGGCCGGCAAGGACATCCTCGGCCGTGGCCGTACCGGCTCCGGCAAGACCCTCTCCTTCGGTCTGCCGCTGCTCGCCACCCTGGCCGGCGGCCACACCGAGAAGAAGAAGCCCCGCGGCGTCATCCTCGTCCCCACCCGTGAGCTCGCGATGCAGGTCGCGGACGCCCTCCAGCCGTACGGCGACGTGCTCGGCCTGAAGATGAAGGTCGTCTGCGGCGGTACGTCCATGGGCAACCAGATCTACGCCCTGGAGCGCGGTGTCGACATCCTCGTCGCCACCCCGGGCCGCCTGCGCGACATCATCAACCGCGGCGCCTGCTCCCTGGAGCAGGTGAAGATCGCGGTCCTCGACGAGGCCGACCAGATGGCCGACCTGGGCTTCATGCCCGAGGTCACCGAGCTGCTCGACCAGGTCCCGGCCGGCGGCCAGCGCCTGCTGTTCTCCGCCACCCTGGAGAACGAGATCGACAGCCTGGTCAAGCGCTACCTGGTGAACCCCGTCACCCACGAGGTCGACCCGTCCGCCGGCGCCGTCACGACGATGACCCACCACGTCCTGGTCGTGAAGCCCAAGGACAAGGCCCCGGTCACCGCCGCCATCGCCGCCCGCAAGGGCCGCACCATCATCTTCGTCCGCACCCAGTTGGGCGCCGACCGCGTCGCCGAGCAGCTCCGCGACTCCGGTGTGAAGGCCGACGCGCTGCACGGCGGCATGACCCAGGGCGCGCGTACCCGTACGCTCGCCGACTTCAAGGACGGTTACGTCAACGTCCTCGTCGCCACCGACGTCGCCGCCCGCGGCATCCACGTCGACGGCATCGACCTGGTCCTGAACGTGGACCCGGCCGGTGACCACAAGGACTACCTGCACCGCTCGGGCCGCACCGCCCGCGCCGGCCGCTCCGGTGTCGTGGTCTCCCTGGCCCTGCCGCACCAGCGCCGCCAGATCTTCCGCCTGATGGAGGACGCGGGCGTCGACGCCTCGCGCCACATCGTCGGCGGCGCCGGCGCCTTCGACCCCGAGGTCGCCGAGATCACCGGCGCCCGGTCCCTGACCGAGGTGCAGGCCGACTCCGCGAACAACGCCGCCAAGCAGGCCGAGCGCGAGGTCGCCGACCTGACGAAGCAGTTGGAGCGCCTGCAGCGCCGCGCCGTCGAGCTCCGCGAGGAGGCCGACCGCCTGGTGGCCCGCGCCGCCCGCGAGCGCGGTGAGGACCCGGAGGCCGCGATCGCCGAGGTGACCGAGGCCGCCGAGGCCGAGCTCGCCGCGGCCGTCGTGGCGGAGCCGGTCCGCGAGGAGCGCCGCGACTTCGACCGCGACCGTCGTGACGAGCGTCGGGACGAGCGTCCGTCCTTCAACCGCGACCGCCGCGACGACCGTCGGGACGAGCGTCCGTCGTTCAACCGTGACCGTCGTGACGACCGCGGTGGTGACCGTGGTGGCGACCGTGGCGGCTTCCGCCGCGACGAGCGCCCGTCCTTCAACCGCGACCGTCGGGACGAGCGTCCGTCGTTCAACCGTGACCGTCGTGACGACCGCGGCGGTGACCGTGGTGGCGACCGTGGCGGCTTCCGCCGCGACGACCGTCCGTCCTTCAACCGCGACCGTCGGGACGAGCGTCCGTCGTTCAACCGCGACCGTCGGGACGAGCGTCCGTCGTTCAACCGTGACCGTCGTGACGACCGCGGCGGTGACCGTGGTGGCGACCGTGGCGGCTTCCGCGGCAGCGACCGCCCCTTCAACCGCGACCGCCGCGACGACCGCCCCACCGGCGGCCACCGCGGCAGCGACCGCCCCTTCAACCGCGACCGCCGCGACGAGCGCCCCTCGTTCAACCGCGACCGTCGTGACGACCGCCCGTCGTTCAACCGCGACCGCCGCGACGACAAGCCGCGCTGGAAGCGCAACGGCTGACACGCCGACAGGGCCCCTGCCCGCACGACAGTGCGGGCAGGGGCCCTCCCCTTTGCGCCACCGCGCGCGGCAGGGCCGATACCCGATCGGTTTGGAGGAGGTATCGGGCTATGCTGCTCGGGTGTGCTTGTCCACGGGCCGTTAGCTCAATTGGCAGAGCAGTGGACTTTTAATCCATTGGTTGTGGGTTCGAGTCCCACACGGCCTACCGCACGAGGCGCCCCGCCCGGTCCCACCGGGCGGGGCGCCTTCGTATGCGGCCCTTTGTTCGGCCTGTGCGGTCGGGCTTCGCGTCGCGCTTCGCCCGGGTGCCAGGTTTGGCGGCGGAGGAACGGGACAAATGCCGCGTGGAGGCACGCTATGGCTTTGTCGATCCGCCGCGCAGACGGCGTCCAGACCACCCGGGAACGGCGTACCGAGGAACGGGAGGCCGCATCACCGGCTCCGGCCGCTTCGGCGCCGCTCGTCTCGCCGGTCAACTCCCACAACGAGTGGGACCCGCTGGAGGAGGTCATCGTCGGCCGCCTCGACGGGGCGATGATCCCGCCGCACGACGCCGCGGTGTCCGTCACCATGCCGCCGTGGGCGGCGCGGCTGCACGGGCTGGCCGCGCCCTTCCGGTATCCGCGGCGGCTGGTCGAGCCGGCGCAGCGGGAGCTCGACGGGTTCGTCGAGCTCCTGGAGTCCCTGGGCGTCACCGTCCGCCGCCCGGACCCGGTGGACCACCGGCGGCCCTTCGCCACGCCCGACTGGACCTCCCGGGGCTTCGTCAACTCCTGCCCGCGCGACAGCCTGCTGGTGATCGGTGACGAGATCATCGAGACGCCGATGGCGTGGCCGTGCCGGTACTTCGAGACCCACTCGTACCGCACGGTCCTCAAGGACTACTTCCGGCGCGGGGCACGCTGGACGGCGGCGCCGAAGCCGCAGTTGACGGACGCACTGTACGAGCCGGACTTCCGGCCCGCGCGGCACGGCGAGCCGGTCCGCCGCATCGTGACCGAGTTCGAGCCCGTGTTCGACGCGGCGGACTTCGTACGGGCCGGACGCGATCTGTTCGTGACGCCGAGCAACGTCACCAACCGCATGGGCATCGAGTGGCTGCGCCGGCACCTCGGCCCCGGCTACCGCATCCACGAGATCGAGAGCCGTTGCCCCACCCCCATGCACATCGACACGACCTTCCTCCCGCTCGCCCCGGGCCGGGCGCTGGTCAACCCGGAGTACGTCGACGTCGACCGACTGCCCCCCGTCCTGGACTCGTGGGACATCCTGGTCGCCCCCGAACCCGACCCGATCGGCGAACGGCTGCTCAAGTTCACCTCGATCTGCGGCAAATGGCTCAGCATGAACGTCCTGGTGATCGACGGCCGACGCGTCATCGCCGACCGCCACCACACCGGCATGCTCCGCGCCCTGGAGACCTGGGGCTTCGAGCCCATCCCCTGCGACTTCCTCCACTACGCCCCGTTCGGCGGATCCTTCCACTGCGCCACCCTCGACATCCGCCGCCGCGGCACCCTCGACTGAGCCACGCCCTGTCCTGAGAGCCGGGCGCGCGCCCGCCGGAGCAGGCGCGCCCCTCAGTGCACGCCCAGGGCCGCCAGGCGCTCCGGGTCGGCGACGATGTCGATCTCCACGATGCGGTCGTCGACGATGGTGAAGGCCATGAGGCCGACGGGGGAGCCGTGGGCGAGGGAGACCAGGCCGGCGGCGCCGTTGACCGTGACCGGGCGGGCGGCGTGGCGGTAGCGGGAGAAGGTGAGGGCCTGGGCGGTGACCGCCTCGGCGCCGCGGATCAGCTTGGAGGCGGCCGCGGTGAGGGTGCCGCCGTCGACGCGGAGGACGACGTCGGGGGCGAGGACGGTGAGCAGGCCCTCGAAGTCGCCGGCCTGGGAGGCCGCCAGGAAGGCGTCGACCACCTTGCGCTGCCGGGCGGTGTCGCGATCGGGCGTCGGGGCGGCGTCCTTGACGCGGCGGCGGGCGCGGCTGGCGAGCTGGCGGGTGGCGGCGGGGGTGCGGTCGACGATGGGGGCGATCTCGTCGAAGGAGACGGAGAACATGTCGTGCAGCACGAAGGCGAGCCGCTCCGCCGGGGCGAGCGTCTCCAGGACGACGAGCAGGGCCAGGCCGACGGAGTCCGCGAGCAGCGCCTCCTTCTCGGGGTCCGCGGCGCCCTCCTCCCGTACGACCGGGTCGGGGACGTAGAAGTCGAGCGGGTCCTCGCGGCGGGAGGTGCGGGAGCGCAGCATGTCGAGGCAGACCCGGCCGGTGACGGTGGTCAGCCAGCCGCTGAGGTTGCGCACCTCGCCGATGTCCGAGCGGTTCAGCCTGATCCAGGTCTCCTGGACGGCGTCCTCGGCCTCGCCGAGCGAGCCGAGCATGCGGTACGCGACCGCGCGCAGATGGCCGCGGTCGGCCTCGAAACGTTCCGCCAGTTGCTCCGGCGTGAGGCCGGGAGAGGAGGCCGGCGCGGAGCTCGGCACGGAGCTCGGTGTGGAGGTCGGCACGGAGCTCGGCGTGGGGTTGTTCTCCATCGGTGCCTCTTCCCCTTCGCGTGGCCTCACATGGCGATGACGGACGGCGGGCCGCCGATGTGACAGGAGGCCGTTTCCCCGCCCTTCCCGTCCCGCTACGTGAGATCCCCGCCGCCCCGCCGCGAACGCCCGGGAATCCCCGGCCGAGGCCCCGGACCTCCGTGGATCGTCACTTCAGCGTCGTGATCATCGTCCCTAGATTGATCACCATGACGACGACAACGCATCAGGTCAACCCCGTGCTCCGTACGCCCCCGGCCTCCCCGGCCGCCGCCGCGGCCTACTTCTCGGCGAGCCTCGCCTTCCACGCCGACGTGTCCGACGTGGCCTCCACCCTCGCCGACGCCCGCGCCACGGGCGTCGACCCCGGCTTCGTCGTGATCGACTCCCGCTCGACCGCGTCCTGGGACCAGGGCCACGTGCCGGGCGCCGTGCACCTGCCGACCGCGCTCATCGCCGAGCAGGCCGAGCAGCTCCTCGACAAGAGCGTCCCGGTCGTCACGTACTGCTGGGGCCCCGGCTGCAACGGCGCCACGCGCGCCGCGCTCGCCCTCGCCGAGCTGGGCTTCCAGGTGAAGGAGATGCTGGGCGGCTTCGAGTACTGGGTGCGCGAGGGCTTCCCGTACGAGACCTGGGAAGGCGCCGAGAAGAAGGACGCGGACCCGCTGACCGCACCCGTCGACGCGGACGACTGCGGCTGCTGAACCGCCGCCGGGGAAACCGATTTCGGTTTCGGCTGACCATGCCGTAAGGTCGTGTTTACCGACGCGGGGTGGAGCAGCTCGGTAGCTCGCTGGGCTCATAACCCAGAGGTCGCAGGTTCAAATCCTGTCCCCGCTACTCAGTAGCACGAAGGCCCGGATCGTTCTCACGATCCGGGCCTTCGTCGTGTTGCGGCGCAGATGGACGCCGGAGCCCCTGGGCGATTTCCCGTTTGACCTTTACGTAACGTCAAGTTCTAGCGTGGTCGGCATGGAGTGGTCGATCCAGGAGATCGCCAGAAAGGCCGGCACCACCAGCCGCACCCTCCGCCACTACGGCGACCTGGGGCTGCTGGAGCCGAGCCGGATCGGCGCGAACGGTTACCGGTACTACGACCAGGCGGCACTCGTGCGGCTGCAGCGGATCCTGCTGCTGCGCGAGCTCGGGCTCTCCCTGCCCGCCATCGCCGAGGTCCTCGAAGGCCAGCGGGACACCTCGGCCGCCCTGCGCACGCATCTGGCCCTCCTCGAGCGGGAGCGCGAGCGCATCGGGCGGCAGATCGAGGCCGTACGCACCACTCTCCACAAGACCGAGAGAGGAGAAGAACTGATGGCGGACGAGATGTTCGACGGTTTCGACCACACGCGGTACGAGGCCGAGGTCACCGAGCGCTGGGGCCGCGAGGCGTACGAGAAGGGCGACCGCTGGTGGCGCTCGCTGGGCGACGCCGAGAAGAAGGCGTTCCTGGACGAGCAGGCCGGCATCGCCCGCGACTTCGCGGCGGCCGCCGCGCAGGGCCTCGCGCCCGACAGCGACGAGGTGCAGGCGATCACCCGGCGGCACCACACCTGGCTGTCGGGCACGACGACGCCGACGAAGGAGTACTTCATCGGTCTCGGCCGGATGTACGTCGACGACCCGCGCTTCACCCGGAACTACGACCAGTACGGGGAGGGCACCGCCGTCCTCGTCCGGGACGCGATGGAGGTCTTCGCCGAGCGGAACCTGTAGCGGGGCGGTGCGGACCGCGGGCCGGCCCTGGTCCACGTGCGACGCCGCCCGGTCCGCGTGCCGGGTCCGCACCGTCCGAAGTAAACGGTGGCCAAAACCGCGCCCGTCCCTTTGCGGGCGGCCGGACGCGACCCGTACGCTCTCGCGCACCATGAGTGACCGGTGTGTGACGATGCGTGCGGCAGGACGGCGGGCGCCCGCCGTCCTGCTGCTGTTCGCGCTCGTCGCCCTGATCGCGGGCGTCTGCCACGGCACGCACGGGCACTCCCTGCCCCTCGCCGGCGGCCCCTCCGGGACCAGCGTCTCCGCACCCGCCCTGCCGCACGGCTGCGAGCGGTCCGGGGAGGGCTGGGCCTTCGACGCGCATCTGCCGGCGCAGTCCACCGGGACGCCGTTGTCGGCGCCGGACGCCGGAAGCGCGATCCCCCTCGCGTACGACGAGGTGTTCCCCGAAGCCCCGCACACGCGCTGCGTCCGGGGCAGGGCGGGACCCGGCCCCGAGCCGGGCCGTCTGCTGATCGCCCTGGGAGTGGACCGGAACTGACCGGACCGCGTACGAGCCCGAGCCCGAGCCCGGTCCGAGCTCGCTCACGAGCACGGGCCTGAGCCCGTACGCCTCCGGTTCTTCCGCATGCCCGCGTACGCGCGGAGCCCCCCTCACCCCCCAAGGGACGCAGACCCCATGACGCACCCCGCCAACCTCCTGTCCGTCGCCGAGCAGACCGTCGGCCACACCCCCGTGCTGTGGATGGACGACGGCTACTGGGCCAAGCTCGAAGGCTTCAACTTCGGCGGCATCAAGGACCGCGCCGCCCTCCACATGGTCGAGCAGGCCCGCCGCCGCGGTGACCTGCGGCCGGGCGCCCCGATCGTCGAGTCGACCTCCGGCACCCTCGGCCTCGGGCTCGCCCTCGCCGGGATCCTGCACGGCCACCCCGTCCACGTCGTCACCGACCCGGGGCTCGAACCGATCGTGGAGCGGATGCTCACCGCCCACGGCGCCCGGGTCCACGTCGTGCCGGAGCCCAGCCCGCACGGCGGCTGGCAGCAGGCCCGGAGGGACCGGGTGGCCGAGCTGCTGCTCGCGCTGCCCGGGGCCTGGTGGCCCGACCAGTACGGGAACCCCGACAACCCGGAGGCGTACGCCGGGCTCGCGGCCGAGCTCGCCGGTCAGCTCGACCGGATCGACGTGCTGGTCTGCGCGGTGGGCACCGGCGGGCACTCGGCCGGCATCTCCCGCGCCCTGCGCGCCACCAGCAGCCCCGCCCTGGAACTCGTCGGGGTGGACTCGATCGACTCCACCGTCTTCGGGCTGCCGGCCGGCCCGCGTCTGATGCGCGGGCTCGGCTCCTCCATCCACCCGGCGAACGTCGACCACGGCGCCTTCGACGAGGTCCACTGGGTGGGGCCGGCGGAGGCGGTACGGGCGGCCCGCCGGCTGGCCGCCCGGCAGTTCGCGACCGGCGGCTGGAGCGTCGGCGCGGTCGCGCTGGTGGCCGGCTGGCTGGCCCGTACCCGGCCGCGCGGCACCCGGATCGCGGCGGTCTTCCCGGACGGGCCGCAGCGCTATTTCGACACCGTCTTCAACGACGAGTTCTGCGCGGCGCACGGACTGCTCGACGGGCCCGTACGGGAGGAGCCGGCGGCGTACGCGCCCGGCGAGCCGGTCCGCGGCTGGACCCGCCGGGTCCTCGACCGGCCCGGGCAGGCCCGCCCCGCCCGGGCCGACGTCGGCGGGACTGCCCCCGCCCGGACCGATGCTGGCGGGACTGCCCCCGCCCGGTCCGACGCCGGCCAGGCCCGCTCCTCCCAGGTCCGCCCCGCCCGGTCCGATGCCGCCGCCCAGGTCAGCCCCGCCCGGTCCGGTGCCGCCGCCCAGGCCCGCTCCATCCGGTCCGGCGCCGCGCCGATCCGCTCCTCCCAGGCCGGCGCGGTCGGGGCCCGCTCCTCCCAGGGCGGCGACCGGTGAACCTCTGGCGCCAGACCCGCGGCTTCGACCCGACCGTCCGTCTCCTCTTCCTCAACCAGCTCACCATCAACCTCGGCTTCTACATGCTGATGCCGTACCTCGCCGCGCATCTGGCCGACGGCCTCGGCATGGCGGCCTGGGCGGTCGGGCTCGTGCTGGGCGCCAGGAACCTGTCCCAGCAGGGCATGTTCCTGGTCGGCGGGGCGCTCGCCGACCGGCTCGGCTTCAAGCCGCTGATCGTCGCCGGCTGCGCGCTGCGGACCCTGGGCTTCGGGGCGCTCGCCTTCGCCCAGTCGCTGCCCGCGCTGCTCGCCGCCTCGCTCGCGACGGGGCTTGCGGGGGCGCTGTTCAACCCGGCGGTGCGGGCCTTTCTCGCGGCCGAGGCGGGGGAGCGGCGGCGCGTGGAGGCGTTCGCCCTGTTCAACGCGTACTACCAGGCGGGCATCCTCCTTGGACCGCTGATCGGGGTGGCCCTGACAGGGGTGTCGTTCCGGCTGACGTGCACGGTCGCGGCCGTCCTGTTCGCCGCGCTCACCCTCGTACAACTGCGGCATCTGCCGGTGCGCCGGTCCTCGGCGGCCGCGGACACCGCCGGGGAAGGGCGGAAGGGGCAGTTCCGTACGGTGCTCGGCAACCGCACGTTCTGGCTGTTCTCGCTGGCCATGACCGGCTCGTACGTGCTGTCCTTCCAGGTCTATCTGGCGCTGCCGCTCGCCGCCGGCGGTACGGCGGCGACCACGGCCCTGTTCGTGGTCTCGGCGCTGGTGGCGCTGGCCGGGCAGTTGCGGATCACCGCCTGGTGCAAGGCCCGGCTGTCGCGCGAGCGCTGTCTGGTGCTCGGACTCGCCCTGATGGGCGGCGCCTTCCTCGTCCCGGCGGGGCTGGGGCGTTCGCTGGTGGGGCTGCTGCTGTGCGCGGCGGTGCTGGCGGTCGCGAACGCGGTGCTCTACCCGTACGAGATGGACACGGTCGTCGCGCTGTCCGGGGGCCGCTGGGTGGCCACCCACTACGGGCTCTACAACACCGTCTGCGGGGTGGGCATCACCCTGGGGAACCTGGGGACGGGCGCCCTGCTCGACCTGACCGGCCGGTCGGCGGCGCCCTGGCTGGTGCTGTGCGCGGTCGGTCTCGGGTGCGCGGGGGCGATGGCGCTGCTGGCCCGGGGCGGACGGCTGGCCGAGCCGCCGCCCGTACGCCAACCGGCCGAGGAGGAGTCGCCGAGCCGCGCGGCCTGACGGCACCCTGGACAGGGCGCGGGTCCGTCCGGGGCCGGGCGGCGAGCCAGAGGACAGTCCAGACCAGTCCAGAGGACACGCCGAAGGGCAGTCCAGACGGCAGCCCGGGCGGCGGCAGTGCCGGCGCTGGTCCAGGCGGCGGTGCAGTCCAGGCGGCGGTGCAGGCGGGAGAGCACAGGTGGCGCGAGCAGCGGTGCGGCGCGGGCGGGGCCTCTCCGGTGGCCGCCGCGCCCGTCCGGCCCCGGGTCCGGCCTCCGGTCGGGCCGCCGACGCGTCCTCCTCCGGGGGCCGTGGGGCCTCGTCCGGTGTGCCCTCCGGCTCCGGCTCCTCCTCCGGTGCGGTGCGCGCAGGGTCCGGCGGTCCGTCGCCCGGCCCGTACCGCGGCGCCCGGCGTTTTCTGCGCGCGCTCCCTCCGCTGGTGATCGTGGGCGGGATCGTCTTCGACGCGTCGACCCCGCCCCAGTACACGGCGGCGCCGATGTTCTCGGCGGCGCCGCTGATCGCGGCCCCCTTCTTCTCCACACTCACGACGCTGCTCACGGGCATCGCCGCCGTCCTCGCCAGCGTCGGTCTGCACGTCTACAACGGGACGGTGGCGGAGATCCCCTCCCTGACCGAGAGTCTGACGGTCGCCACGGTCTCGGGCCTCGCGGTGCTGATCAGCCGGGTGGTGCGGCGCAGCGGCGAGCGGCTGGCCTCGGCGCGGGTGATCGCGGAGACGGCGCAGAAGGCGGTGCTGCCCACGCCCGCCGAGCGGATCGGGGGGCTGCAGATCGCCGCCCGGTACGAGGCGGCGCAGGCGGACGCGTTCATCGGCGGCGACCTGTTCGCGGTGCAGGACACCCCGCACGGGGTGCGGCTGGTGGTCGGCGACGTGCGGGGGAAGGGGCTCGACGCGGTGGAGGCCGTGGCCGTGGTGATCGGTGCCTTCCGCGAGGCGGCCGAGCAGGAGGCGACCCTCGAAGGGGTGGCGGCGCGGCTCGAGCGGGCGCTGGCCCGGGAGGGCACCCGGCGCGACGGTCTCGACGCGTTCGAGGGGTTCACCACGGCGGTGCTCGCGGAGATCCCGGGCGGTGACCGGGTGGTGCGGGTGGTCAACCGGGGCCATCCCGAGCCGCTGCTGCTGCGGGCGGACGGGGGTGTGGAGGTGCTGCGGCCCAGCGAGGCCGCGCTGCCGCTGGGGATGGGGGAACTGGCGGTGTGGCCGGACCGGGCCGACGAGTCGCCGTATCCGCCGGGTGCGACGCTGCTGTTCTACACGGACGGCCTGTCGGAGGCGCGGGACGCGGCGGGGGTCTTCTACGACCCGGGGGAGCGGCTCGCGGGGTGGATCTTCCCGGGGCCCGAGGAGCTGCTCGACGCGGTGGTGGCGGATGTGCGGCGGCACACGGGCGGGGGCACCACGGACGACATGGCGCTGCTCGCGGTGAGCCGTCCGGCGGTGGGGCAGCCGGAGCGGCGGCGGACGATGCCGGTGGTGCCGCCGGCCGACCGGGCGGTGGGTCCGCGCCGTGACGCGGGTGGTGACGCGGGTGGTGACGGGGCGCGGTGACAGGGCGCGGTACCAGGGCGTGGTGACAGGGCGTGGTGACGAGGTGTCGCTCCGATAACAATTGACGTAACGTCAGATACGGGGTTTGGTCCTGACGCCGTTCTGAAGGGAGGTCAACTCGGGCTTTTCCCTACCAATTCAGCTAATGATCAAGCGGAACGGCTTGGAATCGGGAGGCCACGTCTATTAACGTTCGATAACGCAGCGCGGTCGTCCCAGCCGTCGCAAGAGACGGCACCGTGCGCACGCGCCGAATCCCGTAAGGGAACCGGGGAACCACCACTTGGGGTGAATCGGGCCCCACCGCACTCGTGCGGCACCGCCCGTAGGAGACCTTCCTGCTCCGAACCCGTCAGCTAACCCGGTAGGCGAGAAGGAAGGAAAGGAGAGCGCCTCCGTGGCCTCCAACACCCCTGCTCCGCATACCCCCTTCGATTACTTCGACACCTCGGGGGCGTCGAGCGCCGCCGGCGCGGACGGGGAGGAGTGGAACCCCACCGAGGACTCCCTGCGGGACCGGGGCCGTGCCGGCGGGCGCCACCGGGTCGTCAAGCAGCGCTCCAACTTCGCCCGCTCCTCCACCGTGCTCGGCGTCGGCGTCATCGCCGCGGTCGGCGCCGGCGGTCTGGCCACCGCCCAGGAGAGGCCGCCGGTCTCCATAGCGCTGCCGGACGTCGACCTGCCCGACGCCTCCGAACTGCCCGGCATCGGCGAGCTGATCGGCGCGGACGGCAAGGGGGCCGAGGGGGCCGAGGGGGCCGAGGGCTCGGGAGGGTCCGGGGGTTCCGACGTCGTCGCGGCCGGGCACCAGGCCCAGCCGCTCACCGCCTTCACGCTCGCCGGCACCGACCAGGCTTCCGGCACCGAGGCGTCCGAGGCCCGGACGCAGACCGACGCGGGCGAGGCGCTGCGCGCCCGCATCCTCCAGCAGGCCGAGCAGCAGCAGGCCGCCGCGGACGCCGCCGAGAAGGCGGCCGCGGAGAAGGCCGCCGCGGAGAAGGCGGCGGCCGAGGCCGAGACCCAGGCGAAGGCCGCGGAGCAGGCGGCCGCCGAGGCGAAGAAGAAGGCCGAGGAGGAGGCCGCGGCGAAGGCCGAGGCCGAGCGCCTGGCCAAGCTCGCCGCCAGCTACGCCCTGCCGACCTCCTCGTACACGCTCACCTCGACCTACGGCGAGTCCGGCTCCATGTGGTCCTCCGGCTACCACACCGGCCTGGACTTCGCGGCCCCCACCGGCACCCCAGTCAAGGCCGTCCACAGCGGCACCGTGAAGTCGGCGGGATGGTCCGGCTCGTACGGCTACCGGGTCGTCCTGGAGCTCCAGGACGGCACCGAGATCTGGTACGCGCACCTGTCGTCGATGACGGTGAGCGCGGGTCAGTCGGTCGGCACCGGCGAGACCATCGGCCGCGTCGGCGCCACCGGCAACGTCACCGGGCCCCACCTCCACCTGGAGGTCCACACCCCGTCCGGCGACGGCATCGACCCGGCGGCCTGGCTCCGCTCCAAGGGCCTGACCGTCTAGTCCGGCCTGGCCGGAATACGCCCGGCGACCTCGGGGGTTGACCGACTCATGACCACTCTTCGCCGGCTGGGCACGTCCGATCTCCACGTCTTCCCGCTCGCCCTCGGGGGCAACGTCTTCGGCTGGAGCGCCGATGAGGCGCAGTCCTTCGCCGTCCTCGACGCCTACGCCGCCGCGGGCGGCAACTTCGTCGACACCGCCGACGTCTACTCCGCGTGGGCCGAGGGCAACGAGGGCGGCGAGTCGGAGACCGTCATCGGCCGCTGGCTCGCCTCGCGCGGCAACCGCTCCGACGTCCTCGTCGCCACCAAGGTCGGCGCCCACCCCCAGTACAAGGGGCTGAGCGCCACGACCGTCAAGGCGGCTGCCGAGGAGTCGCTGCGCCGTCTCGGCACCGACTACATCGACCTCTACTACACGCACTTCGACGACGAGTCCGTGCCCGTCGAGGAGATCGTCACCGCCCTCGACCAGCTCGTGAAGGACGGCAAGGTGCGGGCCGTCGCCGCCTCCAACATCTCCCCCGAGCGGCTGCGCGCCTCCCTCGACTTCGCCGAGGCCGAGGGCCTGGCCCGCTATGTCGCCCTTCAGCCGCAGTACAACCTGGTGTCCCGGGACACCTACGAGGGCCCGCTGCTGGAGACCGTCGAACGGGCCGGGCTCGCCGCCGTGCCGTACTTCGGACTCGCCTCCGGCTTCCTCACCGGCAAGTACCGGCCGGGCGGCGCCGTCAGCAGCGTCCGCGCCGGCAGTGCCGCCAAGCACCTGGAGACCGAGCGCGGCCGGAAGGTGCTGGCCGCCCTCGACGCGGTCGCCGAGGCCCACGACGCCGAGCTCGCGAGCGTCGCCCTGGCCTGGCTGGCCTCCCGCCCGACCGTCGTCGCCCCGATCGCCTCGGCCCGCACGGTCGAGCAGCTCCCCGCCCTCGTGGCCTCCGCCGAGCTGCGCCTGACGGACGCGGAGCTCGCCACGCTGACGAAGGCGTCGGAGGGCCAGGCTGGGCCGGACGCCTGAGCCGGACGGTGAGCCGGACGGCTGAGTCGGACGCCTGGGCCGGACGCCTGGGCCGGACGCCTGGGCTGGACGCCCGCGCCCGATCAGCTCCGGTACGGGTTGTAGCCGCCGTAGTCCAGATACTGCGGCGGCACCCACACCCGGCCGGTGACCCGGGCCGCGTGGGTCAGCGCGGGCGAGGCGACCTGGCGGCGCTGCCACAGATGGTGCAGCAGCTCCTGCTCGCGGGCCGTGAAGTCCGGCGCCGCCTGTCCGCGACGGGCCCGGTGGCGCAGGAACGCCAGGGTCGTCGCGAACGCCTCGTACTCGCCGACGGCCTGCGCGCCCGGCTTGCCGAAGCTGCGGGCGGCGAAACCCCGGGCGAGGGCGCGGGCCCGCATCGAGGAGAGCGCCAGCGGCTCGTCGTGGGCGAGCCAGCCGGCCGTCGCGTAGGCCGGGAGCTCCCCGGATATCGTGCGCAGCTCCTGCTGCCGGCTCCATATCGCGAGCCAGGTGAGCAGCGCAAACACCGGCACCATGAACATCCCGTAGACCAGGACGAACGCCAGCGGGTGGAAGGTCGCCGAGCCGTTCCACAGGGCGTGCATGCCCATGGCCAGGAGCAGTCCGCCCAGCGGCAGCAGCACCAGGCGGGTGCGGCGGGCCCTGGCGGTGACCGGCAGCAGGGCGGCGAAGCCGAAGCCGAGGCCGGTGAGCGAGGTGAACAGCGGGTGCGCGAACGGGGACATGATGATCCGGACGAAGAACGTGCCGACCGTCACCGAGCCGAGACCGGCGGCGCCGAACTCCTGGTCCTCGCCGAAGGCGTTGCCGAGATAGAGGATGTTCTCGGTGAAGGCGAAGCCGGTGGCGGTGAACCCCGCGTAGACCAGCCCGTCGACCGGGCCCGTGAAGTCCCGGCGGCGGAAGAGGAAGAGCAGGAGCAGGGCGGCGCCCTTGGCCGTCTCCTCCACGACCGGCGCGACGGCGGTCGCGCCGAGCGTGTCGGCCGAGCCGGGATCCGCGGTGGCACTGCTGATCCACTCCACGGCGAAGGAGTTGGCGAGGATCGCGACCAGGGTGGAGGCGAACGCGCCCCAGGCGAGCGCGAACAGCAGGTTCTTCCAGGGAGCCGGCTCGACCCGGTCCAGCCAGCGGAACGCGGCCAGGAGCAGCGGCACCGGCAGCACCGCGAGGCCGAGGCCCACGAGGAAGCCCTCGGTGCCGGTCTGCTCCCGCACCATCGCGAGGATCGCCAGCGCGCACAGCGCGAGCGCGGCGATCAGCGCGACGGCCCGGAGCAGCCGGCTGCGCCAGAACGCCTTGCGCGGCTTGTAGCGCCACTTGGCACGCTCCGGGACGGCCGCGAAGTCCGGCTGGTCGCTCTCGAGCGCGGGCACGGGAGCGGGAGCGGGCACGAACGCGGGGGAGGGGGCGTCGGAGTGGGCGGGGACGGGCTCGGCGGCAGGACCGGCGATGGGGTTCGATGACACGCAACGACCCTAACGACGGTCACCGACAGCGGCGAGGGAGTTCCCTCAGCCTGTGGAAAACCGGCCCACCGCCCTGTGGACATCCGGGTCCCCACCGATGGAGGACCGGGCCGGCGAGTTCGGTTACCGGCGGCGGAAGAGCAGGTCGTGGACGACGTGCCCCTTGTCGAGCCCCTGGCCCTCGAAGCGGGTCAGCGGCCGGTACCCGGGCCGCGGGGCGTAGCCGCCGTCCTCCTGGGTGTTCTCGAAGTCGGGGTGCGCGGTCAGGACTTCCAGCATCTGCTCCGCGTACGGCTCCCAGTCCGTGGCGCAGTGCAGCACGCCGCCGTGCTTCAGCCGGGGGGCGAGCAGGGTGAGGAACTCGGGCTGGATGAGCCGGCGCTTGTGGTGGCGCTTCTTGGGCCAGGGGTCCGGGAAGTAGACCCGGCAGCCGGCGAGGGACTCCGGCGGGAGCATCTCGCGCAGCAGGATGATCGCGTCGCCGTTGGCGACCCGGACGTTGGTCAGGCCGTTGCGGTCCGCGAGGCCGAGCAGATTGCCCTGGCCGGGGGTGTGCACGTCCACGGCGAGGATGCCGGTGCCGGGATCGGCGGCGGCCATCTGCGCGGTGGCCTCGCCCATCCCGAAGCCGATCTCCAGGACGACCGGAAGGCCCCCGAACATCTCGTCCAGGTCGAGCACCCGCTTGCCGTCGATGTCGAGCCCCCAGTCGGGCCACCGCTTCAGCATGGCCTCGGCCTGCCCCGCGGTGACGCGGCTGCGGCGGGGCTGGAAGCTGCGGATCCGCCGCTCGAAGTGCGCGCCCGCCGGATCCGGCGAGGGCCCCTCGCCGGGTGCGAACATGCGGCTGCCGCGACGGGCGACGGGCTGCTCGGCAGGGGCGGTGTGCGGGGGGTTCTCAGGCTGCTCAGACACAATGTGCCGATTCTACGGGGCGGGCCCGCCCCGCGCCGGGCCATCGACCGCGCCCCTTGGGCCGCCGCCCGCGCCGCTCTCGTCCCTTACAGCAGCGCCAGGGCCCGGCCGGCCACCTCGCGGCCGATCGGGAGGGAGGCCGTCGCCGCCGGCGAGGGCGCGTTGAGCACATGGACCGTGCGGGCCGACTCGCGGATCAGGAAGTCGTCGACCAGCGTGCCGTCCTTCAGCACCGCCTGCGCCCGCACCCCGGGGGTCGCCCGGCGCAGGTCGCGCTCCTCGACGAGCGGCAGCATGCGCCGTACGGCCTCGGTGAAGGCGCGCTTGGAGAGGGAGCGGTGCAGCTCGCCCGCCCCGTAGCGCCAGTGCGCGCGGGCTATCGCCCAGCTTCCGGGCCAGGCGAGGGTGCCCGCGAGCTCGCGCGGGCGGACGACCGACCAGCCGTACCCCTCGCGGGCGAGCGCCGGGACCGCGTTCGGCCCGACGTGGACACCGCCGTCGATGCCGCGGGTCAGATGGACGCCGAGGAAGGGGAAGGCCGGGTCGGGCACCGGATACACCAGGCCGCGCACCAGCGAGGGGTCGGCCAGCTCGTAGTACTCGCCGCGGAAGGGGACGATCCGCATCTCCGGGTCGTCGCCGGCGAGCCGCGCCACCCGGTCGCAGTGCAGTCCCGCGCAGTTCACCAGGACCCGTCCGCGCACCACCCGCCCCGCGGCCGTGCGCACCGCGACGCCCCAGGGCCGCCGGTCGACGACGGTGACCTCCGAGCCGTACAGGATGCGGGCGCCCGACGCCTCGGCCAGCTTGGCGGCCACCGCCCCGTAGTCGACGATGCCCGTCGTGCCCACGTGGATCGCGGCCAGGCCCCGCACCCGCGGCTCGTACTCGCTGATCTGCGCCGGGCCGAGCTCGCGCACCGGGATCCCGTTCTCCCGGCCGCGCTGCACGAGCGCGTGCAGCCGGGGCAGCTCCTCACGGCCGGTGGCGACGATCAGCTTGCCCGTGACCTCGTGGGGGATGCCGTACTCCGCGCAGAACTTGACCATCTCGGCCGCGCCCTCGACCGCGAAGCGGGCCTTGAGCGAGCCGGGCCGGTAGTAGATCCCGCTGTGGATCACGCCGCTGTTCCGCCCGGTCTGGTGGCGGGCCGGCGCGTGCTCCTTCTCCAGGACCGTGACGCGGGTGCCGGGCGCGGCGCGCGTGATCGCGTACGCCGTCGACAGGCCGACGATCCCGCCGCCGATCACGAGCACGTCACAGTCATAGCGGTCCGCATCGGACACCAGCGCCACCTCCCACCCCTGATAGTGCACTGGCCCACTGACAACCGGCCTAAACCGCCCGCACCGTGGGACACGTGTCACGTCACGCGGGGGCCACGAGGAGCGGGCGGGCCCGCTCCCGCAGCTCCATGACCCGCGGCTCGTCCCCGTACGGCTCGAGCCGGTGCAGCAGGTCCCGTACGTACTCGGTGGTGCGGGCCGACGAGATCCGCCCGGCCACCTCCACCGCGCGCGTGCCGGCGGCGCAGGCCGCGTCCAGGTTGCCCGACTCCAGCTCGGCCACCGCCGACACCACCAGCCGCAGGCCGTGCGAGCGCACGTACTCCTCGGTGGGCCGGGACAGCGCCTGCTCGGTGAAGCGGCGCACCTGGCGGGGTGCCTTCAGGTCGCGGTAGCACTCGGCGGCGTCGGCACAGAAGCGGTCGTACGAGTAGAAGCCGAGCCAGGACGGGTCGGGGTCGCCGTCGCGGGAGCGTTCCAGCCAGCCCTCGGCGGCCTTGAGCGCGGCGGCGGCGGCCGCCCCGTCGCTCGCCTTGGCGTGCGCCCGGGCCTCGACGAGCCGGAAGAAGGACATGGTGCGGGCGGTGGCCAGACCCCGGTTGCGTTCGAGGGCGGCCTGGGCGAGGTCGACGCCCTCGTCGGCGAAGCCCCGGTAGGTCGCCTGGAGGGACATGGAGGCGAGGACGTAGCCGCCGAGCGGCACGTCGGCGGCGGCGCGGGCGAGCCGCAGGGCCTGGATGTAGTAGCGCTGCGCGGCCTCCTGCTGGCCGGTGTCGAAGGCCATCCAGCCGGCCAGCCGGGTCAGCTCGGCGGTCGCGCCGAACAGGGCGCGGCCGACCTCGTCCGAGTAGGAGCCGAGCAGCAGGGGCGCGGCGTCGACCCGTAAGCACTCGGGCACCATGGAGGAGCGCCAGTCGCCGCCGCCGTACTTGGAGTCCCAGCGGCGCGCGTCCTCCGCGGCCTCGCGGAGCTTGGCGACGTCGCTGTGCCCCACGCGCACGTGCTCCACGGCCTCGACGGCGCCGAGCCCGCCGGCCCCGCCGAGCCCGCCGGCCCCCGCGAGGGCGCCGGCTCCGGAGGCCGCTGCGCCCGCGCCGCCGGTGCCTCCGGTCCCGGCGGACGGGCCGGTGCCGGGTCCGGGGCCGGGGGCCGTCGCCGGGCGCGGGGCCCGGCGTTCCACCGACGGATCGGCGGGGGTGATCAGCCAGCGCGAGGCGGGCGTCGCGTAGGCGCTCACGGAGAAGGAGCCGGCGAGGGACTGCCATATGCCGCCGCCCCGCCGACCGGCGAGATCCAGCCGGTACAGCTCGGTGGCCGAGCGGACCGCCTCGCCGACGTCGCGCGGAAAGGCCAAGCCCACCTCGGGGGCGGGATCGGCGTCGGCGAGACCGATCTCGTGCAGCGGCACGGGCCGGCCGAGCTTCTGGCCGATGGCGGCGGCGATCAGGTGCGGGGCGGCGCCCTGCGGCACCATGCCCTTGGACACCCACCGGGCCACCGACGTCTTGTCGTAGCGAAGCGTCAGACCCCGCTGTGCCCCGAGGTCGTTGACGCGCCGGGCGAGCCCGGCATTGCTGATTCCCGCGAGGGCGAGAACCGTGCCGAGCTTTTCGTTCGGCCCGCGTTGCTCCCTGGACATGACGCCACCCCTCGACACGACACCCAGACGGCCGCCACGACGCCGGGCATAGGCGTGCGGCATTCGTAAGCACAGCGTAGTTCGCCGGATCCCGACCGTTAAGGGGCGGTGTTCCGTATGGCGAGATTGTTGTGGGATGGGATGAGCGCCGGATCCGCGGCCGTCCGTCGTGCTCCCGGTGTGTGGCCGTGCGCCCGCCCGTGCGCTCTCGCCGGGGTGGAGGAGGGAGCGCTTCCATGAGTGCTGCGTGGGTCGGCCCACTTGGCCGAGGACCGATGTCCCGGACGGGTGGGCTGGGGGACACCGTCGCCCCTTTCCCCGCGGGCGGCGGACGGCTCCGGGAGGCGAACGCCTCCCGGACTGCCCGAGTTCCGCCGCGTCTCACCACCGGTCCGGCACCGCCCCTTCCCCGGTTCTTCAGCGCCGCCCGGTGAGGAAACCCCTCGGCCGCCGAGGGGTTGAGAATGGCCGAAAGGCGACGGCGCTCAACTGGCCCATGCCAGGGGCGCATTCGCCCTTGGCGCGATGCCCCTCGTGATACCTCCCGTGCGCCGTTGTCATGGCAGCATGTCTCCACTCGACCTTTGTGGAGGCGGCGATGCGGTGGCTGGTGGGCTGGAGCAGTGTCGCCGCGCGCTTCGGCACCCACGGCGTGCACCAGGGGGCGCCGTTCGGCTCGGCCGGTGCCGTCGGCGACCCGGCCGAGGGGCGCACGGTGCACCCGGTGGGCGCGCAGCTCCTGTGGGGCGATCCCGATCCGCTGTGGGCGGTCGGCGACTGGCGCCCGGACGAGGTGCGTCTGGTCGCCGTCGACGAGCACACCCGCCTCGCCGTCCTCGGCTGCTGCGCCGCGAGCGACGACGAACTGCGGCGCGGCCTGCTGACCGCGCGCGGGGGCGCACTGCGGCATCTGACCGCGTGGCCCGGCAGCTACACCGCCGTCGTCAAGACGGGCCGCCGCATCACCGTCACCGGTGACCTCGCCGGCGCCCGGCCGGTCTTCCACACCCCCTGGGCGGGCGGTACGGCCTACGGCACCGCGGCCCTGCCGCTCGCCGACCTCACCGAGGCCCAGCTCGACATCGGACACCTCGCCGCCCTGCTCGCCTGCCCCGAGACGCCCGAGGCGCTGCGCGACTCCACCCCGTACGAAGGGGTGCGCCGGGTGCCGCCCGGCCACGCGCTGATCCTGCGCGAGGGCTCCCGCGAGATCACCGGCTACGAGACCGTCGCCTCGCTCGCCGTCGCCGCGCCCGAGGCCGACCCCCGGCAGGCCGTGGAGGCCGTGCGGGACGCCCTGGTCGAGGCCGTACGGGCCCGGCTGACGGCGCCCCGGCACGCCCCCGAGATGCCGCTGCCCGACCCGGGCCCGGTGCCCGGCATGGGGCCCGCCGACCGGCGCGCGGCCCGCGGGACCGGACCCGCGCCCGGGATCGGCGCCGATCTGTCCGGCGGCAGCGCCTCCGGCACCCTCGCCCTGCTCGCGGCCGGGCTCCCCGGCGTCCCCGGCACGATCCTCGGCCACGGCACCGGGGCGGGGGAGCGGCTCCTCGCCGTCACCTTCAACGACCTGGCCACGCCCGGCCGCACCGACGAACTCGAACGCGCCCGGGAGATCGCCGCCAACCCGCGGCTGCACCACGTGGTCGTCGCGGCCGGCGAGGAGGCCCTGCCGTACGCGGAGCTCGAAGGGCCCCTCACGGACGAACCGGGCCCCTCTCTGGTGTCGGCCGAACGGCACCGCAGGCGGCTCGCGGGCGGCAGCGCCGACCACTTCACCGGCTTCGGCGCCCGCCAGGTCCTCGACGCCCACCCGGCGCGCCTCGCCGACCTCCTGATGGACCGCCGCCGCCGCTCCCTGGTGCGTCCCGTCACGGCGCTCGCCAAGGCGACCGGCACCTCGGCGGGGGCGCTGCTGGTGCCGCTGACGGTCTACCGGGCGGCGCGGCGGCTCGCCCGTACGCCGTACCGCACCGGCCTGGAGGCCGCCGCCACCCGGGTCCTGGAGGCCAACCGCGCGCCCACCGGGGCCTACGGCCCCCTGGAGGCGTCCCTCTCCGCGCTCGCCTGGTCGCGGCCGGGGCCGGCGGCGCGCTGGCTGACGGGGGAGGCGCTGGCGGAAGTATCGGTTCGCCTGAACCGGGCGGCGACCCTGCCCACCTCCGTCCAGCGCCCGGGCGAGGCACGCGCGCGTGCCGCACTCGCCCGCGCCGCGGCCGACCACCGGATCCTGGAGCAGGCCGCGGAGATCCGCAGCCAGCGCCTGCACGCCCCCTTCCTGGACAACCAGGTCGTGCGGGCCTGCCGTGCCCTGCCCGAATCGCTGCGGGTCCAGCCCGACGCCCGCGCCGGCGTCCTGCGCACCGTCCTCGCCGGCGCCGGCATCCACGACCTGCCCTCCGGCTGGGGCGCCTCCCACCCCGCGGTCCCGGCCGCCGCCACCCGCGCCGGTCTGCGCGCCGCCCTCCCCCAGCTCCTGGCCCTCTTCGAGGCCCCGCTCCTCGCCGACGCGGGCCTGATCGAGGCCCGCGTGGTCCGCCGCGCCCTGCACGCCGCCGCCGACGGCGAACAGATCCCCCTCGACGGCCTCGCCGACCTGGTCTCCACCGAACTCTGGCTCCGCCGCCTCCTCTCCCGCCGCGGCTCCTGCTGGACCGGCACGGCGGCCCCGAAACACCGCGCGGTCCCGGGGCCGCTGATCCCGTCGGGGCGGTCCCTTCCGGCGTGAGGGGGCGGGCCAAGAGGTGATGGCCACGTGCACGAGGCCCCACCCCGCTGAGGGCGCGGGCGCCGTTCCCCGCTCCCCGCGCCCCTCGGCTGCGACCTCGACACCGGCGCGTTCTGACGTCCTCGCGCCCCTCTCAGGGGAACCCCCGACGGAAACCCCGAGGCGCCCGTCACCCCCACCCGCGACAATGATCCGGTGCGGTACCTCATCCTCGGCACCACCGAGGCCCTCGACGCCCGCGGCGCCCCCGTCCCCCTCGGCGGCGCCCGGTTGCGCGCGCTGCTCGCGGCGCTCGCGCTGCGCGGCGGGCGGGTCGTGTCCGTCGGGGAGCTCGTGGGCGACGTGTACGGGGACGAGCCGCCGCAGGACCCCGGCGCCGCGCTGCAGGCGCTCGTCGGACGACTCCGCAGGGTGCTCGGCAAGGACGCCGTCACGTCCGGCCCCGGCGGGTACGGGCTGGCCGCCGGGCCCGAGGACATCGATCTGTACGTCTTCGAGCGGCAGGTCCGCGACGCGGAGGCGCGCCTCGACGCGGGCGACCCCGAAGCCGCCGCCGCACTGCTGCGCACCGCCCTCGGCCTCTTCCGGGGGCCCGCGCTCGCCGATCTGCCCGAGCCCGCCGGCGTGCGCCCCGAGGCGCAGCGGCTGGCCGCGCTCCGCCGCCGTATCGAGGCCGACCTGCGGCGCGGTGCCACCGCCGGACTCGTCCCCGAGCTGACCGAGCTCACCGGCGCGTACGCGTACGACGAGACTTTCCACGCCCAGTTGATCCGCGCCCTGCGCGCCGAGGGGCGCCCGGCCGACGCCCTCGCCGCGTACGAGTCCGCCCGCCGCACCCTCGCCGACGGGCTCGGCGCGGACCCGGGCCCCGAGCTCACCGCCCTGCACGCCGAACTCCTGGCCGCCGAGGCACCCGCGCCCGCCCATGAGCCCGCGCCCGCGCCCCCGTCCGGCAATATCCGGCCCCGCCTCACCTCCTTCGTCGGCCGCGAGCCCGAACTGGCCGCCCTTCGTGCCGACCTCGCGCTCTCCCGGCTCGTCACCCTCACCGGACCCGGCGGCTCCGGAAAGACCCGCCTCGCCGAGGAGGCCGCCCTGCGGGCCGCGGGGCCCGCCGCCTGGATCGCCGAGCTCGCCCCGCTCGACGACCCCGACGCCGTACCGGGCGCCGTCCTCTCCGCCCTCCGTCTGCGCGAGACCAGCCTGATCACCCGCGAAGGACAGCCGCTCCACGACGATCCGACCGCCCAGCTCGTCGAGCACCTCGCCCGCCGTCCCCTCCTCCTCGTCCTCGACAACTGCGAGCACGTCATCGGCGCCGCCGCCGCCCTCGCCGAGACCCTCCTCACCCACTGCCCCGAGCTGCGCGTCCTCGCCACCAGCCGCGAACCCCTTGGTGTGCCCGGCGAATCCGTCCGCCCCGTCGAACCCCTCCCGCCGACCCCCGCCCACCGGCTCTTCGCCGAACGCGCCCGCGCCGTCCGGCCCGCCTTCCGCATCGAGGACGACCTGCCCGCCGTCGACGAGATCTGCCGCCGCCTCGACGGTCTGCCCCTCGCCATCGAGCTCGCCGCCGCCCGTCTGCGCCTGCTCACCCCGCGCCAGATCGCCGACCGCCTCGACGACCGTTTCCTTCTCCTCACCTCCGGCTCCCGCACCGCCCTGCCCCGCCAGCAGACCCTGCGGGCCGTCGTCGACTGGTCCTGGGACCTCCTCGACGCCGAGGAGCGCGACCTGCTCCGGCGGGTCTCCGTCTTCGCCGGCGGCTGGGACCTCGCCGCCGCCGAAGCCCTCGCCCCAGCCGCCCCCGGCCGGTCCGTAGGCCCCGACACCACCCACACCCTCGGCGGCCTCGTCGAGAAGTCCCTCGTCGTCGCCACCCCCACCGACGACGGCGAGATGCGCTACCGCCTCCTGGAGACCATCCACGAATACGCCGTGGAGCGCGCCGCCGAGACCCCGGAGCTGCTCGCCGCCGCCGAGGCCGCCCACACCGCCCACTTCACCGCCCTCGCCGAGCGGGCCGAACCCCTGCTGCGCTCGGGCGACCAGCTCCCCTGGATCGCCCGCGTCGAGCGCGACCTCGACAACATCCGCGCCGCCCTCCACCGCACCGTCGCCGCCGGCGACGAGCCCGCGGCCCTCCGGCTGGTCTTCGCCCTGGGCTGGTTCTGGTGGCTGCGGAACTACCGGGCCGAGGGCCTCGCCTGGACCGAGCGCGTGGTCCGCCTCGGCGACGACCCCGAGGACCCGGCCGACCCCCGCTACTGGCCCCGCATGCACCTGCGGATGCTGCACCTCTTCCTCGCCGTGGAGAGCCAGACCCTCCCCGCCTTCCGGGACGACCCGGAGGTCGCCGCGCTCGTCGCCCGCGTGCGCGCCGCCTTCGCCACCGACCCCGGGCCCGAGTCCGCCCGCTTCCCGGGCCTGCTGTGGCCCTTCACCGCGTACTTCACCGACGAGCCGGCCGAGGTCCGCGCCCTCCTCGACATCGCCGTCGCCAACGCCCGTCGGCACGGCGGCCCGTGGGAGATGGGCGTCACGCTGATGTTCCGTACGCACACGGTCATCGACATGCCCGGCGACACGCCCGAGGTCGACGACGACCTCGCCGAGCTGCGCGCGCTGTCCCGGCGGGTCGGCGACCGCTGGATGCGCGCCCAGGTCGCGAGCGCCGTCGGCGAGGCCACCATGCTCCGCGGCCGGCACGAGGAGGCCCGTGAGGCGTACGAGGAGGCGCTGGCCCTCGCCCGCGAGGTCGGCGCGCACGCCGAGGCGCCGTTCCTCATCGCCCGGCTCGCCGAACTGGACTTCCGCCTCGGCGACGTGACCGCCGCCGCCGAGGGACTGCGCGAGGCCATGGCGGTGGCCGAGCGCCACCACGTCCGCGACACCGAGACCTACGTCCGCTTCCTGCTGGCCGGGATCGCGCTGTACGGCGGGGACGTCGCCACCGCCCGCGCGCACATGGAGGCGGCGGGCGCGATGATCGGCGAGAGCACGCCGCCGCCGCACTTCCACGCCCTCGTGCTCGGACTCGCCGCCCGGGTCGAGGCGTACGAGGGGGCGGGACCGGCGGCCGTCGCGCAGGCCGCCGAGGCCCTGCGGATGGCGCGGGAAGCCCAGTGTGCCGACGTCTTCGCGGCCGGTCTCGCCGACGGCCTCGCCACCGCCCTCGCCCTCAGCGGCGAACCGGCCCCCGCCCTGAGCATCCTGACCGCCGTCGACGCCTGGCGGGGCGAGGTGCCCCGCGCCGCGCCGGAGCTGCGCGAGGCGGCGGAGGTCACCGCCCTGGCGCGCGCCGGACTCGCCCCCGACGCCTACGAGGCCGCGCGGGCCGCCGGCCGTGACCTCGACGCGGCGAAGGTCCTCGCCCTCGCGGAGCCGTACACCTCACCCCTCGCGGAGCCGTACACCTCGCGGGGACGGGTGGGGACGGGCCCGGCGGCAGCCGGACGCGGCGGCGGGCTCAGCGGCAACTGATCCGGGAGTTCGCCCAGTCCGCGACCGCCGCCCGGCCGAACGGCGTGTGCTCCTCGACGACGAGCCGCAGGGTGCGGCGGCCCGCGATGCCGACGTGCACCGGGACCGGGGCGACGCCGGGGCGGATCACGTCGGAGCGCCACAGCCGCCTGCCGTCGCCGTACACCGAGAAGCGCACACCGCCGACGCCGAGCGGGACGCTCATGTCGTCGAGGCCGGCGAGGGCTTCGAAGGTGGTGCACTGCCGGTTGAGGTCGATCAGGATCGAGGACGGGACGTGCACGCTCACCCCGTGCGCGTAGCGGCGGTCGCCCATCGACACGCTGGACCGCTGCCACATCCAACTGCTCTGCGCGAGGTCGACCTCCGGCTTGCTGCCGTCGCCGGCGATCCCGTACTGGAGCCGGTTGAGCGGGTAGACGGCCGGCCCGGTGGGCGTCGGCTTCGGCGTCACCTTCGGCAGCGTCCGCGACGGCCGTGGCCTCGGCTTCGGGGACGGCGTCGGCCGGGGGCTGGGCTTCGCGCTCGGCGTCGGCTCGGGGCTCGGGGAGGGCGGCGGAGCCGGTACGGGCGGGGGCACCGGCTTCGGCGTGGGCGAGGGCGGCGGCGGGGTCGGCTTCGGCGCGGGCGCCGGTGGTGCGACGGGCACGACGGCCGTCGGCGTCGCCGCGGGCTGGGCGACGGGCTCCGTATCGGAACCGGTCAGCGCCCAGACCAGGCCGGCGGTCGCGGCGACGGCGGCGACGGCCGCGATGCCGGCCTTCGCCGGGATGCCCAGCCCCTCGGCGGCGGCGGCCGAGGAGGCCCCGGCCGCGCCGCTGGTGGTGCCCGTGCCCGTGGCGGCCGCCGCCGCCCCGGCCGCGCCCGCACCGGCGGCGCCGCCGGCCGCGATGCCCGCGGCCTTGAGCGAATATCCGGCGGCGAACCAGCCGATGACGGCGACCGGCAGCAGCGCGGGGATCCCGGCGTTCACATGCGCCAGCTCACCGGCGGCGAGACGGCACTTGGCGCACTCGTCGAGGTGCTTGCGCAGGCCCCGCTCGGCCCGCATCCGCAGACCGCCGCGCGCGAACGCGCCGAGCCGGTCGGCATAGCGGGCGCAGTCGCCGCCCGCGGTGAGCGACTGGCTGACATGGGCCTGGAGATATGCCTGCTTGAGGCCCTCGCGGGCCCGGCTGGCGAGCACCGCGGTCGCGTTGGCGGTCAGGCCGAACAGCGGCGCGACCTCGCTCGGCGACTCCTCCTCGACCGTGGTGTGCCACAGCACGGCCTGCCAGCGCTCCGGAAGCGACCGGAACGCCTGCATGGCGAGCGACTGCTCGGCCTCGTGCATGGCCCGGACGTCCGCGCCCAGGTCCAGGGTGTCGTGGTCGGAGACCTCTGCGGCCCGGGCGGCGTCCTCGGCGAACACCGCGAAGTCCTCGACCAGGTGCTCGCGCTTCTGGGTCCGGGTCCAGGTGGCGGCCACCCGCCGCACACTGGTCAGGAGGTAGGCGCGCACCGCCTGTTCCGGCCCGGCGCCGCCCCGTACCGCCTGCAGGGTGCGGGCGAAGACCTCGGCCGTCAGATCGTCGGCGGTGTCCGCGTCCCGGCAGCAGCTCCGCGCGTAGCGGCGGACGGCGGCGGAGTGCCGGCGGAACAGCTCCTCGTACGCCCCGTCGTCCCCCTCCCGCATCCGCTGGACGAGCTCCGCGTCGGACGGCGGCAGCTCGCGCGGCGGCGGCAGTACGGATCCGGACTCGACGGCCCCGTCGGCGGCGGGCTGGACCGCGGCACCGCCCTCGCGCTGCTGCGGCACACCTGCCTCGGCCGCCATGCCCACGGGGTCACCGGTGATGCCGGAGGAGCCGACCGGGCCGCCCTGGCTGGGCACCTGGGCCGGGGGCCGGCTCACGGCCTCCGCGGTGCCGCCCTCTCCGCCCAGCGTCTCGTCCCGACTGTCACCGCTCATCGCGGAAGCCCCCGTATGCACGCTCGGACCGAATACCGGCCCAGCCTGCCACAGAGCGCGGGCACGCCGAACCCCCGCGTCCACTTACCACTCGTCCGGGGCGACTTCCCGTGTCCGGGCGTAACCGCTCATCCGTTCGTGTCATGCTCGACGGTCCACCCGGACCCTCGACGCGCCACCCCGGTACCGGTGTCGGAGCGGTGAGGCGCCACCGCCTCACCGCGCGCCGCGACTCACCGCGCTACCGCGAGCGCAGCCCCTCCAGAAGGATGTCGAGGAGACGGGCCGACGCCGCCGCCTGCTGGGCCGCGTCCGGCAGCGCCGGCGCGGCGGTGGCTATGACCAGCAGGACGTCGGACACCGTCACGTCCGTCCGCAGCTCGCCCGCCTCACGCGCCCGCTCCACCAGCCGGCCCACGACCTCCAGGAGCTCCGAGGCCCCGGCGTCGTCCTGCTCGGCCGCCGGCACCGCGCGCGGCGCGACCACCCGCTGGTCGGCGTGCTCCCCGAGCCCGTTGGCCCCCGCGGCACCGGCGGCGCCCGGGACGGAGGCCCGCTGCTGCGGCACCCGCGCCTCGTCCTCCGCCGCCCCCGCGGGCAGTGTCACCTCGTCGACGCCCACCCGCAGCACCTGCGGCGGCAGCAGCCGGCCGGCACCGGAGGCGACCGAGGTCCGCAGGAACCGGGACAGCGCCGACCACGGCTCGTCCTCCTGGCCGAGGGCGGTCCGCGCCTGCTCCGTGAGCCGCGCCGTCTCCTCCTCGGCTATCCGCCGGACCAGCACGTCCTTGCTCGGGAACCGGCGGTACACGGTGCCGACACCGACCCGGGCGCGCCGCGCCACGTCCTCCATCGGAGCCCCGTAACCGAGCTCCCCGAACACCTCGCGCGCGGCCCGCAGCACGTGCTCCAGATTCCGCTGCGCGTCCACCCGCAGCGGCGCGGAACGCCCGTTCGGCACCGTCTGCGTCGCCGTACGGACCTGGCCGTACGAATCCTGAATCTGCATAAGCGTTCCCCCGCTCATGATGTCTCCCCCCGGAGACTCCCCGCCCTGACACGGGGTCCGACCGAGCCGCGCTCAAGGGTCCACGCGCGGTGATCCGACATCCCGACGAAGTACGAACATAGTTGAGTCGGGGTCAATTCAGAAGGGGCAGTTCCGCACGGTGCGCCCCCCGATCGGAGCAAGGACCCGGACCCTCCCGATTCCGGCCCCGCGCCGCACCCGCCACCCCCTCCCTGACCTGCGCACTTCCCCGCGCGGCCGGTTCCTTCGCCACCCCGCGCCTCCGTACCCCTCCGGTCACACAATTTGCCGGGCCTGTGGACAAACCCCGGTCGGCGTTGCGTCATGGGACAGTGACCGAACCTGTGCGCATTCTCGTTGTCGGCGGCGGCTACGTCGGGATGTACACCGCGCTGCGCCTGCAGCGGCAGCTCAAGGCGGAGCTCAGAAGCCACGCGGTCGAGATCACGGTGGTCACCCCCGAGCCGTACATGACGTACCAGCCGTTCCTGCCCGAGGCGGCCGCCGGCTCCATCTCCCCGCGCCATGTCGTCGTCCCGCTCCGCCGCGTCCTCGACCGCTGCCGGATCGTCATCGGCGAGGTCCACTCCATCGACCACGCCGAGCGCACCGCGACCCTCTCCACCCTCGCCACCGAGGAGGAGGGCGCCGGGCACGTCCGGCTCGGCTACGACGAGCTCGTCATCGCCCCCGGCTCGGTCTCCCGCGCCCTCCCGGTCCCCGGCCTCGCCGACCACGGCATCGGCTTCAAGACCGTCGAGGAGGCCATCGGCCTGCGCAACCACGTCATCGAGCAGATGGACATCGCCTCCTCCACCCGCGACCCCGCCCTCCGCGACGCCGCCCTCACCTTCGTCTTCGTCGGCGGCGGCTACGCGGGCGTCGAGGCCCTCGCCGAACTCGAGGACATGGCCCGCTACACCGCCCGCTACTACCACAACCTCAAGCCCGAGGACCTGCGCTGGGTCCTCGTCGAGGCCACCGACCGGATCCTGCCCGAGGTCGGCGAGGAGATGGGCCGCTACGCCATCCGCGAGCTGCGCGCCCGCAACATCGACGTCCGTCTCGGCACCCGCCTCGAATCCTGCGAGAACCGCGTCGCCGTGCTCTCCGACGGCACCCGGCTCCCCACCCGTACCGTCGTGTGGACCGCCGGCGTCAAGCCCGCGCCGCTGGTCGCCGCCACCGACCTGCCCCGCAACGAACGCGGTCGGCTCCGCTGCACCGCGTACCTCACCGTCGACGGGGTCGAACACGCCTGGGCCGCCGGCGACGCCGCCGCCGTCCCCGACGTCACGGCCGAAGAGCCGGGCCGGGAATGCGCCCCCAACGCCCAGCACGCCGTCCGCCAGACCAAGGTGCTCGCCGGGAACATCGCCGCCTCCCTGCGCGGCCAGCCGCTCGAGGAATACGCGCACCGGTACGCCGGCTCCGTGGCCTCCCTCGGCCTGCACAAGGGCGTCGCCCATGTCTACGGGCGCAAACTCAAGGGCTACCCGGCCTGGTTCATGCATCGCGCCTACCACCTCAGCCGGGTCCCCACCTTCAACCGCAAGGCCCGCGTCCTGGCCGAATGGACCCTGTCCGGCCTCTTCAAACGCGAGATCGTCTCCCTCGGCTCCCTGGAACACCCCAGGGCCGAATTCGAACTGGCCGCCGCACCGCCCCCCACGCCGAAGGACAGGTCCCCGGGCGACAACCCGGGCGAGTCTTCGGCCTGACATCACTGTCAGTGCACTCGTCCACACTGGACGTGTGACCATAGGTGGGCTCACACCTGCACAGAGTGACTCTGCACGGCAACGACACCACGAGGCATACAGATCCGTGAACTTCACCCGTTGGAGCGCCCGTCTCCCCGGTACGCAGCGCCGAGCGGCGGCCCGGGGGACGGAAGGCGCCGTGCCCGCGGCCCGCGGTGAGTACGGGCCCCGGCCGGACCACCCCGCCGACGCCGCCGCAGACGTCCCCGCCCTCGAGGACTTCACCGTCCGCGAGATCGTCGGCCGCCTTCCCGGCCTGGTCGCGCTCGTGTACGGCCCCGAGCACCGCATCGCCTACGTCAACGACGCGTACGCCGCCGCCTTCGGGCCCCGCCCCGCCGGGGCCACCGTCGCCGACACCTGCCCCGAGGCGGAGGAGCTCGGCCTGCTCCCGCTGCTCGACCAGGTCCTGCGCAGCGGCAAGCCCCGCACGGTCAAGTCCCGCCGCACCCAGGACGGCGGCTCCTACACCGTCACCTGCCTGCCCGTGGAGAGCCCCCGGCTCGCCGACGGCGGCGTCCTCGTCCACGCCGCCGACGTCACCGACCACGCCGAGGCCGCCGAGCGGCTCCGCGCCAGCGAGCGCCGCCACCGCGAGACCGCCGTCACCCTCCAGCGCTCCCTGCTCCCGCAGGAGCTGGAGCAGCCCGACGACCTGCGGATCGCCGCCACGTACCAGCCCGGCGGCACCGACGCGGCGGTCGGCGGCGACTGGTACGACGTCATCACCCTCGGCGCCGGCCGCACCGCCCTCGTCATCGGCGACGTCATGGGCCGCGGCGTCCGCGCCGCCGCCGTCATGGGCCAGCTCCGCACCGCCGTCCGCGCCTACGCCCGCCTCGACCTGCCGCCGCACGAGGTCCTCCAGCTCCTCGACGGGCTCGCCGCCGAGATCGACGCCAGCCAGATCGCCACCTGCGTCTACGCCGTCCACGACCCCAACGAGGGCAAGCTCGTCTACGCCTCCGCCGGCCACCTGCCGATCCTCGTCCGCGACGAGGACGGCACCGTCCGCCGCGCCGAGGACCCCACCGGGCCGCCGCTCGGCACCGGCGGCTGGCTCCACACCTCCGGCACCATCGCCCTGCCGCCCGGCTCCACCGCCGTCCTCTATACGGACGGCCTGGTCGAGCGGCGCCGCGAGGACATCGACGAGGGCGTCGCCGCCCTGGAGCGCGCCCTGTCCGGCGCCACCGGCACCCCGCAGGTCGTCTGCGACCGCCTGCTGCGCTCCCTCGGCGTCACCGCCGAGCACGACGACGACGTCGCCGTGCTCGTGCTCCAGCACCCCGCCCGCACGGGAGCCGACGCCGAGCTGTTCCACAACGCGGCCCTGGAGCTCCTCGGCGGCGTCGAGGCGGCACCACGCGCGCGTGCCTTCGCCTCCGGCGTCCTCGCGAGCTGGCGCTTCCCGGTGGAGCTGCGCGACCTCGGCGTCCTCGCCACCAGCGAGCTGGTGGCGAACTCCCTCCAGCACGGCACCCCGCCCATGCGCCTGCGCCTGCGCCGCACCGACCGCCGCCTGATCATCGAGGTGACGGACGGGGACGACCACCTGCCGCGCCGCCGCAGGGCGGAAACGGAGGACGAGGCGGGTCGCGGGATCTCGATCATCGCGACGATCGCCTCGTCCTGGGGCAGCCGCCGCACTCCGGGCGGCGGCAAAGCGGTGTGGTGCGAGTTCGCCCTGCCGGACGCGCCGTAAGGCACCTCAGGCGGCGGCGGTCTCCTTCGCCGGCTCGTGCCGGGCCACGATCTTCGACGGCCTGGCGGCGAGCGACGGCTGGTTCTGCGCCGGCGTCAGCCGCTTGCCGAGCCGGACCGCCAGCACGGTGATGCCGAGCGAGAACAGGACGAAGGTGACGATGTACGGCCCGTGCAGCGAGGCACCCATGGGGCCGCCGACCGCGGGGCCGACCGCCAGCGCCAACTGCTTCACCAGGGCGAAGGCCGAGTTGTACGTCCCCACCATCGACTCCGGCGCCAGATCCGCCACCAGCGGCGCGACCGTCGGCGACAGCATGGCCTCACCGAGGCCGAACAGCGCGTACGTGGAGACGAACGCCGCCGTCGCCATCGCCTGGCTGCCGTGGCCCAGGCCCGCGTACCCGGCGCACAGCCACGCCACGGTCCAGATCAGACCCACCGCGGCGATGACCCGGGTCCGCCTGCGGCGCTCGACGAACTTCAGCACCAGGAACTGCGCGGCCACGATGACCGCCGTGTTGGCGGCCAGGGCGATGCCGAGCGTCGACGGCGCGATCCCGGCGGCCTCCGTGCCGTACGCGGCGAGGCCCGACTCGAACTGCCCGTAGCAGGCGAAGAAGAGCACGAAGCCCAGCACGCACAACTGCACCATCGCCTTGTGCCCGAGCAGCGTCCGCACGGCGCCGCCCTTCGCGGCGGCCGGCCGCGCGCCCTGGAAGGCGGGCGACTCCGGCATCCGCACGGTCAGCACGATGCCCGCGAGCACCAGGAACATCGCCGACTCGATGGAGAACAGCAGGAGGAAGCTGCCGGGGCGGCTCTCGTCGACGAGCTGGCCGCCGATCAGGCCGCCGACGCCCAGGCCGAGGTTCTGCAGGAAGAACTGCATGGCGAACGAGCGGGTGCGGGTGGTCGGCGTCGAGCACCACACGATCATCGTCGCGAGGGCCGGCTGCATCACCGCGGTACCGGCGCCGAGCAGCGCGGCGGACCCGACGGCCGCGGCCACGGAGGACGCGAAGCCCATCCCGACCGCGCCCAGCGCGGCCAGCAGCGAGGCGACGAGCAGCACGGGCACGGGCCCGCGCCGGTCGACCGCCCGCCCGCTGAAGGGCAGGACGACGAGTGCGGCCATGGCGAAGGCGGCCAGGACGACACCCGCCGTGCCCGCGCCCAGATCCCGCACCTGAGCGACGTACACATAGAGGTACGGCACGGTGAAGCCGAGTCCGAACGCGCTCAGCGCGCTGCCTGCCTGAATCCGGCGCATCGCCGCGCCCATCGCCTTGGTCACGCTCACCCACTTCGGTCGCGGGTTCAGGTCTGTAGCCCTGAACCCTGAAGACTTCAACACTAAAGTTCGATGCTTAAAGATACACATAGAAGGACTTCAACGCCAACGAGCTCCGTGGGATACTCGGCCGCATGTCCGACACCCCCGCGCCGTCCGGCACCCAGGCCCCCCAGGAGCCGAGCCTCGACGAGCAGATCGCCGCCTACCAGCGCGAGTTCCGCGACCTCGATCCCCAGGTCGAGAAGGTCGTCTCCGCCCTGGGCCGGCTGAACCGCCGGATGAACGTGGCGTACGGCCGCCAGGTCGCCGACCTCGGCATCAGCAACGCGGAGTGGGAGGTCCTCAAGACCCTGGTGCTCTCCGGCGCCCCCTATCGCCTGGGCCCCGGCGAGCTGGCCAAGCGCCTCGGCCTCACCCCGGCCGCGATGACCCACCGCATCGACCGCATGGCGGGCGAGGGCCTGGTCACCCGCGACCGGGACGAGAACAACCGGGTCCGCGTGATCGTCGAGCTGACGGACGAGGGCCGCCAGAAGTGGCTCGAGGCCATGCGTATGGCGACCGACTTCGAGGAGGAGCTCCTCCAGGACCTCTCCACGGAGGAGCGCGGCCTGCTCGGCGAGATGCTGATCCGCCTCCTGCGCCGGGTGGAGCTGACCCAGCCGGACGCCGGCGGCCGACTGACGGACCTGGACTGACGGACCGGGCCGAGGAGGCTCCCTTGGGGGGCCTTGACACGCCCCTCGGGCGTGCGTAGTGTTCTCCGAGTTGTCGCGGGGCCGGAACGGTTCTCCGACAGCCACTCCCGCCGCAGTAGCGGCACTCAACTCCGCACGATCTCCCAACCGGGACGAATATCGGCATGCCGAAATTCATTTCGAAAGGCTCGATTATGGGCCGCCGGGGAAATCCGCTAGAGTTTGAGACGTCGGAACGGCCCAACAGCCGCGAAGACAACTCCCGCTGACCGGGAATCAGGCCCGAAAGGATCTGATAGAGTCGGAACCGCCGGAAGGGCCCGGAGCGAAAGCGAAAGGGACCGGAAAGCACCGAGGAAATCGGATCGGAAAGATCTGATAGAGTCGGAAACGAAGGAAGCGCCCGGAGGAAAGCCCGCGAGGGTGAGTACAAAGG
>NZ_JBEXQW010000065.1:0-42342 GCF_040612775.1 Streptomyces sp. NPDC006339
CTCGACCATCCGAAGATGGACGGGGTATCAACTAATCTGGCGTTGATTTTTGGCACGCTGTTGAGTTCTCAAGGTGCGGACGCTTCCTTTGTACTTACCCTCGCGGGCTTTCCTCCGGGCGCTTCCTTCGTTTCCGACTCTATCAGATCTTTCCGATCCGATTTCCTCGGTGCTTTCCGGGTCCTCTTCGACTTTCGTCGTTTCGGGCCTTTCCAGCGGCTCCGACTTTATCAGATTCATTTCCGCCGACCTAATCGGTGGCTTCGTGATTCGGATAAGGAATCGGGGTGACTCCGTCGTCATTGAATTCCGACCGGAGCGAGAAAGACTCTAACTTGTCCGCCGGGCGCTTGTCCAGCTCCCCAGGCAACCGTTTGAATCTACCTCCCCACGCCACCCGTGTCAATGGGTTTCGTGGGCGAAGAGGAGACTAGCAGGTCAGCGGGGTGCTCTGCACATCAGGCGGCGGTGGGCAGCTCGGCGGTGCGGTCGGCCTCCGCCACGTCGCCCGTGGTGCCGGCGCGGGCCGCGCGGCCGCCGAGCACGTAGACGTACGCGAGGAAGGCCAGCTCGGCGGCGATGCCGCTGGCGATGCGGGCCCAGGTGGGCAGGCCGGAGGGGGTGACGAAGCCTTCGATCAGGCCCGCGACGAACAGGCAGAGGGCGAGCCCGACGGCCATGCCGATCGCGGCGCGGCCCTGCTCGGCGAGGGCGGCGCGGCGGGTGGTGGGGCCCGGGTCGATGACGGTCCAGCCGAGCCGTAGACCGGTGCCGGCGGCGACGAAGACGGCGGTCAGTTCGAGCAGACCGTGCGGAAGGACCAGGCCGAGGAAGACGTCGAGACGGCCGGCGGAGGACATCAGGCCGATGCCGACGCCCAGGTTGAGCATGTTGGCGAACAGGACCGCGAGCACCGGAAGGCCGAGGAAGGCGCCGAGGACCAGGCACATGGCGGCGGCCTGCGCGTTGTTCGTCCAGACCTGGGCGGCGAAGGACGCCGCCGGGTGGCTGGAGTAGTAGGTCTCGTACCGGCCGCCCGGGCGGGTCATCTCGCGGAGCTCGGCGGGGGCGCCCATCGCGGACTGGACCTCGGGGTGGGTGCCGATCCACCAGCCGATCAGGGCCGCGAGGAGGGTGGAGAGGACGGCGGTCGGGATCCACCAGTGGCGGGAGCGGTAGACGGCGGCGGGGAAGCCGGCGGTCAGGAACGCGGCCGCGTCCCGCCAGGAGGCACGGCGGGTGCCGGTGACCGTGGCGCGGGCGCGGGCGACGAGCTGGGTGAGCCGCGCCGTGAGCATCGGGTCGGGGGCGCTGGACTGGATCAGGGAGAGGTGCGTGGCCGTGCGCTGGTAGAGGGCGACGAGCTCGTCGGCCTCGGCTCCGGTGAGGCGCCGGCCGCGCCGCAGCAGGTGGTCGAGGCGGTCCCACTCAGCGCGGTGGGCGGTGACGAAGACATCGAGGTCCATGATCGGCTGCTGCTCCAGGCACTGGGTGCGTACGGGTGCGTACGGGTTCGTACTACTGCGGCGCGCTGCGGGTCAGCTTGGCAGACTGGCGTTCGGACGCGGTTCGTCTGGGCGAGGAAGGGTGGGGTGCCGTGAACGGGGTGGTGACGGGTGATGCCGTCTATCTGGGGTTGCAGCCGGCGCGGCTGCCGAGCCGGGCGCTGGCGCTGCTGCTCGACCTCGTCGTGGTGTGGGCCGCGTATCTGCTGATCAGTGTGGGGCTGGCCTTCGCCACGGCGTCGCTGGACGAGGCGGCGGCGATGGCGCTGTCCATCGCGTCGTTCCTGCTGGTCCTGGTCGGGGTGCCGATCGCCGTGGAAACGCTGTCGCACGGGCGGTCCCTCGGGAAGCTGGTGTGCGGTCTGCGGGTGGTGCGGGAGGACGGCGGGCCGATCCGGTTCCGGCACGCGTTGATGCGCGGGGCGATGGGGGTCGTGGAACTGCTGATGACGTTCGGGGTGGTCGCGTGCATCGCCTCGCTGGTGTCGGAGCGGGGGCGGCGGCTGGGTGACGTGTTCGCCGGGACGCTGGTGGTACGGGAGCGGGTGGCGCCGGCCGCGGGCATGGTGCTGCCGCCTCCGCCGCCGTGGCTGGCGGGACAGTTCACCGGTCTCGATCTGTCGGCGGTGCCGGACGGACTGTGGCTGGAGATACGTCAGTACCTGACGCGGATGGGGCAACTGGATCCGGCGATCGGGCAGCGGCTCGCGGAGCGCCTCGCGGCCGAGCTGGCGGCGCGGACCGGGGCGCCGGCGCCGCCGGGGGTGCCGGCCGGCGCGTATCTGGCGGGTGTGGTGGCGGAGCGGCAGGCCCGGGAGGCGCGGCGGGCGTTCGCGCCGGCCGGGGAGACCGCTCACGTACGGGTTGCTCCCGCGCCCGGCCCCGGGGGCCCCGCGCTTCCGATGACTCCGGGGGGTCCGGCGGGTCCGGCGGGTCCGGCCGGTCCGGCCGGTCCGGTGACTCCGGCGGGTCCGGTGAGTCCGACGGCTCCGGTGGCTCCGGTGGCTCCGGTGGCTCCCGCGCCCGTCTCCGCGAGCCCTGCCGTCCCGGCGGCTCCCGGCACTCCTTCTCCGGCGCCGCGGTCGACGGGGTTCGCTCCGCCGGCCTGAGGCCGGGCCGGCGGGTGCCCGCGGTCAGAAGACGTTGGGCGGGGTGTCGAGCTCTTCGAGTTCGATGCCAGGGGCGGAGAGGACCACGTCGCCGGCGAGGTGGACGGTGTGCCGCTCCCCCGTGTCCAGGGCGCTGACCTGGAACTCGTCCACGATCAGGGGGCCGTTGTCAGTGGCGTGCGCTTCACTCTTCACCAGGGCCCAGGACTGGTCGACCGTCAGGGGTGCGAGGACGGGATCCGTGAAGGCGACGAGCCGGACGCGGGTCTCGGGGGAATCGGGGGTGAGGCGCAGGAGTCGGGAGATCGCGACGAGGAAGGCCGGGGACGTTCCGGTGAAGGCGTGGGCGCGCACATTGCCTTCGGTGGCGTGGGTTCCGGTGGGGTCGGTACGGACCCAGGTGACGCCGTTGAGGGCGGCGCCGCGGACCTGCCAGTGCGCGGCGTGGAGTTCGAGCCGGATGGGGCGGCCCCGTTCGTCGATGGCCAGGTCGACGGAGCCGGTGGGGTCGCCGGAGGGGGCGGTCGTGCGGGAGACGTAGCGCCAGCCGGAGGGGCCGGGCGCGCAGGTGAAGTGTTCTTCGCCGAGGGGGGTGTGATCGTGCGGATCGTGGAGCGAATAGCGGCCGCGGGGCATGGGTCCTCGGGTGCGTCCTGAAGCGGTGGCGATGGTCGAAGACGGAGCAGGCCCCCGGCACGGGGGTGCGGGGGCCTGCTCGTTCCGCTGGGGGGAGTCCCGCGACGGGCGGGTGCCGGTGTGTGCCGTCACCCGCCGGTCGTGGGGATCAGTAGCGGTAGTGGTCCGGCTTGTACGGGCCCTCGACCTTGACGCCGATGTACTCGGCCTGCTCCGGGCGGAGGGTCGTCAGCTTGACGCCGAGGGCGTCGAGGTGGAGGCGGGCGACCTTCTCGTCCAGGTGCTTCGGGAGGACGTAGACGTCGGTCGGGTACTCCTCCGGCTTCGTGAAGAGCTCGATCTGGGCCAGGGTCTGGTCCGCGAACGAGTTCGACATGACGAAGGACGGGTGGCCCGTGGCGTTGCCCAGGTTGAGCAGACGGCCCTCGGACAGGACGATCAGGACCTTGCCGTCCTCGAACGTCCAGGTGTGGACCTGGGGCTTGACCTCGTCCTTGACGATGCCGGGGATCTTCGCCAGGCCGGCCATGTCGATCTCGTTGTCGAAGTGGCCGATGTTGCCGACGATGGCCTGGTGCTTCATCTTGGCCATGTCCGAGGCCATGATGATGTCCTTGTTGCCCGTGGTCGTGATGAAGATGTCCGCGGTCTCGACGACCTCGTCCAGCGTCGTGACCTGGTAGCCGTCCATCGCGGCCTGCAGGGCGCAGATCGGGTCGATCTCGGTGACGATGACGCGGGCGCCCTGGCCTCGCAGGGACTCGGCGCAGCCCTTGCCGACGTCGCCGTAGCCGCAGACGACGGCGGTCTTGCCGCCGATGAGGACGTCGGTGGCGCGGTTGATGCCGTCGATCAGGGAGTGGCGGCAGCCGTACTTGTTGTCGAACTTCGACTTGGTCACGGCGTCGTTCACGTTGATCGCCGGGAAGAGCAGGGTGCCGGCCTGCATCATCTCGTAGAGGCGGTGGACACCGGTGGTGGTCTCCTCGGTGACGCCGCGGATCTCGGACGCCAACTGGGTCCACTTCTGCGGGTTCTCGGAGAGGGTGCGGTTGAGGAGCTGGAGGATGTAGCCGTACTCCTCGCTGTCCGCGGTGGACGGGTCCGGGGCGGAGCCGGCCTTCTCGAACTCGACGCCCTTGTGGACGAGGAGGGTGGCGTCACCACCGTCGTCGAGGATCATGTTCGGGCCGCCGGTGGGGGTGTTCGGCCAGGTCAGGGCCTGCTCCGTGCACCACCAGTACTCCTCCAGGGTCTCGCCCTTCCAGGCGAAGACCGGGACGCCCTGCGGGTTCTCCGGGGTGCCGTTCGGGCCGACGGCGATGGCCGCGGCGGCGTGGTCCTGGGTGGAGAAGATGTTGCAGGAGGCCCAGCGGACCTCGGCGCCGAGGGCGACCAGGGTCTCGATGAGGACGGCGGTCTGCACGGTCATGTGCAGGGAGCCGGTGATGCGGGCGCCGGCGAGCGGCTGCTGCTCGGCGTACTCGCGGCGGATCGACATCAGACCGGGCATCTCGTGCTCGGCGAGGGTGATCTCCTTGCGGCCGAACGCGGCCAGGGAGAGGTCGGCGACCTTGAAGTCCTGCTTGGCGACAGTCGTCATGACTGGAGCTGCTCCTCGTGGATCGGGTTCGAGGGATCGAGTGGGCACCTGGCACCGCGGCTGTGGACGACGCGGGCATACGAATGCCCGGGTGCTCCCGCGGTGCAGTCGTCGGAGGCCCTCTCTCCCTCGGCCGGTCCATGCGCGACCGCCCGACCGCCATCAGCAGCGACGTCTGGCTGGTCACGAATCTACACCGATCGGCGCAGTGACCCACAGTGGACCATGGTCCGGAGCCCGGCCCGCGGGGTCCTCGGCCGGTGTCCCGGTGCGCTCCGGCCCGCCGATAGGGTGCGGGCCGGAACCATGCCGGGAGGGGCGCTGACGATGAGACCGGCGAGGCCGTCGAGGCCCGGGCGGGGACTGCGGATCACTGGATGGCTGCTCATGGCGGTGGGGGCGCTGTCGTGCGCCGGCGGGCTGGCGCTGCGGGCCGAGTACCCCGCCCACCGTGTGCCGTCGGAGTCGATGCGGCCGACCTACCTGCCCGGTGACCGGCTCTACGCGGAGCGGATCGGGCCGTCCGACGAGATACGGCGCGGGGATGTGGTCCTGGTGTCGGTGCCGGAGTGGGGCGTCCGCGAGGGGCCGGCGGTGCAGCGGGTGATCGGGGTCGGCGGCGACCGGGTCACGTCGGACGACCGGCGGGTGTACGTGAACGGGGAGCCGCTCTCGGAGCCGTATGTGGCCGGGGGCGATCCGATCGGGGCCGGTCCGGACGTCGACGTCCGGGTGCCGGAGGGCCGGGTGTTCCTGCTCGGCGACAACCGGAGCAACTCCCTCGACTCGCGCTACCACCCGGAGCAGGCCCAGGGCACGGTCCCGGTCTCGTCCGTGGTGGAGCGGGCGGTGGACAGCCCGGTGGGCTCGCTCGCCGCCGCGGCCGGGTTCTTCGGGGGCCTGGTGCTGGTCCTCGTCGGGGCCGGTCTCGGCTTCGGCGGATGGCGGGCCGGACGGGCGGTGCGGGCCGGGGCGGGGGCGGCGCCGATGTCCCCGTCCCCGTCCCCGCCGTACGTCGGCCGCTGACGGACTCCCCGCCGTACGTCGGCCGCTGACGGGACATGCGGGAGGCCCCGGACCTGATCACCATCACCAGGTCCGGGGCCTCCCCCACGTTTCCGTCCGGCTCCGTCAGACGCCCGGGGCGCCCGGGGCGTCCGAGGCGGGGGCGGCGGTGCTCTTCTCGCTGTAGATGTCCGGCTCCAGGTAGATCACCCGGGCGATCGGGACGGCCGCGCGGATGCGCTCCTCGGCGGCGTTGATGGAGCGGGCCACGTCGGAGGCCGAGTCGTCGTGCCGGACGGCGATCTTCGCCGCGACCAGGAGCTCCTCGGGGCCGAGGTGGAGGGTGCGCATGTGGATGAGGCGGGTGACGGTCGAGCCGTCGACGATCGCGTCCTCGATCTTCTTCACCTCGTCGACGCCGGCGGACTCACCGAGCAGCAGCGACTTGGTCTCGGCGGCGAGCACGATCGCGATGGCGATGAGCAGGACACCGATGCACAGGGTGCCGATGCCGTCCCAGACGCCGTTGCCGGTCGCGAGCGCCACGCTGACGCCGCCGAGGGCGAGGATGAGGCCGACGAGGGCGCCGAGGTCCTCGAGGAGGACGACGGGCAGCTCGGGGGCCTTGGCGCGCCGGACGAACTCCTTCCACGACAGGTTGCCGCGTACCTCGTTCGACTCCTTGATCGCGGTGCGGAAGGAGAAGGTCTCCGCGATGATCGCGAAGACGAGGACGCCGACCGGCCAGTACCACGCCTCGATCTCGTGCGGGTGCTTGATCTTCTCGTAGCCCTCGTAGATGGCGAACATGCCACCGACGGAGAACAGCACGATGGAGACGAGGAAGGCATAGATGTACCGCTCGCGGCCGTAGCCGAAGGGGTGCTGCGGGGTGGCTTCGCGCTGGGCCCGCTTGCCGCCGACCAGGAGCAGTCCCTGGTTGCCGGAGTCGGCGAGGGAGTGGACGCTTTCGGCCAGCATCGAGGACGAACCGCTGAAGAGGAACGCCACGAACTTGGCTACGGCGATCGCGAGGTTGGCGGCGAGTGCCGCCACGATCGCCTTGGTTCCGCCTGACGCGCTCATGGGTGTACGTGGTCCCTTCGTCGGTGATGCGGCGTGATCCCGCCTTGCCGACGGCACCCTACTGCCGTCGTACGGCCGGTCATTGTCGCATCAGGCCACGACGGTGGCGCGGAAGACCGTTCCGGCACCGGACAGTTCGGTCGTTTCGCCCGCCGGGACGAACACCGACTCGCCCGGAGCCAGCGCCGCACCGCCCACGGCGGGGCGGCCGGCGGTCGCGAGGAGGATCTGCGGCGTGGCGGCGGTGACGTCCGTGGGGGCCGCGCCCTCCGGCCGTACGAAGCGGGAGAGCCGGAACTCGTCGATCGGGGTGTCGTAGACCTCCTCGCCCGACGGGGACGCCTCCGGGCGGAGGATCGTCGGGTCCAGGGGTTCGAAGCGGACGACCCGCAGGAGTTCGGGGACGTCGACGTGCTTGGGGGTGAGGCCGCAGCGCAGCACGTTGTCGGAGTTGGCCATGATCTCGACGCCGAGGCCGTCCAGGTAGGCGTGCGGGACGCCGGCGCCGAGGAACATGGCCTCGCCGGGCTGGAGGGTCACCGGGTTGAGCAGCATGGCGGCGAGGACGCCGGGGTCGCTCGGGTAGTGGTGGGCGATCCGGGCGTACGGGGCGTGGGCGCCGCCCAGGCGGGCGGCGGCGTGCGCGGCCTCGACGACGGTGCGGGCCGTCTCGGCGCGGTCGGCGGTGAGCAGCGCGGTGAGGACCTCGCGGAGGGCGGCCTCCTCGGGGTGGGCGTGGAGGAGGTCGACGTACGGCTTGAGGGAGTCCACGCCGAGCGCGTCCATGGTGTCGGCGGCCTCGACCGGGTCGCGGAAGCCGCAGAGGCCGTGGAACGGCGTGAGGGCGCAGATCAGTTCGGGCTTGTGGTGGGGGTCCTTGTAGTTGCGCCGGGGGTCGTCGAGGGCGAGGCCGGCGGCCTCCTCGGCGGCGTATCCGGCGCGCGCCTGGGCGAGGTCGGGGTGGACCTGGAGGGAGAGCGGGGCGCCGGCGGCGAGCACCTTGAACAGGAAGGGCAGGCGGGGGCCGAACTTCTCGACGACGGCGGGGCCGAGTTCGCGTACGGGGTCGGCGGCGACGACCTCGTCGAGGGGGCCGCGGCCGGTGCGGGACGGGGCGCCGGGGTGGGCGCCCATCCACAGCTCGGCCTGGGGCTCGCCGGTGGGGGGGACGCCGAGCAGCTCCGGGATGGCCGTCGTGGATCCCCAGGCGTAGGGGCGGACGGTGTTGACGAGGCGGTCCATGGGGCTTCCAGCTCTTCTCAGTGCGGGGGGCCGTTGGGGGCGGGGCTGCCCGGGGCTGGTGCTCGGGGCTGGGCTCGGGGGCCGGGGCCGGGCCGGGTTCGGGGCCGGGGTTCGGGCGGGGGCCGGGTTCGGGGCGGGGGCTGGGCGGCTTCCGCTCCGCGGCTGGCTACTGCTCGGGTGTGTGGGCGGCGGCCGCGAGGGCGAGGTACACGGCGGCGAAGTCGGTGACGGCGAGGAGCTCGGCGAGGTTCTCCAGCGCGCTGCCCTCCTCGGGCTCCAGCTCGCTGATGGCCGTGTCGTGCCCCAGGGCGAGTTCGCGGGCGGCGGGAGCGGCGCTGAGCTCGTTGCCCTCGGCCGGCCGGTCGCGCAGGAGCACGACCCGGGCGCGCAGGGCCTGCGGCTCCTCGACGCGGTCGCGGAAGAAGTCCTCCGGGTCGGCGCCGGCCGCGTAGTCACCGGTGAGGAGCATGCCGTGGGCGGGCAGCGCCTCGGGCAGCTCGGCCACGAGGGCGGGCAGGCCCGCGAGTTCGGCGAGGACGGCGGCGAACCGGCGGCCGGCCGGGCCGGCCGCCTCTCCCTCGGTCCACACGAGCGGGAGGGAGTCGGCGAGCTCGGCGGCGAGGGTCTTGGCCGGGTTGCTGTACGTGGCGATGGCGGGGCCACAGCGCTCGGCCGTACGGTCCAGGCGGTCGGCGACCTGTTCCAGGGCCTCCGGCGGGGCCTCCAGGAGCCCGACCCGGTCGAGCAGCGCGAGCAGCGGCGTGAACAGCGCCCACAGGGCGCCGGGGCTCGCGGCGAGCGTCTCCGCGTACTCCTCGGCCGTCTCGTGCGGGGCCATCGCCATCGGGACGATCAGGCCGCGGGAGCCGCTGACGCTCTCGGCGAGCGGGGACTCCTTCGGGGCGACGGCGACGACGGTGATGCCGCGGCGGTACGCCTGCTCGGCGAGGAGTGCGAGGCCGGGCTCGGAGCCGTCCGTCGTCGGGACGAGCAGCAGGTCGACCGAGCCGGCCCAGCCGGGCAGCGACCAGCGGAGCGCGCCGGCGGCGGGGGCGACGCCGGTGGGGCGCAGCCGGATCACCGGGGCGGCCGCGCCGACGAGGGCGCCGACCAGGTCGGCGACGCCGACGGCGGCGGTGCCGGGGCCCGCGACGAGGACGGCGCGGGGCCGGCCCTCGGGCCGGAGCTCGGCGATGCCGGCCTCGGCGGCGTGCCGGGCGGCGGTGCGTACCCGCGCCCCCGCTTCGGCGGCGCCGCGGAGCAGACCGCGGCGGTCTGCGAGGGCGAGGGCGTCCGGTGCGTCGAGGAGCGTCTCGTCGAGCATGTGGCGGGCCTCCGGTGGTCGGAGCGGGGCCGGCCGCCGTGCGTGGATGCGGCCGGCGAGGTCATCCCGGGGGGCTTCCCCCTAAGGGTTCCCCCTGGCGCGGGCTACGCGGGGCGGCGGGCCTCGTCGACCAGCAGGACCGGGATGTCGTCACGGACGGGGTACGCGAGGCCGCAGTCGGAGGACGTGCAGACGAGCTCCGGGGACTCCTCCGCCGTACGGTCGTTCAGCGGGGCGTGGCAGGCCGGGCAGGCCAGGATGTCCAGGAGGCCGGCTTCGAGCGGCATGGGGCGGTCCCTTCGGACGGTACGGGCGGCGGCACGGCCGTACGGGAGGTACGGACGCACGGCGGTCTCGGGCCAGGTCAGCCTACCGCCGGGCCGCGGGCGGCGCCCCCGGCGTGGGGCGAGTGCCGGGGGTTACGCTGCGGGGTTCGCGTGGCGGGTGGGGGGACGGGGGTGGGCGGGGCGGGAAACGGGGTGCGGCGGGTGGGTGGTGCGCGCCCCGGCGGGCCCTCGCCCGAGGTCCTGGGTCCCGCCCCGCCGGGCCCCTGGCCCAGCACCCCGGCCTCCCAGGCCCACGGGGTTGCCCCGCACGGACGGGCAGCGCCGTCGGGGGTGCCGTAGGTGCGGGGAGCGGAGGCGCCCGCAGGGGCGCCGTTCCGTTGTGCCCACCCGTTCCGCCCCTGCGGAACGAATGCCCACAACGGGGGGGGCGGGACAGGGGCCCGCCCTCCTGCGCGTACCTACGCGCGGATCAGGGACAGGACCTCGTCGCGGAGGGTTGACATCGTGGGGGTGTCGCGGGCCTCGACGTTGAGGCGGAGGAGGGGTTCGGTGTTGGAGGCGCGGAGGTTGAACCACCAGTCGGCGGAGGTGGCGGTCAGGCCGTCGAGCTCGTCCAGGGTGACGCCGTCGCGGTCGGCGAAGGCGGCCTTCACGGCGGCCAGGCGGGCGTTCTGGTCGGCGACCGTGGAGTTGATCTCGCCGGAGGAGGCGTAGCGGTCGTACGCGGCGACGAGCCCGGACAGCGGGCCCTCCTGGCCGCCGAGGGCCGCGAGGACGTGGAGCGCGGCCAGCATGCCGGTGTCCGCGTTCCAGAAGTCCTTGAAGTAGTAGTGCGCGGAGTGCTCACCGCCGAAGATGGCGCCGGTCTTGGCCATCTCCTCCTTGATGAAGGAGTGGCCGACGCGGGTGCGGACGGGCGTGCCGCCGTTCTCGCGGACGACCTCCGGGACGGACCAGGAGGTGATCAGGTTGTGGATGACGGTGCCGCCGGGGTTCTTGGCGAGCTCGCGCGCGGCGACGAGGGCGGTGATCGCCGACGGGGAGACCGGGTCGCCGTTCTCGTCGACGACGAAGCAGCGGTCGGCGTCGCCGTCGAAGGCGATGCCGAGGTCGGCGCCCTCGGCGCGGACGCGCTCCTGGAGGTCGACGATGTTCTTCGGGTCGAGCGGGTTGGCCTCGTGGTTGGGGAAGGTGCCGTCGAGCTCGAAGTACATGGGGACGACGTCGAGCGGCAGACCGCCGAAGACGGTGGGGACGGTGTGGCCGCCCATGCCGTTGCCGGCGTCGACGACGACCTTCAGGGGGCGGATCGCGCGGAGGTCGACCAGGGACTTCAGGTGGGCCGCGTAGTCCTGGAGCGTGTCGCGCTCGCTGATCGTGCCCTCGGTGGCCGCCGGCTCCGGGGCGCCCTCGTCCGTCCAGCGCTCCACGAGGGCGCGGATGTCGGCGAGGCCGGTGTCCTGGCCGACGGGGGCGGCGCCGGCGCGGCACATCTTGATGCCGTTGTACTGCGCCGGGTTGTGGGAGGCGGTGAACATCGCGCCGGGGAGGTCGAACTGCCCGGAGGCGAAGTAGAGCTGGTCGGTGGAGCAGAGCCCGATCAGGGTGACGTCGGCGCCGAGGCGGGACGCGCCGCGCGCGAAGGCGGTGGCGAGGCCGGGCGAGGAGGGGCGCATGTCGTGGCCGACGACGATGGCGTCGGCCTCGGTGACACGTACGAAGGCGGCACCGAACAGCTCGGCCAGGGTCTCGTCCCACTGATCCGGCACCACCCCGCGGACGTCGTACGCCTTCACGATCTGCGACAGATCAGCAGCCACGGATCAACCTCCTGAAGTCTTGGCAAGCGGTGTACGCGCGGATACGGCGCGCGTACGGAACGCCCAAACTACCCGGGAGGGGACCTTGATCAGTTATCGGGGGAACGGAGCACCCTGAGGTGGCCCCGGCGTCCGACCTCCACGGGGTCGCCGCCGCGGCCGCCCTTGCCGACGCCGCCGGCCTCGGCGGCGCGCTCCTGGGGGCGGGCCGCCTCACGCACGGCGTTGGCGAGGGCTTCGAGGTCGTCACCGCTGGGCCGGCTGGGCGCGGTGCCGTCGGAGAGCCGCACGACCTCCCAGCCGCGCGGGGCGGTGAGGCGCTCGCTGTGCTCGGCGCACAGGTCGTAGCAGTGGGGCTCGGCGTAGGTGGCGAGCGGGCCGAGGACCGCAGTCGAGTCGGCATAGACGTACGTCAGTGTCGCGACGGCAGGGCGGCCGCACGCGGTGCGCGAACAGCGACGTACAGGGCTCACGACGTTGGACGGTACCGCACTCTTGAGCGGGCCGCGACGACTCTCCCCCAGGTCACTCCACCGTGTCGCGGTGTGACGTCCGCCACGGGCCGGATGCGGTCGGCCGTTCTGACCTGCGGGAGCGGTGCGGGGCGGGGTCACGGGGAGCATGCGATCCGGACAGTGACAGGGAGAAATCCGGTCAACCACAGCCAGATGGCCGATCGCCGGAGCTGCGGAATGAGAGCCGTTCACCGGCCGGAACGATCGGTTTCCGACAGCGGCGGCGGCCGCGCGCGCCGGGGAACGGCTTCGCGGACCGGTCGTGGAACACCGGGGAGAGTTACGCTGCGTCAGTGACCGACACCACCGACAGCATGGAGACTCCCGCGCCGCGCGTGCGGCGCCGTGACCGGCACGGCCGGGGCATGCGGGGGCCGGTCGCCCCACCCCAGGTCCCGCTGTCCGCGAGCCGGGCGGACACCTTCCGCGATCTGGTCCTGGATTCGGTGGAGCGCCTGGAGCGGCGCTGGCCGCAGCTCGCCGACGTCGAGTTCATGGTCATGGAGGTCCCGCCGGCGGTGACGAGCGAGACGGTGCCGCTCGGCGGCTCGACGCCGGCGGAGAAGAACGAGCCGGCCCGGGTCGTGGTCTACCGCCGCCCGGTCGAGATCCGCTCGAAGAGCCGCGACGAGCGGGCCCTGCTGGTCCACGAGGTGGTCGTGGAGCAGGTGGCGGACCTCCTGGGCCTCTCCCCCGAGTCCGTCGACCCGCGCTACGGGCAGGACTGAGCCCCCGGCCCCCTTACGGGGAGCCACGGGGGCCCCTACGGGGAGCGAAGGGGCCGTACGGGGAGCGAAGGGGCCGTACGGGGACGGGAAGAGCGGTCCCGTCAGTCGTCGAGGACCGACAGGTCCTGCCGTGCCTCGGGGACCTCGACGGTGCCGCGGTCGTCGGTCAGCGGCTGGACCGTGAACATCGGGATGCCGTCCTGCGGCAGCTCCAGCATGCGGGAGGCGTGCACGGGGCCGCCCGAGAGCCGTTCGACGGTCAGGGCGTAGGAGCCCTTGAGGCCCTCGGGGAGAGGGGCGGCCAGCGAGGTCGTGGTGCCCGCCTTCACGGTGACGTTCCTGGTGACCGGGGTGCCGCCCTTCGAGCCCGCCGAGGCGGTGATCCGTACCTGGGCGGTGGCGCCGGGGGCGGTCAGCGTCAGGGTGGAGACCTTGGACCGGTTGTCGGCGACGGTCGCGCGCGCGTCGATCGCGCCGGTGGCGGGGATGAACGCCACCTCCTGGTTCTCGCCCTTGCCGCGCACCACCCGCAGCGCGGCCACGACCGGCGTGGCCTTCTTCGGGTCGGACGGGCTGAGGAGCAGCGAGCCGGGCTCGCCGCGCGTGAGGTCGGGCAGGTCGACGGCGGCGGTCATGCCGGACTTCACGTGCAGGGCGCCGGCGCTCGCCGGGACGATGGCACCGGTCGGGGTGACCAACTGGACCTTCAGGTCGGCGTCGTCGTCGCCCGGCGCGTACGCCACGAGCCGCACGGAGGTCGCGTCGGCCGGGATGCCGGGCAGGACGACGGTGCCGGCCGGGTCGGCGGAGGCCGGCAGCCAGTCGCTGCCCAGCTTCTCGTCGGCCGAGCCGACGACCGCGCCGACGCGACCGCTGCGCGTGGTCACGTGGACGGTGAGGTCCTGGGTGGCGGGGTCGGTGGTCAGGGTGGAGAGCAGCACGGGGACGCTGGAGTGCGCGGGGACCGGGATGCCCTCGGTGATCTGGGACGTGAGCGGGCCTTCGGGGCCGTACAGCTCGATGTCGGCGACGGCGGCGGTGTCGTCGGGGTTGGTGAGGTGGACGTAGTCCTGGCGCTGCTTGCCGGTGGAGGCGGCGGGGAACCAGAAGTCGGTGTCCGGGGCGGTGCAGCTCACGCCGAGCAGGCCGCGCGAGCCGCCGGCCGGGACGACGGTGGTCTGCTGGACGGTCCAGCCGGGGGCGAGCGTGCCGTTCGCCGCGCCGGTCAGGGCGGGCGCGGCGGCGCCGTTCGCCTCGGCGGTGACGGGGGTGCCGGGCTTGGTGACGGTCGCGGGCGCCTTGGGCTGCCCGGGCTTCTTCGCCGGGGTCTCGCCGGGCGTGCCGGCCGCGGCGGCGGGCCGCAGTTCGGCCTTGGCGGACTGGGCCTGGGACGGGGCGCGTTCACCGGCGGTGCCCTTGGAGACGGGCGTGTACGAGGTGTACGTGGTCTCGGCCACCTCGGAGGTGCTGGGCACCGGGCAGAGGAGGCTGGAGCGCTCGACCGGCAGCGGGACGGACGCCTCGAGGGTCTCGGTCACGGTGCCGTCGGGGGCGGTCAGGGCGGCCACGCCGGTGACGGCGGCGAGGGTGGTCACGACCGCGATCAGGGAGAGGGTGGTGCGCTTCACTGGTTGCTGCTCCCGTCGGGACGCTGCTGCTGCTCGTAGCCGTACGGGTCGTACGCCTGCTGGTCGTAACCGGTCTGCTGCTCGTAGCCGTTCTGCGGCTCGTAGCCCTCGTAGGTGCTCTGCTGGGCGTACGGGTCGTACGGCTGCTGCGGGTACTGCTGGGGGTCGTACTGCTGCGGGTACGGCTGCTGCTGCGCGTAGGGGTCGTAGGGCTGCTGCCCGTACGGGTCCTGGTCGTGTGGGTAGCCCTGCTGCGGAGCGGCGGCGTACTGACCGTCCCATTCCGGCTGCGGCTCGTACCCGGGCTGCTCCGGTACGGCGACGGGTACGGGGGCGGGCTGCGGGGCCGGCTCGGCGGCTTCGGCTTCGGCGGCGGCCTCCGCCTCCGCGGCGGCGCGCAGGCGGCGGGCGCGGCGGCCGTCGCCCTCGGCGGCCGGGGCGGGCACGGCGAGCTCCTCGTCGGGCAGGTCGTCGTCGATGTCGCGGCGGCGGCCGGGCAGGGCGAGGACGAGCAGCACGAGGGCGAGGCCGACCTGCGTCCAGATCCACACGGTGTGGGTGAACGGCTCCTCGTAGGTGAGGTCGAGGCGGCCGCCGGTGGCGGGCAGTTCGAAGCCCTGGGCCCAGCCGTCGACGGTGGTGGGCGTGAGCTCCTTGCCGTCGAGGGTGGCGGTCCAGCCCTCGTCGGCGCGGTCGGCGAGGCGCAGGACGCGGTCGGCGGGCCCGGCCGGGATGTCGGTGTGGGCCTCCACAGGGCCGGCGGCGACGGTGACCGGCCGGTCGGGGCCGTCCGCCGGTCCGGTGGCCGCGGCCTTCGTGCCGCCCGGGACGATCGTGATGCGCGCGACCTCGCGGTCGACCCGCCACAGGGCGCTGCCGTCGAGCTGGCTGAGCCGGGACAGGCCCGGGGTGGCGTCGAGGACGCGGCTCATGGAGCGCGGTGCCCCGTCCCGTACGAGGACGTAGCGGATCGCGAAGCCGCTGAGCTCCTGGGTCTGGTCGGCGCCGGAGCCGGCGACGAGGTGGGCGACGACCTTGTCGAGGCGCGGGTCGCCGCCGCCGGCGGCGGCGAGTTCGGCGTCGCCGAGCCGGCCGCCGGAACCGCGCACCAGGGTGTAGGACACCTGGCCGGGCGCGCTGCCGCCGAGGACGAGGGTGCGGGCCTGGTCGCGGGTGCCGCTCTCCTCGGCGACGAAGGCGGGGACCTGGACCGGGTCGCGGCGGGTGAGCGGGCCGTCGGCGCCGCCGATCATCCATGTGGCGGCGGCGACGACCGGGCCGAGGGCGCAGGCGAGCGCGACGAGCGCGGCGACGGGCTGGCGCCAGCCGAAGCCGTGGGCGGCGACGCGGGTGCGGCCGCCTTCGGCACCGATCATGCCGGCGGCGAGCAGGGCCGCGCCGTAGACGAGGGTGGCCGGTCCGGCCCAGTGGGTCTCCGTCTCGCCGGTGCCGTTGGTGAGGACGGCGAAGAGGAGTCCGGCGAGGGCGGCGGTCCAGGCGGCGCGGACGGCGAAGACGCGCTCCTCGCGCAGCAGGGCGCCGAGCGCGGCGAGCAGCAGGCCGATGAGGACGAGCCCGCCGGTGGTGCCGGGGCCGCCGGGGCTGGTGCCGAGCAGGTCGAGCGCGGAGGCCGTGCCCGTACGGATGTCGAGGCCGGCCTCGCGCAGGAAGGCGGAGGGGCTGGTCAGGAGCGACAGCGACCAGGGGGCCAGGACGAGGAGCGGGGTGCCGACGGCGGCGAGGAAGCGCAGTCCGTAGGCGGTGATGTCGTCGCGGCGCAGGACGAGCACGCCGATGCCGAGGACGACGGCGAGCGGCCAGACGACCGGGGTGAACGCCATCGCGAAGGTGAGGAGGAAGGTGTACGCCCAGGTGGCGCGCCAGCTTCCGCGCTCGACGCCGCCGCGCTCGGTACCGCCGCGCTCGGTGCCGCCGCGCTCGGTGCCGCCGTGGCGCAGGCCGTGGGCGGCGACGGCGGCACGGGCGATGAGCGGCAGCAGGATCGCGAGGACGGCGGTGCCGAGCCGGCCGGTGGCGAGGGCGCCGGTGGCGGCGGGCAGGAAGGCGTAGGCGATGGCGCCCCAGGCGCGCAGCAGCCGGGATTCGACGATGCCGCGGGAGGCGAAGTAGGCGGTGCCGCCGGCCAGCGGGACCGAGCAGACGAGCAGCAGGGTCAGCGCGAAGGAGGTGGAGCCGAGGAAGAGCGCGGAGAGCGCGGCCAGGACGGCGAGGTAGGGCGGGGCGGTCTGGGTGCCGCCGGTGCCGATCGCGTGCCAGCCGTCGGCGTAGCGCGACCAGAGGCCGGAGACGCTGTCGGGGGCGGGCAGCAGGGCGCCGCCGGCGAGGGAGCCGCCGCCGAAGAGGTTGCGGCAGGCGACGACGGAGACGACGAGCAGGAGGGCGAAGAGGACGGGCCCGGGCTTGCGGGCGATCTTCTTCAGCCGGGCGAACTGCTCGATCTCCAGGTAGTCGGCGTCGTCGCCGCCGGGTCCGGACTCGACCACGCCGTGGCGGGAGCCGCCGGAGTCGGCGTCGGAGCCGCCGAAGTGGGAGGCGAGCTGTTCGGCGGTGGCGCGCACGGTGGCGCCGGGTGCCGGGAAGAGGGAGCGCAGTTCGCTCGCGGGGACGGCGGGGTTCTTGCGCCGTTTGCGGGCGGCGAGGATCTTCTCGGGCCGCAGCAGGGTGGCGAGCAGGCCCATGACCTCGTCGACGGCCTGGCCGGGCGCCTTGCCGACGAGGTAGGCGAGGGTGCGCAGCAGCGTGCCGAGGACGAGGCGGAGGAAGACGTACGGCAGGGCGGCGCCGCGGGTGTTGGCGAGCAGCGTGTAGACGGCGCCGGCCTTGTCGACGCGGTGCGGGTTGGCGGCGGTGCGGCCGGCGCAGTCGACGGTGCGGCGCTCGCGGGCGGACGCCTCGGCGTGGCGCAGCACGGCGTCGGGGGCGACGAGGACGCGGTGGCCGGCGGCGTGGGCGCGCCAGCACAGGTCGACGTCGTCGCGCATGAGGGGCAGGCGGCGGTCGAAGCCGCCGCGTTCCTCGAAGACGTCGCGCCGGATCAGCATGCCGGCGCTGGAGACGGAGAGGACGGAGCGGATCTGGTCGTGCTGTCCCTGGTCCTGCTCGCGGCGGTCGAGGCCGGTCCAGCGGCGGCCGCTGCGGGCGATGGAGACGCCGGCTTCGAGGAGCTGCTTCCTGTCGTACCAGCCGCGCAGCTTGGGGCCGATGACGGCGGCGTACGCGTCGGAGTCGGCGACGCGCAGGAGTTCGGCGAGCGCCCCGGGCTCGGGGGCGCAGTCGTCGTGGAGCAGCCAGAGCCACTGGACGGGCTCGCCGTGCGGGAGTTCCGGCAGGTCGTAGGCGTCGTCGCGCCAGGTGCGGGTGACCGGGTCCCAGCCGCTGGGCCGCTTCAGATAGGGCAGGTCCTCGGGGCCGAGGACGGGCGCGGTGCGGACGGCCTCCTCGACGGCGGCGCCGAATCCGGTGCGGCGGGCGAGGTGCAGGACACGGTCGTCGCCGAGGGCGTCGGCGAGGAGCCGCGCGGAGTCGTCGGCGCTGCCGGTGTCGGCGGCGACGGCGTTCTGGACGGGGCGCTCCTGGGCGAGAAGCCCGGCGAGGGCGTCCGGCAGCCAGCGGGCGCCGTCGTGGGCGACGAGCACGGCGGTGACGACGTGTCGCGGAAACTCAGGAGTTGAGGACATCGAGCTACGGGCCCTCCGGCCGGGGTCGCCCGCGGGGGGCGTGGGTGCGTCTCGGACGGAGGCCCACACTAACGGCTGGCAGCAGAACGGTCCGCCGCCTGTGGACAGAGCACAGGATGCGGACCGTTCGTTGTGTGCGGCTTTGTGTCCGGGTGTACGCGCTCCCGCGTACGGGCCCGGCGGATGGCCGGATTCAGACGGCGGCCTTCTTGAGGCGGCGGCGCTCCCGCTCGGACAGGCCGCCCCAGATACCGAAGCGCTCGTCGTTCTGCAGCGCGTATTCGAGGCATTCGGAGCGGACCTCGCAGGCGAGGCAGACCTTCTTGGCCTCGCGGGTCGAGCCGCCCTTCTCGGGGAAGAAGGACTCGGGGTCGGTCTGGGCGCACAGTGCGCGCTCCTGCCAGCCGAGTTCCTCGCCCGCGTCCTCGACCAGCAGTTCCTGGAACAACTCGGTCATGTGCGCCCCTCGTCCGTCTTTGCGTCCCCGTGATGTTGCCGTCGCCGGTTACCGATCGAACCGGCCGAACGACACGAGTGAAATTACAAGTTCGTGCTCTGTGCGAGTCAAGCCGAGATCTGCTATTGGGCCCCGTATTCACTCTGCGGAACCAAGCCTATGCGGAAAGTGTTCAAATCACCAAAAACCTGACACATGCCACTGGCTTGGGTGCGCCACCGCGCCCCTGAGGGAGGACGCCCGAGACGTGGATCTTGTTGCGATCCAGCCACGGAAGCGATCCGGATCACAGTCTGATCACGGAGCCCTCGCCGCGTTTACGGGCGCGGATGCTGCGCCATGTCTCCTGGTCGCGCGGTGCACAAACCTTTCTCCGGGCACAGTAACCGGATGAGGTGAAACATTGCCCCCATATCGGGCATTGAGTTGACAGTCGGGTGTCCGTCCCGCCACTTTGGTGGCATGCCAGCGACCACAGCGCTCTCCGCGACCCACGCCCGTGGGTTCCGCCGCGCTGTCCAGGCGCGCTGTTGCTGTTGCTGTCCCGGCTGTTGACGCGCGCCCTTCTCCCTGCGCTCCGGCTTCCCACCCTGGCCCTCCCACGGCCGTCGCGACGCTCTCGTCGCACCACCTCGCATCACCTGCCCCGCCCTTCTGCCCCGCCCTTGCTCTGCGACACCCCAGCACTCCTGCCGAGGAACCACCGCACCATGAACATGGACAGCGACCTTCAGATCGCCGGCGACATCCTTGAGGTCCCGCACCTCCTGCAGCCCGCCCGCGAGCACCCCGCCACCGTGGCCGAGTTCGTCGGTCTCGCCCGCGAGATCGCCGCCGACCGCGCCCTGTGGGCCCCCTACGTCGAGTACGACGCCACCACCCGCTGGTACCACCGGCTGCGCACCGGCCCCGGCTACGAGGTCTGGCTGCTCTCCTGGCTGCCCGGCCAGGGCAGCGGAAACCACGACCACGGCCCGTCCTCCGGCGTGGTGACGGTCCTGGAAGGCGAACTGACGGAGCGTACGAGGCGGGGCGCCCGGACGCTCACGCCCGGCACCCAGCAGGTCTTCGCCCCCGGATACGTCCACGAGGTCGTCAACGACTCCCTGGAGCCGGCCGTCAGCCTGCACGTCTACTACCCGGGGCTCACCGAGATGCCGATGCACGAGTCGGTACGCGAGCAGTGCGCGTCGGGCACGGTGACCGCGGGCGCCGCCTCCGCCCCGGCCGCCCCCGGAGTCGTACCCGCCTGACAGACTGCACCGCATGCGCATTGTGGTTCTGGCCGGTGGCATCGGTGGTGCCCGCTTCCTTCGCGGCCTCAAGCAGGCCGCGCCCGACGCGGAGATCACGGTCATCGGCAACACCGGTGACGACATCCATCTCTTCGGCCTCAAGGTCTGCCCCGACCTCGACACCGTGATGTACACCCTCGGCGGTGGCATCAACGAGGAACAGGGCTGGGGCCGCGAGGACGAGTCCTTCACCGTCAAGGAGGAGCTGGCCGCGTACGGGGTCGGGCCCGAGTGGTTCGGCCTCGGTGACCGCGACTTCGCCACGCACATCGTCCGCACCCAGATGCTGGGCGCCGGCTACCCGCTCAGCGCCGTCACCGAGGCGCTCTGCGACCGCTGGCGGCCCGGCGTCCGGCTGATCCCGATGTCCGACGACCGCGTCGAGACGCACGTGGCGATCGACGTGGACGGCGAACAGCGGGCCGTGCACTTCCAGGAGTACTGGGTGAAGCTGCGCGCCTCCGTGGACGCGCGGGCCGTCGTACCGGTCGGCGCGGAGCAGGCGAAGCCCGCGCCGGGCGTCCTGGAGGCGATCGCCGAGGCCGACGTCATCCTCTTCCCGCCGTCCAACCCGGTCGTGTCCGTCGGCACGATCCTCGCCGTCCCCGGCATCCGCGAGGCCGTCGCCGCCGCGTCCGCGCCGGTCGTCGGGCTCTCCCCCATCGTCGGCGACGCGCCGGTGCGGGGCATGGCCGACAAGGTCCTCGCGGCCGTCGGCGTCGAGGCCACGGCGGCGGCCGTCGCCCGACACTACGGCTCCGAGCTCCTCGACGGCTGGCTCGTCGACACGGTCGACGCGGGCGCGGTCGCGGACGTCGAGGCGGCGGGCATCCGCTGCCGCGCGGTGCCGCTGATGATGACCGACCTGGACGCGACGGCCGCGATGGCCCGCGAGGCGCTGGCCCTGGCGGCCGAGGCGGGCGCGGCGGCCGAGGGCGGCGAGGCCGGCGGAGCGGGCGCGTGACGGGGGCGGGGGCGGGGGCCGCTCGGGGAGCCGGGGCCGGGAACGGGACCCGGGCCGGGGACGGAGTCGGGGGCCGGGCCGGGGAGGGGGCGGGGCGGTTCGAGGTGTGGGCGCTCTCCGGGATACCCGAGGTCGGGCCGGGGGACGACCTCGGGAAGCTGATCGCCTCCGCGGCGCCGGAGCTCGTCGACGGGGACGTGCTGCTCGTCACCTCGAAGATCGTGAGCAAGGCGGAGGGGCGGGTGATCGCCGCCGACGACCGCGAGGCGGCGATCGACGCCGAGACCGTACGCGTGGTGGCCCGGCGCGGGCCGCTGCGAATCGTCGAGAACCGGCAGGGTCTCGTCATGGCCGCCGCCGGGGTCGACGCCTCCAACACCCCCACCGGCACCGTGCTGTTGCTGCCCGAGGACCCGGACGCCTCGGCCCGCCGGATCCGCGACGGGCTGCGTGAGACGCTCGGGGTCGAGGTCGGGGTGGTCGTCACCGACACCTTCGGGCGCCCCTGGCGCAACGGCCTCACCGACGTGGCCATCGGCGCCGCGGGCGTGCGGGTCCTCGACGACCTGCGGGGCGGGACCGACTCCCACGGCAACGAGCTGAACGTCACCGTCGTCGCCACCGCCGACGAACTCGCCGCCGCCGGCGACCTGGTGAAGGGCAAGGCGGCCGGCCGGCCGGTCGCCGTCGTCCGCGGGCTGCCGCACGTCGTCGCCGGCGACGAGGAGCCGGGTGCCCGGGCCCTCGTACGCGACGCGGCCGACGACATGTTCCGGCTCGGGACGTCGGAGGCGGTCCGGGAGGCGGTGACGATGCGGCGCACCGTACGGGAGTTCACCGACGACCCGGTCGATCCCGGCGCGGTACGGCGCGCGGTGGCCGCCGCCGTCACGGCGCCCGCCCCGCACCACACCACGCCGTGGCGCTTCGTGCTCCTGGAGTCGGCGGAGGCGCGGCTGCGGCTGCTGGACGCGATGCGGGACGCGTGGATCGCGGACCTGCGGACGGACGGGAAGTCCGAGGAGTCCATCGCCAAGCGGATTCGGCGCGGCGATGTCCTGCGCAAGGCGCCGTATCTGATCGTGCCCTGCCTGGTCATGGACGGCGCCCACCACTACGGGGACCCGCGCCGGGACGCCGCCGAGCGCGAGATGTTCGTGGTGGCGGCGGGCGCGGGCGTGCAGAACCTGCTGGTGGCGCTGGCCGGGGAACGGCTCGGCTCGGCGTGGGTGTCCTCGACGATGTTCTGCCGTGACGTCGTACGGGACGTGCTCGGGCTGCCCGGGGACTGGGACCCGATGGGCGCGGTGGCCGTCGGCCGGCCGGCCGCGCCGCCGAAGGAGCGGGCGGCGCGGGAGGCGGGGGCGTTCATCGAGGTGCGGTGACGCCGTGACCCCGGCCCTCAGATGGACCTGATGTCGCCGGGCGTCATCCGGGGCGCCCGGCGGGGCGGGACCCGGCCGCTGAGCAGGATCAGGCGGGCGGCCCGGTGGCGCTGGCCCTCGTAGGGGGCGAGCAGCTCCAGCATCGCCGCGTCGTCGGCGGTGCGGTCGCCGGCGAGGGCCCAGCCGACGATGCCGGGGAGGTGGAGGTCGCCGGTCGTGACCTCGTCCGGGGCGCCGTTGCTGCGCTGGATCGTCTCGGCGGAGGTCCAGGGGCCGATGCCGGGGATCAGTTCGAGGCGCCGGCGGGCGTCGGCCGGCGCCATGTGGGCGGCCTCCTCCAGGCGGGCCGCCACCCGGGCGGCGCGCACGATCGTGGCGGAGCGCTTGCCGTCGACGTTCGCGCGGTGCCACTCCCAGGACGGGATCATCGCCCACGTGCGGGCGTCGGGCATCACGTGCATGCCGTCCGGGGCGGGGCCGGGGGCGGGCTCGCCGTACTTCCGTACGAGCAGCCGCCAGGCGGCGTACGCCTCGTGCGTCGTGACCTTCTGCTCCAGGATCGACGGGATCAGCGACTCCAGTACGAGGCCGGTGCGGGTGAGGCGCAGGCCGCGGCGGGCGCGGTGGGTCAGGGCGAGGAACTTGTGGCGGGGCACGAAGGCGGTGGGGTCGTCGTCGGCGCCGAGCAGTGCGGGGAGCCGGTCGAGGAGCCAGGGGCCGCCGGGGCCCCACGCCTCGGCCTGCGCCGTGCCGCCCCGGAGCCGGACCCGCAGGGTCCCGGGGCCGTCCGGGGTGCGGCTGGCCCGCCAGACGGAGCCGTCGGGCGTGGCCCGGAACGTGGGGTCGGCGGGGCCGCGGCGCAGGGGGCCGAGCGTGAGGCCGAGGTCGAGGTCGAGGTCGTCGGCGTGGGCGTGGGCGTGGGTGCGGGTGTGGGGTACGGGGATGTGGCCGCCGCGGATGGTGGTGCGCGTGGTGGGGGTGCGGGGGGCGAAACGGCCGGCCATGCCGCCGAGCCTATCCGCCCCGCCCCCGATGGGGCCCCGGTGTGACGTCCCCCTCACGGGGGGGGGGCGGCGCCGTCGTGGTGCGGGCCGCCGCGCCGCTGAGACAGCGCCCCGCTGGGCTGGCGCCCCGCCCGTGCGGCCCGCCGCCCCCGCCCGCGTGGCCCTATGCCCCGCCCGTGTGGGCAATCGTCCCGCAGGGCGGGACGGGTGGGCACACGGGACGGCGCCCTTGCGGGCGCGTTCCGCACCTGCACCTGCCCGCACCACGACGGTGCCGCACCAGGGGTGCGGGTCAAAGCACCAGGAGCCTAGGCCCGGCAAAGGGCACCGTTCCGTTGTGCCCACCCGTTCCGCCCCAGCGGAACGAATGCCCACAACGGAGTGGGGCGAAGGCCCGCGGCGGAGGTACCGGGCGGGCGCCGGCCCGGGCGGCGGCGGTGCGCAGCGCCGTTGGGGAGGGCCGCCGCATCCCAGGGGAGCGAAGGCCCACGACGGCGGGCAGCGGGTGGGGCTACTGGTCGGAGGAGAAGCGGACTGCGGCGGGGGGGAGTTTGGCTTCGCACCAGACGCGGATGCCGTCCCGCAGCTCGTTGTCCGCGCCCACGTCCGCCCCGTCGCCGATGACCGCCCCCGTCAGGACCGTACGCGCGCCGATGCGGGCGGCCGTGCCGATGAGGGAGTCGGTGATGACGGCGCCGGGTTCGACGACGGCGTCGGCCAGGACCGTGGAGCCGGTGATGCGGGCGCCGGAGCCGATGACGGCGCCGGGGCCGATGACCGTGCCGCCGGTCAGCTTGGCGTCGGGGGCGACCGTGGCCGTGTCCAGGATCAGGCGGTCGCCGCAGCGGCCCGGGACCGCCGGGGACGGGGCGCGGCCGAGGACGAGGTCGGCGGAGCCGCGGACGAAGGCGTGCGGGGTGCCGAGGTCGAGCCAGTACGTGGAGTCGACCATGCCCTGGAGGTGCGCGCCGGAGGCCAGCAGCTCGGGGAAGGTCTCGCGTTCGACGGAGACCGGGCGGCCGGTCGGGATCGTGTCGATGACCGAGCGGCGGAAGACGTACGCCCCGGCGTTGATCTGGTCGGTGACGATCTCCTCGGGCGTCTGCGGCTTCTCCAGGAAGGCCGTGACGCGCCCGGTCTCGTCCGTCGGGACGAGTCCGAAGGCCCGGGGGTCCTCGACCCGGGTGAGGTGGAGGGAGACGTCCGCGCCGGAGGACTGGTGGGTGGCGACGAGGGCGCCGATGTCGAGGCCGGTGAGGATGTCGCCGTTGAAGATGAGGACCGGGTCCTCGGGCCCCGACCGCAGCCGGGAGGCGACGTTGCGGATCGCGCCGCCGGTGCCGAGGGGCTCCTCCTCGGTGACGTACTCGATGCTGAGGCCGAGCGCCGAGCCGTCCCCGAAGTGCGGTTCGAAGACCTCCGCGAGGTAGGAGGTGGCGAGGACGATGTGGTCCACGCCGGCCGCCCGGGCCCGGGCCAACTGATGCGTCAGGAAGGGCACGCCGGCCGCGGGGACCATCGGTTTGGGCGTGTTGACCGTCAGGGGACGCAGCCGGGTGCCTTTGCCACCGACCAGGAGAATCGCTTCGGTCACCTGTCGTCTCTGCTTCCTGTTCGGGTCCGGTCTCGTCGCCGGGGTGGTGCTTCGCGCGCCGTCCGTACGATATGACCGGTCAGTTTATGCAGATGGTTGAGTCCCCGACCCCATCAGCGCCTTCCCTGGTACTTCGCCGAGGTGCTACGGGCGGTGCCGAGCTTGCCGTAGAGGCGCCCGCCCGGGCACTCGGTGGCGAAGCCGTCGCGGTGTCCGGCGATGGCGTTGAACTTGACCTTCTTGCCCTTCTTGTAGAGGTTTCCGCCTCCCGAGGTGAGATACGTCTTGCCCTTCGGATTCACCCCGTGCAGCCCCAGCTTCCACGCGGTCAGCCGTGCGATGGCGGTGACGACGGCGGCCGGCGGGTTGGTGCTGCCGTAGGAGCCGAGGACCGCGATGCCCATGCTGTTGGTGTTGAAGCCGAGGGTGTGGGCGCCGAGCACGGGCTTGGCGACGCCGCCCGCGCGGCCCTCGTAGATGTTTCCGCACTTGTCGACGGCGAAGTTGTAGCCGAAGTCCCGCCAGCCGCTGCTCTTCACGTGGTAGCGGTAGATGCCGCGCAGGATGGAGGGGGCCTGCTTGCAGGTGTAGTTGTTGCCGGTGGCGCTGTGGTGGACGAAGGCCGCCTTGATCGTCTTGGTGTAGACGAAGCCCTTCTCGCGGATCTTCTCGTCCGCGCCCCAGCCCTTGCGGGTGATGATCTTCGGCCGGGGGCCGATGTACGGCTTCGCGGCGGGAGCGGCGGGCGCGGCGTCCGGCAGCGCGGCGAGGGTCTGGGCGCGGGTGAGCGCGGGCAGGGCCTCGGCAGCGGCCGCCGGGGCGAGGGCCCGGCTCTGCGGGGCCTCGGCGGCCGGGTCCGGTCCGGGGTCGACCAGTTCGAGGCGCAGACCGGCCGGGAGCGGCACCTCCGCGGCGTGCTCCTCCGGGCGTACGCGGACCTCGACCCCGTCCGAGTCGCCGACCCACAGCGGTGCGGTGGAGCCGTGCAGGGCGCCCGAACGGCCCTCGGCCGTGGCGGGGTCGGCGCCGTGCTCGTCGTTGTGGGTCTCCACGTCCTGCCAGTCGGACCAGACGCCGTCCGCCGTGGCGCGGGTGCGGACCTGCACGGTGCCGTGCAGCGGGGCCTGGGCGTCGTCCCAGACCACGCCGACCAGCGAGAACGGCCTGACGTCCTGTCGGGCGAGACCCTGCTCCTCCACCGGTTCGGCGGTCCCGAACGCCCGGCTCCGGGACTCGGGGGCGAGCGGTTCGAGCGGCAGCGACTGCGTGGAACCGGCGACGTCCCCCGCCGGCACGCCCCAGGGCGCCGCGGTACCGGACACCGCGGTACCGGCCGCCGGGGCGCCGGTCGCCGCGCTGCCGAACGCCGGGAGCGGGCTCGCGGACGCGCCCGCGAACCGCGCGGCTGGGTCCGCCGAGGCGGCCGGATCCGCTGGACCGGCCGGGTCGGTCGCGGCCCCGCGAGCACCGGGCGGTGTCGTGACCGCGCCCAGGGCCGGGGTCGCGAGGGTGAGCGGCAGGGCGAGTGCCGCCGCACAGGTGACGGCGATCGAGGAGGCGAGGTGAACACGCATGGAGCGATCGTCCGCAGCGGACGAACGTTCCGCTCGGCGGGAACGGGAAGGGAAACTGACGCCTCATCGGGCCGACCGGAGTACGGGGTCACCGGTACGGAGGACCCGGCCGGCGGCCGCGCGTACGCTAGCCCGCGTGAACGCCAGCGACCGCACCCCCGCCGACCTGCTGCGATCCGCGCTCGCCGCGGACCCGACCCGACCCTTGGTCACTTTCTACGACGACGCCACCGGTGAACGCGTGGAATTGTCGGTGGCCACCTTCGCCAATTGGGTGGCGAAGACCGCCAACCTGCTCCAGGGCGAACTGTCCGCCTCGCCCGGCGACCGGCTCGCGCTGCTGCTGCCCGCGCACTGGCAGACCGCCGTCTGGCTGCTCGCCTGCGCGTCCGTCGGAGTGACCGCCGAGGTGGGCGGCGACCCGGCCGACGCCGACTACGTGGTCGCCGGGCCGGACGCCCTGGAGGCGGGCCTCGCCTGCTCGGGAGACCGGATCGCGCTCTCCCTCGCCCCGCTGGGGCGCCGCTTCCCCGAACCGCCCGCCGGCTACGTGGACTACGCGGTCGAGGTGCCGAGCCAGGGCGACCGTTTCGCCCCGTTCGTACCGGTCGATCCGGGTGCGCCCGCGCTCGTCGTCGACGGTATGGAACTGACGGGCGTGCAGCTCGTCGAGCGCGCCCGCACGGACGCCGCCGAGCTGGGGCTCAGCCCGGGCGCGCGGCTGCTGACCGGGCGCTCGTACGACGGCTGGGCCGGCGTCTCGGCCGGGCTGTACGCACCGCTCGCGACCGGCGCGTCGGTGGTCCTGTGCCGCCACCTGGACCAGCTCGGGGCGGAAGGGCTGGCCAAGCGGGTGGAGAGCGAGCGGGTCACCGTCACCCTCGTGGACTGACCCCAGCGCCCACCCCCGGCCGCCCGCCTCCGTCCCCGGCCACCCGCGCACCGCACGCCCGCACCCGCACGCACCGCACCGCCTCACACCCCCCGGCCACCCGTACGGCCCATCGACGCGCCGAGTCCCCGGGCTCCGGCGCCGACTCCGGTACATGATCGGCCGGGGGGTACCGACGCCTTCCGCAGAACCACGCGCCCGGATCGGCCGTCTCCTTCAGCGACGACGGCCGGCCGGCGCCCGAAGACGCCATCGAGGGACGGACCCAGACGTGACGGACAGCGCAGACACGCCCGCGGAGGCCGGAGCCGAAGGCGAAGGCGGACGCGAGCGGCACTGGCTGCGCTGGACCGCTCTCGGCGCGGCGGTCGTGGTGCTCGCCGCGGCCGGCACCGGCTGGTGGCTCTACCGCAAGCTCGACGGCAACATCACCACCGACACCACCGCCGCCGCGGAACTCCTCAAGTACGAGAAGGAGCGGCCGTCGGCGGCGGTCAACGCGGCGCGGAACATCCTGCTGATCGGCTCCGACACGCGCGCGGGCGCGGGCAACCGGGAGTACGGGCGGGACAAGGGCACCCAGCGCTCGGACACCACGATCCTGCTGCACCTCTCGGCGCGCGGTGCGAGCGCGACGGCGGTGTCGATCCCGCGCGACCTGATGGTGCGCATCCCGAGCTGCACGAAGCCGGACGGGACGCGCGGCCCCGCCATATTCGCCCAGTTCAACTTCGCGTTCGAGTTCGGCGGTACGGCGTGCACGATCCGCACCCTCGAGAAGCTGACCGGCATCCGGATCGACCACCACATGGTGATCGACTTCCAGGGCTTCAAGAAGATGGTCGACGCCGTGGACGGGGTGGAGATCTGCCTCGACGAGCCGATCGACGACGCCGACGCCCATCTGAAGCTGCCGGCCGGGCGCCAGACGCTCCGCGGGGAACAGGCGCTGGGCTTCGTCCGCGCCCGCAAGTCGCTCGGCAACGGCAGCGACACCGAGCGGATGGACCGCCAGCAGCAGTTCCTCGGCGCCCTGGTCAACAAGGTGCAGAGCGACGGCGTGCTGCTCAACCCGACCCGGCTCTATCCGGTCCTGGACGCGGCCACCAAGTCGATCACGACCGATCCCGGTCTCGACTCGATGCGGGACCTGTACGACCTGGCGCGGTCGATGCGGGCGATCCCGACCGAGAAGGTGCAGTTCCTCACGGTGCCGCGGCGCCCGTACACGTACAACGCGAACCGGGACGAACTGGTGCAGCCCGATGCGAACGAACTCTTCGCCCGGATCCGGGCCGACCGGCCGGTGACCGTCCGGCCGGGCGGCACCGGGAAGCCGGAGGCGGACGGTCCGAACGCGTCGGTGGCGCCCTCCTACCCGGGACGGAACGCGGCGGAGGGGGTGTGCCGGTGAGGCGTGCGGGGCGCGATTCGTAAAGGCGTGACCAAGGGGAGGGTGGAAGTGCATGAGGTTTGAGCAAATTGCCCGGTTGTAAGGGGCGTGGAATTTGTCACGGACGTCGCCCCACGCTGAACTGGGCGGATAGTGTGACGCGATCCGGTGCACCCGACCACGTGGTCGCGCACTCTATGGATCGAACGACCGAGCGCCCGAGGGGGAGGCGCCTCGCGTGGCACCGACGGAGGACTCAAGTAACCGTGGACGCGCACAGCCGTGGACGGGCGGACGAGATCGACCCCGCCGACCAGTGGGTGCTCAACCCGCAGACCGGCAACTACGAACTGCGACTGGACCACTCCGCTGGGCAGTCGCCGCACACCCCGTCCGCTTCGCGCCCCGGCACGCCCGGCACCGTCCCCCCGCCGACCCGCAGAGCGCAGGGCCGGGGAACGCGGGATCGTGGCACGCAGGACCGCGGAGCGCAGGACCGCCTCACCGAGACGATCCCGCCCGTCCCCGGGCAGCGCCGCCGCCGGGCCGCCGAGCCCGGTGAACGGCCCGGCCAGCCGAGCCGCCGCAAGCGGAAGCCGGCGAAGTCCCGCAAGAAGAAGGTCCTGATGTGGACCGGCGGCACCATGGCCTTCGTGCTCGTGGGCGGCGCCGCCGGCGCGTACGCGCTCTACGAGCACTTCGACAACAACATCAACACCATCGAGATCGCGGGCGGCAGCGACGGCGGCTTCAAGAAGGACGCCGCCTTCAACATCCTTCTCATCGGCACCGACAAGCGGACCGGTGAGGGCAACAGCGGCTACGGAGACAAGAACAGTCCCGGCCATGCCGACACCACGATCCTCTTCCACGTCTCCAAGGACCGGACGAACGCCACGGCGATGTCCATCCCGCGCGACCTGATGACCGACATCCCGGAGTGCGAGACCAAGCAGCCCGACGGCACGGTCAAGACCATCCCCGCCCAGTCCGGGGTCCGCTTCAACACGAGCCTCGGCCAGTCCGGCCGTGACCCCGGCTGCACCATGCGCACGGTCAAGGAGATCACCGGCCTGACCGTCGACCACTTCATGATGGCCGACTTCAACGCCGTCAAGGAGATGACGACGGCCGTGGGCGGTGTGAAGGTCTGCGTCGAGCGGCCGATCGACGACCCGAAGTCGCATCTGAAGCTGCCCAAGGGCGAGTCGACGATCATGGGCGAGCAGGCCCTCGCCTTCGTCCGCACCCGCTCCAGCTTCGGCAACAAGAGCGACCTCGACCGCATGAAGATCCAGCAGCAGTTCCTGAGCTCGATGATCCGGCAGATGAAGTCGGACGACACCCTGACCTCGCCGAGCAAGCTCTACGACCTCGCCGAGGCCGCGACCAACGCCCTCACGGTCGACACCGGGATAGGGAGCATCTCGAAGCTCAAGTCCCTGGCCATGGAGCTGACCCGGATCGACACCAAGAACATCACCTTCCTGACCATGCCGGTCATCGACAACCCGGCCGAGCCCACCCCGGTCACGGTCGTCCCCGACCCGGCCGAGGCACCGCGGCTCTTCGCCATGATGAAGTCCGACACCTCGCTCACCGAGGTGAAGAAGAAGGAGCAGGACGCCAAGAACGCCCAGGCCGACGCCCAGGCGGCGCTCCTGAAGGGCGCGCGCTCCACCGCCCGCGAGGTCCGCGTCGACGTCTACAACGGCAGCGGCCTCACGGGCGCGGCGCAGAAGACCATCGACTGGCTGCAGAACGAGCACGGTGTGACGCGGTCCACCAACAAGAGCAACGCCCCCGAGAAGGCGGCGAAGACCACACTGACGTACGCACCGAACCAAGCCGACCAGGCCCGCAAGCTCGCGGACCTGATGGGCCTGCCCGCCTCGGCTCTCCGGCCGGGCACGCAGGACGCCGGGGAGCGCGAGCCCATGACGCTCGTCCTCGGCGCGGACTTCAAGGGCGCGGGGGTGCCCCTCACCGGTCCGGCGAAGGCGCCGGAGGGTGCGCAGACGGCAGACAAGCAGGTGTGCGCCAAGTGACCCGGCGGAGCCGGGACTTGGGGCGCACCTGAGTGACGAGGAGACCAGGGGTGGGACAGAACGGCGTGGGTGGGGAGGGGACGCGGGAACGCGTCACGCACCCCCGCGACTTGGGCTGGGACGAGAGTCTCTACGAGGACAGGGCCGGCGACACCGGTCCGGGCGGACGCCCGGGCCGCACCGTGCCCCGCTCGCGCCGCGCGCGGGGCGGCTCCTTCGACGACGGGACCGCCGCCGGCGACGGCGGCGACTCCGGTCAGGAGGCCGGTCAGGGAGCCGGTCACGGCGCCGACGGAGGCGGTCGCGGAGGGGGCGACGGCGACGCCGGCACCCGCCGGGGCCACCGCCGGAGCGGGCCGCGCCGGCGGGCCAGGAAAGCGGGCAAGCGCAAGGTGCTGCGCTGGGTGGCCGCGACGCTGTCGCTGCTGATACTCGGCACGGCGGGCGCCGGATACCTGTACTACAAGAAACTCAACGACAACCTCCGCGGCGGCAGCCGCGCGGGCGGCGACAGCGGCGTGGAGAAGGCCAAGCCGAACGCGCTGGGCGACACCCCGCTCAACATCCTCCTCATCGGCTCCGACAGCCGCAAGGACGACAAGAACGTCGCCCTCGGCGGCGGCAAGGACCAGCGGGACCGCAAGCCGCTCGCCGACGTGCAGATGCTGCTGCACGTCTCGGCGGACCGCAAGAACGCCTCGATCATCTCCATCCCGCGCGACACGGTCGTCCCCATCCCCAAGTGCACGGACGGCGGGCAGACCTACCCGGCCACCACCAACCGGCCCATCAACGAGACGCTGAGCCGCGGCGGCCCCGGCTGCACCCTGACCACCTGGGAGACGCTCACCGGGGTCTACATCGACCACTGGATGATGATCGACTTCGCGGGCGTGGTGGCGATGGCCGACGAGGTCGGCGGCGTCCCGGTCTGCGTCACCACCGGCGTCCACGACAAGTCGACCCGGGACCAGAAGGGCGGCTCCGGCCTGAAGCTGCCCAAGGGCACCACCGAGGTCAAGGGCGAGCAGGCCCTCCAGTGGCTGCGCACCCGGCACGCGTTCGGCAGCGACCAGAACCGCGCCAAGGCCCAGCACATGTACATGAACGGCATGATGAAGAAGCTCCAGGAGCAGAACGCCTGGACCGACACCGGCCGGCTCATGGGCCTCGCGGACGCCGCCACCCGGGCACTGGTCGTCTCCGACGAGATCAAGTCGGTGAAGCGGCTCTTCGACCTGTCGATGCAATTGAAGAACGTGAAGCTGGACCGGCTCACGACGGCCACCGTGCCGACGCAGCCCTACCCGGGCAACCCGAGGGCGTGGCTCCAGATGGTCCCGTCCTCGGCCGACAAGATGTGGTCGATGCTCCGCGAGGACGTCGCCTTCGACAAGAACGGCGACCCGGCCGACGCCAAGCCCAAGCCGAGCGCCTCCGCGAAGCCGTCGGCGACCGCCGAGGCGCCCGGCTCCTTCCCGGTCACGGTCGTCAACGGCACCGCCGGCGACGGCCAGGCACCCGCCGAGGGCCGGGCCGGTTCGATCGCCGAGAAGCTGAAGGGCAAGGGCTTCACCCGGGCCGACGCCTCCCGGGACGCCCAGCCGCGCAAGGACAGCGTGGTCCTCTACCCCAAGAGCGCCGGCGACCAGGGCAAGGCGAACGCCCTGTCCGTGGCCACCTCGCTCGGCCTGCCGGCCACGGCGGTCCGCCCGGACGCCAAGGTGTCGGACATCACGCTCGTGATCGGCTCGGACTGGCGCGAGGGCGGCACGTACAAACGGCCGACGGTCGAGGCGGGCGACCTGCCCGAGGGCGCGTCCAGCAAGACCGCCTGCATGGACGTCTACTCGGTCTACCGCTGGGACGGCAAGAGCTGACCCGCTGACCGGCGCCGGGACACGGCGGTGGCGTACGACGGTGGCCGGGCCCCAGGGAGGGGCCCGGCCACCGTCGTACGACGAACGTCTCCGGCCGCTACGCCGTGACCGCCTCGCGCCTGCTCGCGATGACCTTCCGGGCCAGGGAGCGGGGGCTGGTGAGGAAGCCGAAGCCCCACGACATGTGCATGGTCGCCAGGGCCACCGGGATCTGCAGCCGCGCCTTCAGGGACAGGCCCTTGCCCGCCGGGACGGAGCCCAGGGTGATGGCGGCCAGATAGCCGGCCGGGACCAGCAGGCCGAGCGGGGTGAGGGTGGCCCCCACCACGACGCCTGCGGCGATCGCGCAGACCGCGACCGGCGGCGCCAGATAGCGCAGGTTGATCGAACCCTCGTGGTAGCGGGCCACCACGTGCCGCCAGCGGCCGTAGTCCTTGTACTGCTTCGCCAGCGCGCGGACGCTCGGCCGCGGCCGGTACCGCACGCGCAGCTCCGGCGAGAACCAGATCAGACCGCCCGCCTCGCGGATGCGGAAGTTCAGCTCCCAGTCCTGGGCGCGGATGAACTCCTCGTTGTAGCCGCCCTGCTGCTCCAGGGCCTCCCGGCGGAACACGCCCAGATAGACCGTCTCGGCCGGGCCCGCCGCGCCGCCCGTGTGGAAGGACGCGTTGCCCACACCGATCCGGGAGGTCATCGCGGCGGCGACCGCGTCCTCCCAGGCGTTCTCGCCCTCGGCGTGCATGATGCCGCCCACGTTCTGCGCGCCCGTCTCCTCCAGGAGACGGACGGCGGTCGCGATGTAGTTCGGCGACAGCATGCCGTGACCGTCGACGCGGACCACGATCGGATGGCGGGAAGCCTTGATCGCCGCGTTGAGGGCGGCCGGGGTGCGGCCCGTCGGGTTCGGCACGGTGTGCACCCGGGGGTCCTCGCGGACGAGCTCGGCGGCGATCTCGTCGGTGCGGTCCGTGGACGGGCCGAGCGCGATCACCACCTCCATCTCGCCGTCGTACTCCTGCTCGAGGATGTGGCGGACCGAGTTGCGCAGATGCCGCTCCTCGTTGAGGACCGGCATGATCACGGAGACAGGGGGCGTGGCGTTCATCGTCCGCCACGTTACCGCGAACGGGGGACACGAACGCGCGCCTCCGGTCCCGATGCGGTGTGGCGCTGATCGTATGGGCCTACGGTGCTCACGGTCCCCCCTGTCCCACCGCGGAGGTGTCCCCCGGTGCCCACACCGCCCCGCACGCCCCGTCCGCCTCGGCTCCCGGCCCGCCCCGCACCGGTCCGCCGGCGGCGCCGCCCCAGACGGCCCCGGTGGGGAATGCGGATGGCGACCACGCTCTCGGTGGTGGTGCTCGCCGCCGGAGGCATCGGGCACGCGGTGGTGACCGGCCTCGACACCGGCATCACCCGCGTCGACCCCTTCAAGGACATGAAGAACCGCCCCCAGGCCGGACACGGGATGAACGTCCTGGTCGTCGGCACCGACGGCCGCGACCGGATCACCGAGGAGGAACGCCGGAAGTACCGGCTCGGCGGCGCCCCCTGCCACTGCACGGACACCGTCCTGCTCGTCCACATCTCCGAGGACCGCGAGCGGGCGAGCGTGGTGTCGCTCCCCCGCGACTCGTACGCCGAGATGCCCGCGCACACCGACCTCACCACCGGCCGCCACCACGACGCGCACCCGGTGAAGCTGAACGCCGCCTACGCCGAGGGCGGGCCCGCACTGACCGTACGGACCGTCGAGTCGATGACCGGCGTGAAGATCGACCACTACCTGGAGGTCGACTTCACCAGCTTCATGAAGACGGTCGACGCGGTCGGCGGCGTGCGGATCTGCACCGCCAAGCCGCTCAAGGACTCCTACACCGGGCTCGACCTCGCCGCCGGACCGCACGAGCTCGACGGCGGGCAGGCACTCCAGTACGTGCGCGCCCGCCACGTCGACGGAGCGGCCGACATCGGGCGCATGCAGCGCCAGCAGAGGTTCCTGGCCGCGCTCATCGACCGCATCACCAGCAGCGGCGTCCTGCTCAACCCGGTGCGGTTCCGCCAGGTCGCGGCGACCACGCTGAGCTCCGTGCGGGCCGACGAGGGCTTCGGTACGGAACAGATGCTGGCCCTGGCCAAGGCGATGCGGGGCTTCACACCGGCGTCGTCGGAATTCGTGTCCGTGCCCCTCGGCGACATGAGCTACCCCGTGAAGGGCATCGGCTCGACCGTGAAGTGGGACGCGGCGAAGGCGCAGAAACTGTTCCAGTCGCTGCGCGAGGACCGGCCCCTCGCCCCGGCCCGGCCACCCGCCACCCAGGGGCCGCGCCCCGTCGACGTGGACGTCGCGCCCCGGACGATCCGGGTCCAGGTCTACAACGGCACCCGCACGGACGGGCTCGGCGGCCGGGTCGACGCGGCGCTGCGGGGCACCGGCTTCGACACGACCCGCGCCCCGAGGACCGCCGGACCGAACCGGGCCCACCCGCGCACCCTCATCGAGTACGACCCGGGCTGGGACCGCTCGGCGAAGTCCCTGGCCGCCGCCCTCCCGGGCGCCGAACTGCGCCCCGTACAGGGCCAGGGCGGCACCCTGCGGGTGACGGTGGGCGCGGACTACCGGGGCGTCACACCGGTGCGGGCACGGGAGACCCAGAAGGGCCCGTTCGACGCGGTCACCGGCGACCAGGTGACATGCCCGTGATTTTGTGGCTCGGTTCGCCGGGTACTCGGGCCGGGGCCGGTCAGTCCGGGTAGCCCTCGGCCGCGCGGCGTTCGCGGAGGTCCATGATCGCGCGGCGGCGGGCCAGGCGGTGGGTGCGGCGGATCTGGGCCTCCTGGTAGCGGCGCTTGTCCTGCTCCGTCTCCGGGATGACCGGCGGGACCCGCCGGGGCTTGCCGTCCGCGTCGACGGCCGCGAAGACGAGGTAGGCGGAGCCGACCTGGGTCGCGGGCGTGGACTCGTTCCAGCGCTCGGCCATGACCCGGACGCCGACCTCCATGGAGGACCGGCCGGTCCAGTTGACCTGGGCCTTCACATGCAGCAGATCGCCGATCCTGACCGGCTCCAGGAAGGCCATCTCGTCCATGGAGGCGGTGACGGCGGGACCGCCCGAGTGCCGGCCCGCGACCGCGCCCGCCACGTCGTCCACCAGCTTCATGATCACGCCGCCGTGCACCGTCCCCAGAAGGTTGGTGTCGTGGCTGGTCATGATGTGGCTGAGGGTGGTGCGGGACGCCGAGGTGGGCTTGCCCGGGATGTCGCCCTGATCTGTCATGCCCTCTACCTTATGCCCGGCCCCCGGGCCGGTCGCGACGCCGTCCGCTTTGCATCAGCTTGGCAACAGCGCCGACCCGATTCCCCACCCGCCCTGTCGGGCCGGCCGGGCGGAACGGCAGACTGTTCCGCATGAATGAGTGGCCCGACGCCCAGCCCGAGGGGCCTCGCCGGATGCGCCATGTGCGGCGTCCGCAGGTCCCCCCGCAGCAGCAGCCGTACCCGCAGGCGCAGCAGCAGCCGCAGTACGACCAGGGCTACAACCCCAACTTCACGCAGGCCCAGGCGTCCGGTTACGACTCCGGCTACAGCAGCGGCCAGGTCTACGGCGCCCCGCAGGGCCCGGGCGGCGGCCGGGGCGCGCAGGGCGGCGGCCACGGCACCGTACCGCCGCAGTACTCGCCCCGCCCCGGCGGCGCGCCGGGCTCCCCCGCACCCGACTGGCGCCGCCGGATCAAGGTCGGCTCGGCCGTCCTCGTCGTCGCGGTGCTCGCCTGGGGCGTCGGCACCTACGCCTGGGCCAGCTCGCAGATGCGGAACGAGGTCGATCTCGCCAAGGTGATCGAGCGGCCCGCCGAGGGCGACTGCACCACGTATCTGATCGTCGGCTCCGACAGCCGCGAGGGCATGTCGGCCGAGGAGAAGAAGAAGCTGCACACCGGCTCCGCCGAGGGCAAGCGGACCGACTCGATGATGATCCTGGCGGCCTGCTCCAGCGGGAACACGATGATCTCGCTGCCCCGCGACTCGTGGGTGACGATCCCGTCCTTCGTGGGCTCGGAGTCCGGCAAGCAGTACGGCGCGCGCGGCGGCTCCAAGCTGAACGCGGCGTACGCGATGGACGGCCCCGAGCTGCTCGTCCGCACGGTCGAGTACAACACCGGGCTGCGCATCGACCACTACGCGGAGATCGGCTTCGCCGGCTTCGCGAACATCGTCGACGCCCTCGGCGGTGTCGAGATGAACATCGAGAAGGGCTTCAAGGACAAGAAGTCCGGCGCCGACTTCCAGGCCGGGCAGCAGACCCTGAACGGCGAGCAGGCCCTCGCGTTCGTGCGGACCCGCTACGCCTTCGCCGAGTCGGACCTGGCGCGGACCAAGAACCAGCAGAAGTTCCTGTCCGCGCTGGCCAACCAGGCCGCGACGCCGGGCACGATCCTCAACCCGTTCACGCTGTACCCGACGCTGGGCGCGGGCCTGGACACGCTGATCGTGGACAAGGACATGTCGCTCTACGACCTGGCGAAGATGTTCTTCGCGATGAAGGGCATCAGCGGCGGCGACGGGAAGTCGATGAACATCCCGATCAGCGGCGGCGCACCGCAGGGCTCCCTGAAGTGGGACATGCCGAAGGTGAAGCAGCTCGTCAAGGAGATCCAGAACGACGAGCCGGTGACGGTCACCTCGGACCGCTGACCGCCCCGGCGGCGCCCGCCCGACCGGGCGCTTGGCCGGTCGCCTGGCCGACCACTTCGTCGACGACCTCGTAGAGGACCCGGCCGTCCGGGCCCCGGCCCGCCTCGCGCAGGGCGGGGTCCCCGGCCGGGAGCCCGCCGCGCGAGGGCCGCTGGAGCACCCACCGCACGTCGTAGCGGCGCAGGACGGCCAGGCGCTCCTCGCGCGGGGTGCCGGGGGCGAAGTAGCGCTCGGTGTCGGCGTCGCGCCGGTCCTCGTCCGGCAGGAAGAAGTCCGGATAGCCGGTCCCGACGGTGTAGCCGCCGTACGCGGGCAGGGTGATCGCCGCCCCCTGGTCGCCGGTCAGCACGACGTCCCCGTACGCGGTGTACCGGGTCGTCCACGCCGGCGGCTCCCAGACCTTCCAGGCGCCGGCGGTGACGGCCGCGGGCAGCGCGTCCTCGCGGACGACGAAGGTCACCGCGTCGCGCTGCGCCCACAGGCCTACCGCGAGAGCCGCGGTCAGCACCGCGGCGAACGCCGCGCGGAAGCGGCGCGCGCCGCTCTCCAGGACGCACAGCGCGGCGGCGATCTGCGCGGGCATGACCACCGCGGGCTCGGTGCGGCCGAGCGACCACTTGTCGAGCGCCGCGCCGGCGGCGACCGTCACCAGGCCGAGCGCGAACCAGACGACCAGCGGGTCGCGCCGGTCCCGGCGCAGCCGCAGCGCCAGGGCCAGCACACCGAGCGGGACGAGGCCGAACCGGACCAGGGTGTGCTGGTAGAGCGGTTGGTGTATCTCCTCGAGACCGCCCGCGCCCAGCAGTGCGAAGAAGGAGTAGTACGGCCAGACGGCGAGGATCGCGAGCCCCACGGCGAGGGCGGCGGCGAGCCGCGGCAGCAGGACCCGGGCGGAGCCGGCGCGGGCCGTGACCAGGACACCGAGGGCGCCGAAGGTGAAGACGACACCCGTGAACTGGTGGCTCAGCGTCAGCACCGCCCAGAGCGCGCCCAGGCCCGCGTAGGCGGCGAATCCGGTGTCGGGGCGCCGCAGGGCGTGGGTGAGCAGGGCGAGGAGGAGGAAGCCGAGGCCGGTGGCGAAGGTGCTCGGGTACGAGGCGTTCGCCGAGAGGGAGGTGAGGCCGAGGAAGCCGCTCCATATGAACGGCTTGACGCCCCACAGCAGCAGCAGGCACAGCACGGCGAGCGGCGGCGCGGCCGGGTGCGGGCTGAGGGTGCGGACGAACTGCCGTACGCCGAACGCCAGGAGGAGCAGGCCGACGACCGCGGCGCAGCGCAGCACGTCGAAGGTGTCCAGGCCGGTCGCCTTGGCGAAGAGGGCCAGGCAGACCGTCCAGGGCGAGTAGTACGGGCTGTCGGTGGGCGAGTCGACCATCGGGTTGCCGGGGTGGACCAGGTCGTGCCGCAGCCGCTCGACGGTGGCGGCGTGCACGCCCATGTCGCCGATCCACGGCAGCCGCACGATCATCAGGACCGCGCCGGCGGCGAGCAGCAGGATCGCGCCCCGCAGCGCGGTGAGCAGCCGGCCGGAGTCGAGCGGTCGGAAGCGGGGCATGGCGGACTCGCCGGTCATCGGTGGTGGCCTCACTGGGTCGGACGGACACGGGCACGACCGCCCGGAAACCCCAGGACCTGCGGCCCGTCCCCCACGGTACCGCCGACGGGAACACGCTCTCGACGCACTCCTGTCCGGTTTCCGCGCCGAAGTGTTCGGTGAGTGTCCGGTTTCGCCTCCCCGGGGGCGCCGAACCCGGGAGTATGGCGGCGGGTCCCGGGAGGCTCCCGGGATCGGGAAACGACGCGGACACGGGGAAACGGGGAGGTTTCACGTATGGCGTGGGACGAATGGGAGCAGCTCAAGGCCGAGGTGGTGGCGGGACGTTCCGAGGAGCACTCCCCCTCGATGCGGCTGAACCAGTTACCGGCCGACCCGGGAGGCGGCGCCCCGGCCGGCGGGGCCTCCGAGGAGCTGAAGACGGAGAAGCGGGCCTGGGTGAAGGCCGGTGAGGGCGTCTCGGGTCTCAAGGCCGATGTCGCCAAGGCGTTATCGGCGCTCGACTGCGGACAGGCGGGGCTGGGTGACACCGGCGGCTGCCAGAGCGCGGCGGCGCAGAAGGAGTTGTACGACTCCTGGAAGAAGTACGTGGGTGACGTGAGCGGCCGCTGCGAGGCGCTGGGCGGACTGCTGCAGACGTCGGGGCACGACCTGTCGAAGCCCGACCAGGCCCTCGTCGGGGAGCTCGGCGGCCTCACGGCGAAGTACGCGGACACCGCGCCCGTCGGCGGCCAGGCGCAGGGACGGTGACGGGACCGTGGACCTGCAGACCCTGAAGGGCTTCAAGCCCACGGAGTACGAGGAGGCCGCGGACGGCTACCGGGCCGTCGGCGCCATGGCCGGCACGGCCAAGGACGTGATCGACAACCAGGTCTCCGCGGGCATCCGCGCCCAGCTCAAGGGCGAGGCGGCGACCGCCGCCCTGGCCGAGCTCAAGGAACTGTCGAAGAACTTCCACTACGCGCAGACCGAATGCGGCCTGGTGAGCACCGCCCTGAACGGTTTCGCCTTCGACATGGCGGCGGCCAAGAAGAAGCTGGACGCGGCGATCGAGGACGCCCACGCCGCCGGCTGCACGGTGCACCCGGACGGCTCGGTCGGCTTCCCGGCCGGCGCGAAACCGGGCGCCGACAAGCCGGCCGACGGCGGGACGGTGACCGGCAGCGCCGGTGGCGGCAGTCCCACGGCGGACGCCCTGGAACGCCAGGCCGTCAACATCCACCCCAACCCGCACTACGGCAAGGCGCTCGCCTTCGCGGACCGGATCGCCGAGGCGCTGAAGGAGGCGACGGACGCGGACGCCAAGTGGGCGCCGAAGCTGCGGGCACTGAAGGCGGACGACGACCTGAAGGTCTCGGACGGGGACTGGGCCGACGCCCAGTCGGACATGGGCGGGACCCGCGAGGCGGGCAACAGCTATCTCGCCTCCCTGCCGCAACCGCCCAAGGACGGCAGCCCGAAGGACAACGCGTCGTGGTGGAAGGGGCTCACCGAGGAGCAGCAGGCGGCCTGGCTGTCCCTGCGTCCCGACACCGTCGGCGCGCTCGACGGACTGCCGTCGCCGGTGCGCGACGAGGCCAACCGCGTCGTCCTCGCGGAGAAGCACGGCCAGTACCAGACGGAGCTGAACTCCATCCCGAAGCCGCCGGCCAACGAGTGGACGTGGATCACGGCGGGGAGATTCCCGGTGAAGGTCCACACCGACGAGTGGATGGAGTGGCACCGGCAGTACGGGGACCGCTACGAGCAGCTCAACAAATCCCTGAACGGCATGAACGCGATCCAGGCGCGCTTCGACAGGACGGGTGAGCGGGGGCTGCCCGAGGCGTATCTGCTCGGCTTCAACGCGGAGGGCAACGGCCGGGCGATCGTCGCCAACGGCAACCCCGACACGGCCGACCACCAGGCGGTCTACGTGCCGGGCACGACCTCGAACCTGGGCAGCGTCGGCGGGGACATCGGGCGGATGGAGAACGTCTGGCGGGTGGCCGCCGGTGCGAACAACGGCTCGGTCTCCACCATCACCTGGCTCGGTTACGACGCCCCCCAGGACATCGTCAAGGACGCCCCTTTCAGCCACTACGCCAATGACGGTGCCCCCGCGTACAACCGCTTCATGGACGGCCTCGACGCGTCGCGCGCGGTCGACTCGGAACCGCACCGCACGGCGATCGGCCACTCGTACGGCACGACCCTCATCGGCTCGGCGGCCCGACAGGGCCATCTGAACGCGGACGACGTGATCCTGGCCGGCAGCCCCGGCGTGCAGGTGCCCAAGGCCGAGCAGATGGACGTGCCCAAGGGTCATGTCTGGAACCAGGAGGCCAAGGGGGACCCCGTCCCGGACATCGGCCGGTTCGGACACGGCGGGACCGACTGGGACGGCCCGTGGACGATCCCCAGTGACCAGCGCTTCGGTGCCAACCAACTGGCCACGGACACCGAAGGCCATAGTGACTACTGGAAGGAAGGCACCGAGAGCCTCCGGAACCAGGGCCTCGTGGTCGCCGGCAAGGGCGACAACGCGGACCTGAAGCCGCCGCCGAACCCCACTCCTGGAGTGCGCTAGATGAAGATCAACCCGGGTGCGTCCGCGCTCCTGGCGTCCCTCGTCCTCTCGACCCTCACCGGATGCAGCATGACTGACACCCACGAGTCCGACAGCCTCCCGTCCGCCGGCACCAGCACCACCAGTCAGGCGGCCGACCAGGCGGAGAAGGTCTCCAGCGAGCTCTTCGACCTGATCGGCCTGAAGGGGACGACGACCAAGACCAGGGCCGGCGTCTCGGAGTGCTCGGACAAGGACCCGGAGAAGTACTTCACGGTCTTCCACCCGTGGACCTTCACCCCGGCCTCTCCCGAGCAGCTCGACGGCGTCATGGAGCGGCTCAAGGAGGAGATGCCGAAGCACGGCTGGAAGATCGTCGCCTACGGCCCCGACAACAGCAAGAACCAGAACGTCACGATCACCGCCGACCACGACGCGAAGAAGTACGGCGTCAAGATCGCCCACTTCGCGAAGGACGCCCGGCCGAACCTCAACGTGTTCCTCACGTCCGGCTGCTACCAGGTGCCGGACGGCGAGAAGGTCGAGCGCTTCTGAGCGGCCCCCGCCCGCACCACGGCCCCCGGCGCTTTCGTGCCGGGGGCCGTGGGGTTCCGTAAAGGTCCTACGGGAGGTTGCGGGCCATGACGATGCGCTGGACCTGGTTGGTGCCTTCGTAGATCTGGGTGATCTTGGCGTCGCGCATCATGCGCTCGACGGGGTAGTCGCGGGTGTAGCCGTAGCCGCCGAGGAGCTGGACGGCGTCGGTGGTGACCTCCATCGCGACGTCGGAGGCGAAGCACTTGGCGGCGGCGCCGAAGAAGGTCAGGGCCTCCCCGTCACCTCCGGCGGAGACGCGCTCGGACTTGGCGGCGGC
>NZ_JBEXQW010000066.1:0-40864 GCF_040612775.1 Streptomyces sp. NPDC006339
GAGGGTCGGTTGATGTCGTCGAAGGGCAGGACGGACACCTCGTAGCGGGTGGCCTCGACGAGGACGGGCGGTGTGGTGTGGCCGAGGGCGGTGCGGATCTCTCTCATCGTCATGGCGGGGCGGGCGGGCTGCTCGGGCATGTGGGTCTCCTTCAGACGGCGGGGGTGCGGGGGCGGCGAATGGCGGCTTCGAGGGCGGCGCGGTGCTCTGCCGCCTTGGGGTCGGGTCCGGGCTTGCGCTTGGTCTTGGTGCGGGCGCCACCGAACGTGCCGTCGGGGACGGCTTCGGCGAGGAGCCGGTCGAGGGGGCTCATGCGGCCATCTCCTCTGCTTCGAGGTACCGGCGGGCGTGGACGTCGGGCAGCGGGATGCCGTCGGTGTGGCAGGGGGTCCCGGGGTCGACCTGACAGTGGGGGCAGCAGGCGGTGGTTTCGGCCCATGTGGTGCGGCGGGCGGGGTGGGTGGCTGCGAGGGTGCGGCCGCTGGAGGGGACGCGGCAGGGCTTGTGCTCGTGGGCGCCGCAGTGGGGGCAGGCCACGGACCGGGAGGGGTGCTGGCCGGCGCGCATGAAGTGGCGGAGTTCGGTGGGCATGGGGGCGGTGTGTCGGCGGTTCATGAGCGGTCCTTTCGGTTGAAGGGGCGGCAGCCGGCGCAGCCGCAGATTTGGCCTTGGTCCATGAACTCGGGGTGATCGGTGGTGACGAGCCAGTCGCGGTAGTCCTGAAGAGCCTTCTCCCAGGCTTCTGGCGGGTGCTGGACGGCCGGTTGCTCCGGGCGCCGGGTTTCGGTCGGCCAGGCGCCTGGAGGGCGCCCTGTGGGCCTTGCGCGCGGCTTCTGGGGTTCGGGCTGGGAAGGCTTGCGCATCTGGCCGCGGAGGAAGCTGCGAAAGTCGCCCTCGCGGCGCATCGCGGCGACGTCGTCGACGTCGAAGTCATCACTCACCGCGGGCCTCCTCGCGGGCGGCCTCCTGGTTGGCGATGATCCGTTCCAGGCTGGCCAGTGCGGCCCTTCGCCTCTGCTCGATCTCCTCGGGCGTCTCCCGCGTCACGGGCTCGCCGGCTGCGGCGCGGCGTCGGGCCGGGTGGATGACCTTGCTTGCGCGGCTACGAAGAGCTGACTTGCAGGGCCGGCCGATCGGGGCGCCGCACGCCGGGACGGGGCATTCGATGCTGAGGGGGCCAGGCCGCCGCACGGCAGCCACTTCCTTGTCGTCGCCCGGCATCGGCTGGCCGAGGCTGTCGAAGCCGAACTCGTCCTGGAGGCGCTGCAGCACGTTGGGGTGGAAGCTGCCTTCGAGGGCGGGCACGTCGATGGGTCCTGCGACCCGCCCGGAAGCAACGGCCTTCATGGTGCGGCGGTAGTTGGCGAGGTACTGCTCGCCGGTCTCGTTGGGGTCGCCTTCGTAGACGAAGTTCTCGAGGCGTTCCTTGCGGATGATGTCGCGGTGGCTGCGGACGTCGTGAGGCTGGATCCACAGTCGCTGGCCAGCCTCCTTAGGCGGGGTGCCGTAGTACCGGGCGACGGCTTCGAAGCAGTCCTCGTCGAGGGGTACGTCCTTGAGAGATGTCGCCCAGGCCCGCATGGCGATCTGGGAGGGCTGACGGTTGTCGAATGCGGCGCATGCGCCAAGGAGCTTGGCTGCTTCGTCGGGGTTCACTGGTTCTCCTCTCCTGAGGCGAGGGCCAGCCAGCCGGCGACCTTGGCGTCGGTGCCGGTGAGCGCTTGGCCGTTGGGGAGCTGGATGACGTTGCTGCCACGTCGTTCGCTGGCGCGCTTGGCGGAGTCGCCGAGCCACTTGCGCCAGGCCTCATGCCAGTTGCGCTTCATGCGGCCTTCGGCCCGCCAGTAGGAGATGAACTGCTGGGTCTCGAAGTCCGGGTCGAGCTGGGGGTAGGTCGAGGCGGCGAAGCGGCGCATGGCGTCGTTCAGGTGGAAGTCATCAGGGATGAGGTGAAGGCCGTCAGGCCGCTGCTGCTCGGGCGCCGCGGCGGGTTCGATAACGACGACCTCAGCCCCCCTCTCTTCTTCTGGGGCTGGGGTAGGGGAAGGGGCAGGGGCAGGGGAATGCGCGCGTGACGCGCCCGCGCGCCCGCGCGTAGAGGCTTTCGGACCCCCCTCGGCATCCCCCTGAGAAGGGGTATCGGAGGGGGTTTCCGAAGGGGTTGCGGAGGGGGTTACGGAACCCCTTCCGGAAGGGTCAGGGGTGAGGTCGCCGAACGTCTTCCGGAGAGTCTGGATGTGGGCCGAAATCTGTGCCCGGATCGACGGCCCATCCTCGCCGCGGTACTTCGTCGGCTCGTTGCTGAGCTCTTCGAGCGGGATGCGGTCCATCTCTTCGAGGAGGGCGCGCTGCAGGTGCTTTGAGGAGATCTCCAGAGCACCCGACACCATGGCGCCCATGACCTTCGGCATGCGCCAGACGCCGTCGTTGCGGACGAAGGAGCGGATGAGGAGTTCCTCGGTGTCTTCGTCCATGACGATGAACCGGGCGCCTTCGAGGGCCTGCAGGAGCTTCTCCAGCTCGATCGAGGTGAGTCCGCGGGCCTTGCGGGACCAGCGGCGCAGGGTGAGGTCGAGCAGGCCGGCGTGGTTGAGGTTGGGCTGGGAGATGAGGAACAGGTAGAGCCGCTGCTGCCGCTCGTCGAGTGCGAGGAAGTCGGCGTCCTCCCAGATGCTGGTGAGGATCCGGCCGTGGCCACGTGCCATGGGAGGTCTGCTTCCTGGAGTGGAGTGCGGGGAGAGGAGTCGGGACGCGGACTAGGCGGCTTTGCCCATGCCGCGGATGAGGTCGTGGACGTAGTGGGTGCTCATGCCGAGCCGTTCGGCGATCTCGTGCTCGGCGACCCCATACCGGTTGAGGCGGGCGATCTCCGACTTGCGGTAGGCGGCGATGTCGTCACGGTTGACCGGGTCGGCGGGGCCGATATCGGGTGTACAGGTGGGGTCGTCGATGTCATCCCAGGCGCCCGGCAGGACCCATCCCTCGCGGGAGGCGACCCGTCGGGCGAGGGCCCTGGCGTGGGAGGGCACGCCGCCCTGCTCGGGCGTCATGAGGATGAGCCGTTTGTAGGCGGCCTTGACCTTGCGGGCGGAGCCGGCGGTGACGTGCCTGGCTCGGGCCATGTCGCCGAGGGGGCGGGAGTGGATGCCGATCTGCGGGTGAAGGGCCGTGAAGCTCCAGCCCATGGCGACCAGCGCCTGGAGCCGTCGGCGGGTGCCGGTGGCGTCCACGCGGGCCCCGTCGGGGATGGGGCAGTCCTCTGCGCGGACGGCGAGAATCGCCTTGGCGGATTCGGCTCGCATCCGCGGGTTCGGGCGCTGGGCCAGCGTGCCGTAGACGACGCGGGCAAGGGTCGCGGTGGAGACGTTGGCGGCCTTGGCGATAGCGGGGGTGCTGGCTCCGGCAGCGCGGAGTTCGGCGATGTGCGCGCGGACGGGCTCAACGTCGACGAGGGCCTGCCAGGTGCCGTATCCCACCTGGCGGTACCGGTTGCGGGTGTAGGTGTTGGCGCGGGCGCGACACTCGGGTCGCTGGCATCCGAACTGCTTGACGCAGTAGAGGTTGCGGTGGTGCGGGGCTTCTCGGCGGGCGGTGGTCACTGATCTGTCTCCTTCCGGTGGCTGGTGTCGGTGGTGGCGTCCCAGATGGCTTGGCAGGTGCGGAGGCTGTCGACGGCTTCCTGCATGCGGCGCTGGGCCCGGTAGTGGGCGACGTCGGCTTCGACCTGTGCGGGGGTGCGGACGAGGCCGCCGTGGCTGCTGGCCCAGGTGACGAGCGCGACGCCGGCGAGGAAGACGAGGCAGACCCAGGTGACGGCGGTCATGCGGCGACCTCCGTGGGGGCGCGTCGGCTGCGGCGCTGCTCGGCTATCCGCTGGCCCTTGGCGCCCAGTCGCCAGACGCCGATGCGGTGGCCGTGGGTGTTGGCGAGGGTGGAGGGGACGACCCGGCCGGTGTGCTCGATGACCCCGCCGACGCGGAGGCTGTTGATGACGGCGCCGAGGAAACCGTGGGCGAGGTCGGGCAGCACGTCACGCAAGTCGTTCGCGGAGAACTCGTCGTGGCGGGTGCCGTAGTGGAAGACGGCCTGCTCGACGAGGAAGCGGTCCCACGAGGACTGGTCGGCGATGTCCTCGAGCAGCAGGTCCTTCTCGGCGGAGGCGAGACGCTCGGCCGGGGAGAGGCGGCGGGTCATGTCTTGTCCCTTCGGTGGCTGTGCCTACGACTTAGTTCTTTGGGGGTGGCGGCGATTTGTGACGTGGGACTTTCATGGAGGGGTGGCTCGCCCCGATTGCCGCGGGGCGAGCCGCGGTGTTACTGGGCGGGGCTGTTGCGGAGCCAGTCGAGGACGGGCTTGGCTATGTCGCGGGCGCCGTCGGGCCGTTCGAGGATCTGGTTGTGGAGGGCCGGGCAGCGGGACTTGAGGAACCGCAGCCGGTTGTCGATGTTCATCTCGGCGGCGATGTCGAACTCGTACTCGATGCCCTTGCGCTGCTCGGCGCGCATGCCAACCATCACGGGCTCTCGCCGACCGCGGGCGTTCTCCTGAAGAACCCACTCGGTCTGGGACCGCATCGTGGCGACGACGTGGCCGGGGTAGGTGAGGATCGCCTCGACCATGTCGTTCTGGAGCGGAGTGCCTTCCTTCCAGCCAGCGAAGCTGTTGCCGCCGTACCGGCTGGCGGCCTTCTCGACCTGGTCGAGGGTGCCGTCGGTGCCCTTCCAGAAGTGACTGAGGGAATCGACGGTGATGACCGGGTATCCGGCCTTCGCGGCGGCTTCGAGTGCCTCGATGAGGAGGCGGGGGTCGTAGCGCTCCATTTGGAGGGTGTCGAACTGGATGCCCCGCTCGCCGACGTACAGGGAGGAAGCGCCGTTCTCGGTGTCGATGACGCCAAACCGCTTTCCTTCGGCCAGGCCCCAGGCGATGGAGAGCCCGGTCCAGGTCTTGCCGCTGCCGGAGACTCCCTGAAGGCAGATTCGGGCCTTTCGGCCGTCCTTTGTAGCCGGCCGAAACCCGGGGCTGCTTGCGGTGGTGGGCTGGTCCTGGCGGGGCTGTGCCCGACGGACGGGCGGCGGGAGCTGAGTCACGAGATCTCCTCGATGGCTTTCTTCTCGGCCCACGGCGGGAGCGAGATGTGCAGGGTGGTGGGGCTGTAGGCGGGCCACTGGCCGGTGGCCTGGCAGAGCCGGTAGGTGTGGGCGGCGCGCGCGTTGTACTCGGCGCCAATGGCGCGGGCCGGGAAGTCGAGCTCGACGACCTGGACGAGGTACGGAGGCTCCTTCTCCTGGAAGATGAACTTGAAGGAGCTGTTGGGCGGGATGAGGCCGAGCTCGATGGCGATGCGGCGGTAGTGGGCGTCCTGCTGGTGGTAGCCGTGCTCCCAGACGGTCTTGGCGATGGCGTCGGGGTGGACGGAGCGGGTGGTTTTGTAGTCGGTGATCTCGTCGTTGCGGAGCCAGTCGAAGCGGGCGCGGTGCCAGGTGCCGTGTTCGTCGGGCCAGAACGCGGACTGTTCGGCGATTCCGCTGCCGGGCTGGAGGAGGTCTGCGGCTTCGGCGTGCCGGGAGAGGACGTCGGCCATGTCATCGATCCGCTTGCGGGCTTCGGGCTTGAGGGGCACGTTGCCGGCGGCTCGTATGGCGGCGACCTTGGCTTTGGTCTCTTTGGTGTCCCACCGGTCGGCATCGACGACGACGAGCTCGGGTCCGTCGCCGAGGACGACGGTGTGGGCTGCGGTCCCGAACTCGTAGGCGGGCTTGTAGGGCTCGGGGTGGTCGAGGAAGTGCTTGAACCGGGCGGGGCAGTCGGTGAGGCGTCGGATGCCGGTGGAGGAGAGGCTGCCGCCGGGGATGGGGTCCTGGTGGTACTGCTCGGCGGGGATGTCGTACAGGCCGGGCTCGACCTCGTCCCCGGCGGCGGTCACCGGGCGCCCTTCTGCTCGGCGCAGTCTTCGCAGCGCGGGCCTTCGGGGGTGCGGACGAACGGGCCGGCGGTGTCTCCGCAGGAGCAGGTGATCACGCGGCGACCTGACCGGCGGCGATCCGCTGGAGGTGGTGGACGCCGTTCGGGTCGTACTGGATGGCTACGACGGCAGCCACGTAGTCGGGGAATCCGGCGGCGAGCTTGTCGCGGTTGGCCGGGTCGGCCATGTCGATGGCGGTGATGAGCTGCTCGGTGAAGCTGCCGGCCTGGTAGCCGCCGTCGCGGCCGTAGTGGAAGAGGACGTGCGCCGCGGTCTCGGCGGGGATCTGGTGGTCCATGTCGGTCTCCTTGAGGGTGTGGGGTGCCAGGCCACCCGGCATGGGGGCGGGGCGGGTGGCCTGGCTGGCGTGGAGCCGCAGGGCTCGACACGCCGCTTGGGGGCTAGGCGGCGTAGTGCTCGGGGTGCACGATCCGCATGACCTTGTCGAAGGCCTCGTTGAACGTGTCGGTGTCGAGGCCAGCGAACTTCGAGGACTGGGCCATCGCGCTGATGACGGCGAGCCCGTCGGTGGCGTCGCCCTCGTGGTAGGCGGCGGCCTGCCGGATCTCGTCGTCGGTGTACGTCGACGGCAACGGCTCGTAGTGCTCGGGGAGCGTGGCGCTGGCCTCGTAGCTGATGAGGAACTGCAGCTCGTCGAGGCAGGCAGCCACCTCTTCGTCGCCGCGGATGTCGTCGGCGGAGCGGGTCCAGTCGGTGAAGTCGGAGATGAGCCGGGCGGTGTCCTTGGCGTGCTGCTGGTCGCGGCAGTAGGCGAGGGCGAGGCCGGAGTGGTGGGCGAGCCGCCACTTGTTGGTGTCGGGGACCTGGTAGGTGAGGAGGCCGGGGGCGGCCTCGATGGCGTTGGCGGTGGGGCGGGTGCTGAGCATGGGGTTCTCCAAGGGGTTGTGCGCCGGGGCGGCGGGTTGGGGTCACCGCCGGCCCGGCGGGTTCAGGCGGCCTGCGGGGCGTGGATGGGGAGGAGGTGCCCGGCGGCGTAGCTGGCGCTGACCACGGGCAGGCCGTGGGTGTCGATGAGGTGGTCGGTCATCTGCTCGGCGCCGTCGCTGTGCGGTCGGGTGGCGATGCGGTGGGGGCACTGCGGCATCGGGCAGCGGTAGTACTGGTCCATCACGTCTCCTTGGAGAGGTGTCGCCCGAGGAACAGCAGGGCGAGGGATGCGGCGAGGGTGGCGCCGACGGCCCGGGCGGTGAGGAGGCGGGTCACTGGTCGCCTCGCACGCTGTCGGGGATGTCCATCAGCCCGGCGAGGATGCTGGCCCCCAGGTCGGGGTCGGTGATCCAGGCGGGCACCACGGTCCGCGGCGCCAGGTCGAGGCCGGCGAGGAGCTGGTGGCCCGCGGCGGGCGGTATCTCCGGCGCCGACAACAGCGGCGACAGGACATCCACCACCGGGCGGGTCATGAGACGGGTCCGTCGGGTGCGTACAGGAACTGGAACAGCGCCTGCTGCAGGTCCCTGTGGTCCAGGCCCTTCACGATCGGCGGGTAGCCGTGCCGCTCCAGAACCTCGGCGACGTCACGGACGAGGCCGAACGTGAACCGAGGGTCCTTGGCCGGGAGCGGACGGGTCGGGAAGGCGCGCTCGCTCACGACGCCACCGCCTTCGACTGGGCGAGCTTGGCCAGCCCGTAGCGGGTCAGCTCGTCGTAGCGGCGGATCCCCCACACGATCGCGTGGCAGGCCCAGAGGAACTCGGGCTTGTAGTCGTGGAAGTCCCACTCCCACAGGTCGCTGAAGCCGTACCCCTCGTAGGCGAAGTCCTCCAGAACCCTTCGCGCCTGGTACTCCTCACTGAGGTCGTCGTTGAGGACCCAGGTGCGGAGTTCCTTGCCGGTGCCAGCGGGCACACCGTTCCATCGGGCGTCTTCGATGAACTGCTCGACCACGCGCTGCCGGAGCAGTGTCTCGGAGTACTCGCGCACCGACCGTCGGCCGCCGCCGAGCTTCTCTGCCCAGTAGTGGGGGTTGATCCCGCCGTTCCGGCTCCGGAAGAAGGTGAGCATGTCCTCGACTCGGGTGAAGACGTAGTCCTCGCCGACGTCGCCCCGGTAGGTGAGGCTGCCGGGCCAGGTGACGATGTCGAACCAGTACTCGCTGGTGCGCGGGTTCATGAACCGCAGGTGCCGGTAGAGGCCGTCGCTATGAAGGACGGTCATGCTGTGACGTGCGGTGGCGTCGTTGAACCGGGCGACGATCTCCGGGTAGTCGCTCATCGGGTTCCTCGGGTGTAGTCGCGGCCGGCGAGGTCGGGGTCGATGTCGAGGAAGGCGTGCCACTGGTCCCAGTGGGCGCCGTCGGGGTCCGGGTTCTTGGCGCGGGCGTGGGCGCGGATCTCGGCGATCTGCCGCTCCAACTGGCGGGTGCGGCGCGCGGCGATGCGACGGTCACGCTCGGCCCACAGCCGGTCGGCCTCCGCCTGCATCTCGTCGGTCGGCACGTCCAGGCGCTCGATCGGGTTGATGCTCATCGGGCGACCTGCTTCGGGGTGACGACGAGCTTCGGGTTGTATGCGGCGAGGGTCTTGTTCGCGCGGGCCAGGTCGCCGAGCGCGTACTCGCGGGCCTCGGCGTACTCCGGCTTGCGGCAGAGCGAGACGTTGTAGGCCTGGTTCGTCGCCTCGACCTCGGCGCGAAGCACGTGCTCCGGCACCTGGGAGCCGATCAGAACCGCGACCGCGTCCGGGATCGGGACGGGCACCAAGTCGAGGTGCGCGTGGTTGAATCGAGACATGTGAAGCCTCTTCCTTGGGTTGAGTGAGGGGTGGAGCTAGGGCCGGCTGCCGGTGTGTGAGAGCCCGGCGGCGGCCCGCATAGCCGCTAAGCGGCGAGGGGGCGCGGGCTGAACTTGTGGGGCATGACCTCGCCGTTCTCGATGACCCAGCGGATGTGCTGAGCGGTGAGGCGAGGCGTCTTGCCGATGCGGGTGAACGGGATCGTGCCAAGCTGGATCTGCTCGGTCACCCAGTTCTCGGTCTTCCCGAGGTGCCGGGCCGCGTCGGCCGGCGAGTACGTGCGGATCTCGGCGTCGATCTCCACCGTGAGGTTCTCCACGGCTCGGACGAGGCGCTCCAGGAGCGAGGCGTCGAGGTTGTCGTTGTCAGGCACGGGGGCCAGGGAAGTCTTCCTGGTCACGGGTCTTCTCCCTTGTGATGGCTTCGATGGGCACCGCCAGTGAGGAGGCGATGCGGCCGAGCGTCTCGGGCGAGGCTCCGTCGTCCTCTCTCTCGATGTGGGAGAGGAATCCGGGGCTTCGCTCTATGAGGTGCGCGAGCCGTCGCAGGCTCAGTCCGCGTGCCTCACGGATGGACCTGATTGCGGCTCCGTTCGGTGTCACGACACCCAAAGTATGGGTGCCACTCCGGAAGCGCAAGTCGTTCTGCCGGTTTCTTTGGGTGTTACCCCGCCCAGGGTGGGTGTTTTTGGGTGCACTCTGTGTCGAGGGGCGGCGTGTCGCGGGGCACGCAGTGCACGCGCCGGAGCTTGAAGAGGCAACATATTTGCGCCCCAGCGCCCCGATCGTTACAGGTCAAATGGGTGCCCCGGTGGGTGTGTGTTGCCTGAACTTCGTGCATCATGGGCCCATGGGCAGGGAGTGGAAGCGCCTCGCAAGGGCCATCGAGTCAACTCGGACCGCACGCAACCTCACGCAGGTGGCGCTTGCGCAGAAGGCGGGCGTCAGCGAGTCGACGATCCAGAACCTCGAGTCAGGAGCCGAGCGCACCCGCGTGCCGGCCTCACTGCACAAGGTCGAGCGCGCCCTCGGCTGGAAGGCCGGCTCCGGCGAACGCGTCCTGGACGGAGGGGACCCCGAAATCGAGGAAGAGTCTGCGGCAGCACCGTCGGACCTCCCTCTGCGGATCGTGCAGGAGCTCCAAGACGGCCCGCTCCTCGACACCAAGGTTCTCGACCTGTCACCCCTGGGCTCCCACGCTCGGATGATCGTCGTAGTCAAGGGCGACCCGGACGCCACCCCCGAGCAGATCCGCAACGATCTCCTCGCATGGGCCAAGGCTCAGCGACACCTGGAGAACCTGACCGTCGACGACGAGACGGACGAAACCACCAACTAGTCGCCACAGTTCACACACAAAGCAGCACCGACCACTCCCCCATTCACCCGTACATGTGATGTCATGTCGGGTACCAACGAGCGGGCCAACCTCGGTGGTACATGGGGGACCTATGTCACTCAGGGTTCTTCGGGTGTCAGGCATGCCGCATGGCGTTCAGGTGTGGCTTGAAGCTCGGAACGGTAAGCGGGTTCTCTTCGTGGACGAGAGCCTTTCGACGAGTGAACGTGCGCAACTGGTTGAAGCTGCATTCAGGGCGGCCTCAAACCACAAGGATCCTGCTGCCAAGTCTGAGCTCAAGCAGGGTCACACTGGATGACGGCGACGCCGGCAACCCCCATGCGCCGGCAAGCCGTTGACCAACCTGTCCAGTGAGGTGAACGTGGCTTTCTCAGAGAAGCGCGGCAAGGGCCGGGATGGCCGCATGCGCTACCGGGGCCGTTACAAGCTCCCCAACGGGAAGTGGGGGTCGGTTTCCCGCGATGACCAGGGGAACCCGTTCTACACCGCACGCTCGGCCGAGCAGTACGCCGCGGGTCTCGAAACCGACGTCAGGCGCAAGACGTTCATCAACCCCCGCGACGGACGTCTCACCGTGAAGGAGTGGGCCGACAAGTGGCTGACGTCCATTGACGTCGGACCTCTCAGCGAGAAGGAATACCGGCTTCGCTTGAAAAACCAGATCCTTCCCGAGTGGGGGCATGTGGCAGTGGCCGACCTCTCGCCGGTGGCTGTCGCCGCTTGGGAGAAGCGCCTCCGCCAGCAGATCTCAAAGAACTACGCAGATGGCGTCGTCTCTGTCTTCCGCACGATGATGGATGACGCCGTCACCGAGAAGCTCCGCGTAGACAACCCCGTAGCCACTCGGAAGACAGGCCGGCGCGGACGGTACCAGCCCAAGCCGAAGGACGAAAAGGTCATCGCAACACCCCGCCAAGCGCTGCTCATTGCGAGGAATGCGCTCGAGATGCGCGGCCTCAACGAGTATGCGATCGTCCTCGCCAGCGCCTACACCGGCCTTCGGATCGGCGAGCTCGCGGGCGTCCACCGTGACCAGCTCAGCCTGGACGACCCTAAACTCGGGCCTCGGTTGCACTCTGTCCAGCAAAGTCAGTACGTCGACGGGGTTTTCACCGAGATCGACAACAAGTACGACTCCGGTCGAGGACTGATCCTGCCCACGTTCCTTGCGGAGCTCCTGCGACTTCTCGTCGAGTCCCGCCCTGAGAGCGAGTGGGTGTTCACAGCCCCGAAGGGGGGACGCCTCCTGCGGGGCGGCGACTGGTACCGCGAGACCTGGCACCCCATCGTGGCCGGGCGGGCGCCTCGAGGTGTCGTTCGAGGAGCAAAGGCCAGAGCCGGGATCCGGCCAGTCCTTGGTGTCAGCGGCCTCACGCCTCACGGCCTGCGACACTCGCAGAAGGTCTGGCTCGACGAGGGCAACCATCCCCGGGTGGCCGTGGAGGCTCGCATGGGGCACGCCTTGCAGGGAGTGGAAGGGACCTACTCGCATGTGACGTTGGCGATGGAGCTTGCGATCGCGGATTACCTACAGCGCCTGTGGGAGGCATCCCTGAAGGTCGTTGTCCACCGCCGCGAGCTCGGCCCTTACCCTCCGTTCCAGCCTGGCCGCAGAAAACGATCTCCCAAAAATCTCCCATCGAGCTAACACGCCATCGGGACCCCAGTGGCAAGCGCCCTCCTTGATCGAGGAGGGCGCCCCTTTCAGTTGAGGATCTACGCGCGTTCTACTGGGCCATCTTGTCAGCGGATCGGCATGCCGGAGAGGGTGCGGGCGATGACCAGGCGCTGGATCTCGCTCGTGCCCTCGAAGATGGTGTAGATGGCGGCGTCGCGGTGCATGCGCTCGACCGGGTACTCGCGGGTGTAGCCGTTGCCGCCGAGGATCTGGATGGCCTGGGCGGTGACCTTCTTGGCGACCTCGCTGGCGTACAGCTTGGACATCGAGCCCTCGGCGGAGGTGAAGGGCTTGCCGGCGGTCGCCATCCAGGAGGCGCGCCAGACGAGGAGGCGGGCGGCGTCGATCTGGGTGCGCATGTCGGCCAGTTGGAAGGCGACGCCCTGGTTGTCGATGATGGGCCGGCCGAACTGCTCGCGGGTCTTCGCGTAGTCGAGGGCGACCTCGTAGGCGGCGCGGGCGGTGCCGACGGCCATGGCGCCGACGGCGGGGCGGGACGCCTCGAAGGTGGCCATGGCGGCGTTCTTGACCCGGTCGCCGCTCTTCGCCTTCTCCCGGGCGCGGGCCAGGCGCTCGTCCAGCTTCTGCTTGCCGCCGAGCAGGCAGTGGCCGGGGACGCGGACGTCCTCCAGGACGACCTCGGCGGTGTGGGAGGCGCGGATGCCGTGCTTCTGGAACTTCTGGCCCTGGGAGAGGCCGGGGGTGTTCGGCGGGACGATGAAGGAGGCGTGGCCCTTGGAGCCGAGCTCGGGGTCGACGACGGCGACGACGACGTGGACGTTGGCGATGCCGCCGTTGGTCGCCCAGGTCTTGGTGCCGTTGAGCACCCACTCGTCCTTGGCCTCGTCGTAGACGGCGCGGGTGCGCATGGAGGCCACGTCGGAGCCGGCGTCGGGCTCGGAGGAGCAGAAGGCGGCGACCTTGACGTCGTCGGCGTCGCCGTACATCTGCGGGACCCAGGTGCCGATCTGCTCCTCGGTGCCGTTGGCGAGGACGCCGACGGCGGCGAGGCCGGTGCCGACGATGGACAGGGCGATGCCGGCGTCGCCCCAGAAGAGCTCCTCCATGGTCATCGGGATGCCGAGGCCGGTGGGGTCGAAGAACTGCTGGGCGTAGAAGTCGAGGGAATAGATGCCGAGCTTGGCGGCTTCCTGGATGATCGGCCAGGGAGTCTCCTCACGCTCGTCCCACTCGGCGGCCGCGGGGCGCATCACCTCGGCGGCGAAGCCGTGGAGCCAGTCGCGCACCTGCTTCTGGTCGTCGTTGAGTTCGAGCGTGAACTCGCCCATGGTCCCTCCCAGCGGTATGTTACTTGCGGTAACAGCAGTCTGTTACCGGTGGGTAGGGCCTGTCAACCAGCCTCGGAGCGCTTCCTCCCCGACGGCGGCCGGACGGCACGGAGTGCCGCCCGGGTGTTACGTTGCGACAGCCTCAGGAATTCGTACGGGCGGGGAGACACGCTTATGGACACCACACACCGGACCACCACCGACCAGCACCGGACCGCCGACCAGCGGCGGCGCGAGCTGCTGGAGGCGGCGGACCGCGTGGTGCTCCGCGACGGCCCCAAGGCGTCCATGAACGCGATCGCCGCCGAGGCCGGCATCACCAAGCCGATCCTCTACCGCCACTTCGGCGACAAGGGCGGCCTCTACCGGGCCCTCGCCACCCGCCACACCGACGCCCTGCTGTCCGCGCTGCGGGCGGCCCTCGACGCACCCGCGGACCGGCGGCAGCGGGTCGAGTCCACCCTCGACACCTATCTCGCCTCCATCGAGGCCATGCCGCAGGTCTACCGCTTCCTGATGCACCCCGCCGAGGAGTCCCACCAGTCCGAGCAGGGCTTCGACGTCGGCCGCCACTCCGCCCCGCTCCTGCGCCGCATGGGCGAGGAACTCGGCCAGGTCATCGCCGAGCGCATCGACCTCGGCCCGGGCGGCGAGGCACAGGCCCGCATCTGGGGCCACGGAATCGTCGGCATGATGCACGCCGCCGGCGACTGGTGGCTCGGCGAACGCCCCTGCTCGCGGGCCGAGTTGGTCCGCGCCCTCGCCGACATCCTCTGGGGCCGGCTGGCCCAGGCCCAGGACCGCCCGGACGGACCCGGCTTCTAGGCGCCCTTTTTCTCGGCCTCCTTCGCCTCCGGGCGCTTTCAGCCGGACTCACAGCCCGGACGTCTCGGGCGCCGACGAGGGCCGAGCCGCCTGTCCTCAGCCCTCCAGCACCCCCACGCCGCTCCCCCACCGCTCCTTCCGGATCGCCCGCAGCAGGCGGCGGCGGGCGCGGCCCGTGACGTGGTCCGCGTAGACGCCGCCCGCCAGGTGGTCGCACTCGTGCTGGAGGCAGCGGGCGAAGAAGCCGGTGCCCTCGACGCGGACCGGGGTGCCGTCCAGGCGGACGCCCTCGACCACCGCGCGGTCGAAGCGCGGGGTCGGCGCCTCCAGGCCCGGCAGGGACAGACAGCCCTCCGGGCCCTGGAACACGTCCCCGTCGGCCTCCACCAGGCGCGGGTTCACCACATGGCCCAGATGCCGGACGTCCTCGTCGTCCGGGCAGTCGTAGACGAAGACCCGCAGCCCCACGCCCACCTGGTTGGCGGCCAGGCCCACGCCGTTCGCCGCGTACATCGTCGCGAACATGTCCTCGACGAGCCGGGCCAGCTCGGGCCCGAAGTCGGTGACGGTCTCGCAGGGGGTGTGCAGCACGGGCTCGCCGAGGAGCGTCATCGCTCGGACGTGGCCGGAACTGCCGGGGATCAGCCGGTTTCGCATGGGCGCAAGGGTACGTTCAGGGGTCAGCCCGCTCGTGGCGCGGTGCCGCGGTTCGGGCTGCTGGCCGGATCTCGATAGGCTGAGCCCGGACCGACGCAAGGAGGAACAAGGACGATGTCAGGCAGCAACTCGGAGCCGCTGTCGCCGCGCGCCAAGCTGGCCGTGACGGCGGGCAAGGCCGCAGCCGCGGTGTCGCGAGCAGCGGGACGCGGCAGCGGATCGGTGATCGGCGGCCGGGTCGCGCTGAAGCTCGACCCCGATCTGCTGGGGCGGCTCGCGCAGCATCTGGACGTCGTGCTCGTGTCGGCGACCAACGGAAAGACCACCACGACCCGCCTGATCGCCGAGGCGCTGCGCGCCAGCGGTCCGGTCGTGTCGAACGCGCTCGGCGCCAACATGCCCGCCGGCATCACGTCCGCCCTGGCGGGCGGCTCGGACGCCCGGTACGGCGTCATCGAGGTCGACGAGAAGTACCTCGCCGGGGTCGCCCGGGACACCACGCCCAAGGCGATCGCCCTGCTCAACCTCTCCCGCGACCAGCTCGACCGCGCCGCGGAGACCCGGATGCTGGCCGAGAAGTGGCGCGAGGGCCTCAACGGCACCAAGGCCGTCGTGATCGCCAACGCCGACGACCCGCTGATCGTGTGGGCCGCCTCCTCCTCCCCCAACGTGGTGTGGGTCGCCGTCGGCCAGGAGTGGAAGGACGACGCCTGGTCCTGCCCCGCCTGCGGCGGTGTGCTCCAGCGCCCCGGCGACGACTGGTTCTGCGGCGAGTGCGGCTTCCGCCGCCCCGCGCCGAGCTGGGCGCTCAACAGCGACCACGTGCTCGACCCGCACGGCTCGGCCTGGCCGATCCACCTCCAGCTTCCCGGCCGCGCCAACAAGGCCAACGCCGCCACCTCCGCCGCGGTCGCCGCGGTCTTCGGGGTGCCGCCGCAGGTCGCCCTGGAGCGCATGTACCAGGTGCAGGCCGTCGCCGGCCGCTACGACGTGGTCTCCTTCCAGGGCCGCGACCTGCGGCTGCTCCTGGCGAAGAACCCGGCCGGCTGGCTCGAAACGTTTTCCCTGATCGACCAGCCGCCGACCCCGGTGATCCTCTCCGTCAACGCGCGCGGCGCCGACGGCACGGACACCTCCTGGCTCTGGGACGTGGACTACGGCCGGCTGGCCGGCCACCCGATCATGGTCATCGGCGACCGCAAGCTGGACCTCGCGGTCCGCCTGGAGGTCGCGGGCGTGGACTTCCGCGTGTGCGAGACGCTCGACGAGGCCGTCACGGTGGCCCCGCCCGGCCAGATCGAGCTGATCGCCAACTACACCGCCTTCCAGGACGTCCGCCGCCGCGTCGGCAACTGACCCGACTCGACCTTCGCAAAAGGACTCGCAGCATGACTGACAGCAGCCTGCGGCTGGTCTGGGTCTACCCGGACCTGCTCAGCACCTACGGCGACCAGGGCAACGTCCTCGTCGTCGAGCGCCGCGCCCGCCAGCGCGGTCTCAGCGTCGAGCGCGTCGACGTGCGCAGCGACCAGCCGGTCCCGACCTCCGGCGACATCTATCTGATCGGCGGCGGCGAGGACCGCCCGCAGCGCCTCGCCGCCGAGCGGCTGCTCCGCGACGGCGGCCTGAGCCGGGCCGCCGCCAACGGGGCGATCATCTTCTCGGTGTGCGCCGGCTACCAGATCCTCGGCCACGAGTTCGTCAACGACGTCGGCGAGCGCCAGGCGGGCCTCGGCCTGCTCGACGTGACCACGGTCCGCGGCGAGGGCGCCCGCTGCGTCGGCGACGTGCTCGGCGACATCGACCCGCACCTGGGCCTGCCCCAGCTCACCGGCTTCGAGAACCACCAGGGCGTCACCCACCTCGGCCCGACCGCCCGCCCGTTCGCCCGCACCGTGTTCGGCAACGGCAACGGCACCGGCGACGGCACCGAGGGCGCGTACAACGACACCGTCTTCGGCACGTACATGCACGGCCCGGTCATGGCGCGGAACCCGCAGATCGCGGACCTGCTCCTGAAGCTGGCGCTCGACGTGAACGCGCTGCCGCCGACGGACGACCGCTGGTACGAGGCGCTGCGCGCCGAACGCATCGCGGCGGCCACGCAGCCCGCCTGACGGCCCGTCGCCCCCGGCGTGCGGCCCCTCGCGCCGCACGTCTGAGCGCCTATACGCACAGAGGATGCGTAAGTAAAGACGGTGTCCACTCCTCGGACATCCGGTTCGGCCCCGCCACCCGGCACCGATAGGGTGGCGGGGATCCAGCCGGACGACGTGGTCCGGGAGTCGGCCCACGTTGCAAAGGTTTTTGGGCTATGCGCATTGGTGTGCTCACCTCCGGCGGAGACTGCCCCGGTCTGAACGCCGTCATCCGGTCCGTCGTGCACCGCGCGGTCGTCGACCACGGAGACGAGGTCATCGGCTTCCTCGACGGGTGGAAGGGCCTGCTGGAGGCCGACTACCGCAAGCTGGACCTCGACGCGGTGAACGGCATCCTCGCCCGCGGCGGCACCATCCTCGGCTCCTCCCGGGTGCAGCCCGCCCATCTCGTCGACGGCGTCGAGCGGGCCAGGGGCCATGTCGCCGACCTGGGCCTCGACGCGATCATCCCGATCGGCGGCGAGGGCACCCTCAAGGCCGCGAACCTGCTCTCCGAGGCCGGTCTGCCGATCGTCGGCGTGCCGAAGACCATCGACAACGACATCGCCTCGACCGACGTCACCTTCGGCTTCGACACCGCCGTCACCGTGGCGACCGAGGCCCTGGACCGGCTGAAGACCACCGCCGAGTCCCACCAGCGCGTGCTGATCGTCGAGGTCATGGGCCGGCACACCGGCTGGATCGCGCTGCACTCCGGCATGGCGGCCGGCGCGCACGCGATCGTGGTGCCCGAGCGCCCCTTCGACATCGACGAGCTGACCGCCCGGGTCGGTGCCCGCTTCGAGGACGGCAAGCGCTTCGCGATCGTCGTGGTCGCCGAGGGCGCGAAGCCCCGCGAGGGCTCCTCCATGGACTTCAAGACCGCCGGCAAGGACATCTACGGCCACGAGCGCTTCACCGGTGTGGCCAACCAGCTCTCCGTCGAGCTGGAGCGGCGCCTCGGCAAGGAGGCCCGCCCGGTGATCCTGGGCCATGTGCAGCGCGGCGGCACCCCGACCGCGTACGACCGCGTCCTCGCGACCCGCTTCGGCTGGCACGCGGTGGAGGCGGCGCACCGCGGCGACTTCGGCATGCTGACGGCGCTGCGCGGCACCGACATCGTGCTCGTCCCGCTGGCGAAGGCCGTGGAGACCCTGAAGACGGTCCCGGAGGAGCGCTACACCGAGGCCGAGAACGTGCTCTGACGACTCCCCTGCGTGACACCCGCCCCCGGTCGCCGACGCGACCGGGGGCGGTTCTAGTCTGGTGCGGACAACAAGCGCGAATCGGGCTCCAGGAGTAGACAGATGGATCACAGCGGGCACGGCATGACCATGGATCTGCCGCCGTTCACGCTGGGGCGGGCCCTGGAGTTCTCCCCCGACCTCTTCTTCCTGATCGGGTGCCTGGCCGCGCTCGGTCTGTACGGGTGGGGCGTGGCGCGGCTGCGGGGGCGCGGGGACGCCTGGCCGGTGAGCCGGACGGTGTTCTTCACGGTGGGCGTGCTGACGATCGCCCTGGTGATGTGCACGAAGCTCAACGACTACGGCATGGTCATGTTCAGCGTGCACATGGTGCAGCACATGGTGATCTCCATGCTGTCGCCGATCCTGCTGCTGCTCGGCGCGCCGGTGACGCTCGCGCTGCGGGCGCTGCCGGTGGCCGGCCGGGGGGCGACGGGTCCGCGCGAGCTGCTGCTGAAGCTGCTGCACAGCCGGTACATGCGGATCGTCACGCACCCGGCGTTCACGATCCCGATCTTCATCGCGAGCCTCTACGGGCTGTACTTCACGCCGCTGTTCGACTTCCTGATGGAGTCCAAGCCGGGTCACGTCGGGATGATGGTCCACTTCCTCATGGTGGGTCTGGTCTTCTTCTGGCCGATCATGGGCGTCGACCCGGGTCCGCACCGGCCGGGCTATGTGATGCGGATGCTGGAGCTCTTCGCGGGCATGCCGTTCCACGCCTTCTTCGGGATCGCGCTGATGATGGCGAGCGAGCCGATGGTGCGGGCGTACGCGAACCCGCCGGCCTCGCTCGGCATCGACGCGCTGTCCGACCAGCACGCGGCCGGCGGCATCGCCTGGGCGTTCAGCGAGATCCCGTCGGTGCTGGTGCTGATCGCGCTGGTCTACCAGTGGTACCACTCCGAGCAGCGGCAGGCCGTCCGCAAGGACCGGGCCGCGGACCGGGACGGCGACAAGGAGCTGGAGGCGTACAACGCGTATCTGGCCTCGCTCCAGACGCGCGGCGGCCGGTAAGCGCAGGCGCACGGTCCCAGGGGTGGCGCACGCCCCGGTCCCGGGGTCACGATGGCTTCGAGGAGGGCGGAGCGATGATGTCCGGTCCCACGAAGACGATGGGTGTGATCACCTTCGCCGCCCTGGTGCTGATCACCGCGTACACGGTGGCGCTCGGCAGCAGCGGTTGGCTCTGGTTCGCCTGGATCGTGCTCGGCGTGGCCACGGTGGGCATGGCGGCGGCGGACAGCGGCGAGAGCCGCGCGGGTCCGGTCCGACACGGACGCGCCCGGCCCCAGCCCTGAGGGCCGTCAGGCTCACCGGCCGCCGGTGAGCAGCACCCACACCTGTCCGGGGGCGAAGGTGAGCGGCGCGCCCGACGGGGTGGTGAAGGTGGTGCCCGCGTCGGCGCTCGGCCTGCTCCAGCGGGCCTCGTGGACCCGCCCGTCGCGCAGCACCTCGGCGGTGCCGGAGCCGGTGGTGACGGTGTACGGGGAGACGGCGCCGGTGAAGTCGTGGAAGCGCGATGGCCGTACGGTGACGTGCTGCACCACGACGGTGGCCGGTTTCAGCGGCCCGTCGGAGCGGCCGTCCATCGTCACGTGCCAGGCCCGCTCGGCGGGTGCCCAGGTGAAGGTGTAGCGGGCTGCGGGGAAGCGGACCGTACGGCTGTTGACGGGTGTGCCGCTCTCCGGGGCGGGGCCGAAGCGGAATCCGACGTCCTTGGCGTGGGTGGCGTCGGGCGCGGTGGTGAGTGCCCGCTCGGGCCGCAGATAGAGGTTGTACGGGGCGCTGCGGCCGCGGTCGCGCAGGAAGGCGCCGGGGGTGTCGGCCTCGGTGACCGGGTGCAGCGGGGCGGCCTTGATGAGCGGGGTGAGGGCGCTCTGGGCACCGGAGTAGGCGAGGACCGGGCGGCCGAACTGGCGCAGCAGTTCGAGGTCGGACTCGCGGGCGCTGCGGACCGGCCCGATCCGGTCGGGCAGCCGGGAGGAGTAGACGGCCATGAGGCGGGTCTGGCCGGACTCGACCTGCTCGACGTAGACGAGGTCGGCGGCGGCGAGGCCGGTGTGGGGACGGGCCGGCGGCACGTTGTCGATCTTCACGGCGAGGACCGGGCCCGACCGGGCGGGCCGGCCGGTGAGCGGGGAGATCCCCTCGGTGGTGGCGGGCGCGGGCGTCGGGGCCGGCTGCGAGGGGCCCGGGTCGGCGCAGCCGTACAGACCGGCGGCCGTCACCACGCACAGCAGTGCGGCGGTGGCGACTGCGCCGGGACTCCGGTGCCCGTGCGCTTCTGTCATCGGTCCCGCTCCTCCCCACCAGTGGACCACGGACCCGCCCACGGTTACAAAGGGCTTGCACGGGCTACAAAGGGCTTGCACGGGCCTTTTCGGGCGAGGAACGGGGATTGCCGGTGTTCTACCAGGTCTTGAAGTACGTGCTGCTCGGTCCGCTGCTGAAACTGCTGTTCCGGCCGAGGGTGGAGGGTCTGGAGCATGTTCCCGAGGAGGGCGCGGCCATCGTGGCCGGCAACCATCTGTCGTTCTCCGACCACTTCCTGATGCCGGCGGTGCTGAGCCGGCGGATCACCTTCCTCGCCAAGCAGGAGTACTTCACCGGTCCCGGTCTGAAGGGCCGGCTGACCGCCGCCTTCTTCCGCAGCGCCGGCCAGATCCCGGTGGACCGTTCGGGCAAGGAGGCGGGGCGGGCGGCGATCCGCGAGGGTCTCGGGGTGCTGGCGAAGGGCGAGCTGCTCGGGATCTATCCGGAGGGCACGCGGTCGCACGACGGGCGGCTGTACAAGGGCAAGGTGGGGGTCGCCGTGATGGCGCTGACGGCGGGGGTGCCGGTGATCCCGTGCGCGATGGTGGGGACCTTCGAGATCCAGCCGCCGGGCCGGGTCGTCCCGCGGATCCGGCGGGTCACCATCCGCTTCGGCGCGCCGCTGGACTTCTCGCGCTATGCCGGGATGGAGGGGCAGAAGGAGGCGGTGCGCGCGGTGACCGACGAGATCATGTACAGGATCCTGGAGCTGTCCGGCCAGGAGTACGTGGACGAGTACGCGGCCAAGGTCAAGGAGGCCGAATCGGCGGCCACCCCGCGGAAGTTCCCGGGGCGGGGACGCTGAGGGCGAATCCGCGCAGGGCGAAAGGTCCTGGGCGGGGCGGCCCCCGGCCCGTAGCGTCACCGTCATGACCAAGGGAAACGCGTTCGTGCTGGGAGCGACGGGACAGGTGGGACGGGCGGCCGTGAAGGCGCTCGTCGCGGACGGCTGGGAGGTGACCGCCGCCTCGCGCCGGGGCGGCCGGGACGAACGGTGGCCGGCGGAGGTCCGGTCGGTGGCGGTGGACCGCGGCGAGGAAGGGGCGCTGGCGGCGGCGCTCGGCGGGGGCACGGACGTCCTGGTGGACATCGTGGCCTACGACGCCGGGCACGGGCGGCAGTTGACGGGGCTCGCGGACCGGATCGGTTCGGCCGTGGTGATCTCCAGCGGGGCGGTGTACGCGGACGACCGGGGCCGGAGCTTCGACACTCAGGACGAGCCGGACGGCTTTCCGCGCTATCCGGTGCCGATCCCGGAGGGGCAGCCGACGGTCGCGCCCGGGCAGGACAGTTACAGCACCCGGAAGGTCGCCCTGGAGCGGGAACTCCTGGCGGCGGGCGACAAGCTGCCGACGACCGTGCTGCGGGCGGGTGCCATCCACGGCACGTACTGTCCCGGCCCGCGGGAGCTGTGGTTCGTCAAGCGGGCCCTCGACGGGCGGCCGGTGCGGATCCTCGCGGAGGGCGGCCGTTCCCGTTTCCACCCGGTGCACGTGGACAACCTCGCCGAGCTGACCCGGCTCGCCGCCGCGAAGCCGGGCAGCCGGGTGCTCAACGGCGGTGATCCGACGGCGCCGACGGTCGCGGAGATCGGGGCGGCGATCGACGCCGTGATGGGGGTGGAGAGCGAGACCGTCCTCTTGGAGGGCCCGGCGCGGGGCACGGTGGGCCTGACGCCGTGGACGACCGCGCATCCGGTGGTGTACGACATGGGCGCGGCGGAGCGGGAGTTGGGCTACCGGCCGGTGGTGGGGTACGAGGAGTCGTTGCCGGCGACGGTCGAGTGGCTGGCCGCGCAGGTGGCGGAGCGGGACTGGCGGGACGCCTTCCCGGGCCTGGTGAAGTACGGGGTGGACTTCTTCGACTACGCCGCCGAGGACGCCTGGCTGGCCGCGCGGTGAACGCGCGGGAGGGGCGGACGCCGGTCCGGCGTCCGCCCCTCCCCTGCCGCGGGTGTTACGGCTGGGGCGTGGCGTGCGGGGCGCAGGTGACGTCCCGGGCGTCCAGGGCGCCGGTCAGCAGGTAGGTCTCGACCCTGCCGTTGAGGCAGGGGTTGACCAGGTTGGTGATGCCGTGCGAGCCGGCGTCCTTCTCGGTGATCAGGCGCGAGCCCTTGAACCGCTTGTGCAGTTCGACGGCGCCGGAGTACGGGGTCGCCGCGTCGCGCTCGGCCTGGGTGATGAGCACCGGCGGCAGGCCCTTGCCGGTCCGCACCCGGGTCGGCTCCTGGCGCGGGGTGGACCAGGTGGCGCAGGGCAGGTTCATCCAGGCGTTGGCCCAGGTCATGAACGGGTACCGCTCGTGGAGCCGGGAGTTGTCCCGGTCCCACTTCTTCCACTGGGTGGGCCAGGGCGCGTCGGCGCACTCGACGGCCGTGTAGACGGCGTTGCCGTTCTCCGCCGCGATGTTGCCGGCCGTGTCGGTGAGGTCGGCGGCGGCCGCGTCGATCAGCGGCTGCGGGTCGCCGGCGGCGTAGGCGCTCCACGCCTCGGCGACCGGGACCCACATGGAGTCGTAGTACGGGGCGTTCTGGAAGAAGCCGATGAGCTCGGCCGGGCCGACCTTGCCGCCGAGCGGCTCCTTCTTGGCGGCGGCGCGCAGCGTCTCCCACTGCTGCCGGACCTCGGCGAGGGTGTCGCCGAGGTGGAAGGCGGCGTCGTGCCGGGCGACCCAGGTCATCCAGTCCTCGAGGCGGCCCTCGAAGGCGATGTCCTGGTCGAGGTTGGCCTCGTACCAGATCTTGCGGGTCGAGGGGTTCACGACGCTGTCGAGGACCATGCGGCGGACGTGGGTGGGGAACAGGGTGCCGTAGACGGCGCCCAGGTAGGTGCCGTAGGAGACGCCGACGAAGTTGAGCTTCTTCTCGCCGAGGGCGGCCCGGACGACGTCGAGGTCGCGCGCGGTGTTGCGGGTGTTGATGTGCGGCAGGATGTCGCCGCTCTTCTCGGCGCAGCCCTTGGCGTACGCGGCGGCGTGCCGGCGCTGGGCGAGCTTGTCGGCCTCGCTGTCGGGGACCGGGTCGGGCTTGGGGCCCTTGACGAACTCGGTCGGGTCGACGCAGGAGATGGGGGCCGACTTGCCGACGCCGCGCGGGTCGAAGCCGACGAAGTCGTAGGCCCTGGCGGTGTTCGCCCAGATCTTGTTCTGGGTCGTGACCCGGCGCGGGAAGCGCAGACCGGAGCCGCCGGGTCCGCCCGGGTTGTAGACCAGCGCGCCCTGGCGCTCGGCGGGGGTGCCGGTGGCGGCGATCCGGTCCACGGCGATCTTGATCTTCTTGCCGTGGGGCTTGGCGTAGTCGACCGGGACGGTGACCCAGCCGCACTGGATGGGCTTCTCCAGGCCCCAGTCGGCCGGACAGTCCTTCCAGTCGATGCCGGTGCGGGCCGCCTGCGCGGCGGCGACGGCGACGCCGACGGCCTCCGCGTCGCGCACCTGCCCGCCGCTGTCGGCCTGCGCCGCCGGCGCCGCGAGCGCGCCCGCGACCAGCGCGCCGGCTATCAGAGTGCCGGCCGAACCGAGCACTGCCGTGCCTCTCACGCGTCCTCCCCCTGTGGGTGTCGTTCCGTCCCGGGGATCCTTTCGTCAACGAGCCGTGCGGCGTAAGCCCGTACGGGTGTTTCTTTGCCGAACCCATAACCGGTGACGGAACTCCGCTGAGCGGTTAACGGGCCCGGGGATTCAGGCCGGAGCGAGCATCCGCAGGGCTTCGTCGAGGCGGCGGCGCAGGGTGAGGGCGTCGGGGGCGACGGCGGTGACGAGGGCGGCGGGTCCGGCGAGCGGGGCGAGGACGGCGTGGTCGCCCAGCAACCGCGGTTCGACCGGCCGCTCGGCGAAGTCCGGTCGCACGACGAGGAGTTGGCCGGTGGCGCGGTGGCCGGCGAGGACGGCGGGGCCGTCCCAGCCGGCCGGGGCGGCGGGGCCGTGGCCGAGTTCCTGGTCGAGCAGGGGGCGGCCGGCGCGGCGCACGGTGAGCCGGGTGAGGAGGCTGCCGGGCTCCTCGCCGTGCCGGCCGAGGATCTGTTCCTCGCGGAGCACGAGTCGTGCGCCGGCGGCGAGTTCGACGGTGGTCCGCATCCGCAGCTCGGAGCCGGCGGCGGAGATGAGCTGCTCGGGGAGCCAGCGCAGCTCGGCGTCCTCCCCGACGGTGAGCGCGATGTCGTACGCGGCGGGGGCGCCGCCGCGGCCCGGCAGGGCGACGGTCGCGGCGGCGGAGTCGACCAGGAGCCGCGCCCCGTCCCGTACCTCGGCCGTCAGGGCGAGCCGGTCGCCGCCGAGCGGGGCGCTCATCGCGCCGACGACGGTGACGCGGGTGTACGGGCCGGGGGCGCGGGTGCGGCGCAGGGCGAGCGGTCCGTCGCTCTCCAGGACGGGGAGCGAGCCGTCCACTGCGGCGACGATCCGGGCGGTGGCGGTGAGGGAGCGCGCGGTGAGGCTCATGCGGTCCATTCCGCGAGGCGGGCCCGGACCCAGTCCGCGACGGGCGCGACGCCCTCCTCCGAGCGCAGGGAGGTGAAGGCGACGGGCAGGTCGCCGCGCTGCTCCATCGCGTCGCGGGCCATTCGCTCCAGGTCGGAGCCGACGTGGGGGGCGAGGTCGGTCTTGTTGATCACGAGGAGGTCGGCTGTGGAGACGCCGGGGCCGCCCTTGCGCGGGATGTCGTCGCCGCCGGCGACGTCGATGACGAAGATCTGGGCGTCGACGAGGCCCTTGGAGAAGGTGGCGGTGAGGTTGTCGCCGCCGGACTCGACGAGGATCAGGTCGAGCGGTCCGACCGCCTCCTCCAGGTCCTCGACGGCTTCGAGGTTGGCGGAGATGTCGTCGCGGATGGCGGTGTGCGGGCAGGCGCCGGTCTCGACGGCCTGGATGCGCTCGGGCGGCAGGACGGCCTCGCGGAGCAGGAATTCGGCGTCCTCGCGGGTGTAGATGTCGTTGGTGACGACGGCGAGGGAGAGGGTGTCGCGCAGTTCGCGGCAGAGGGCGGCGACGGTGGCGGTCTTGCCGGAGCCGACGGGGCCGCCGAGGCCGATGCGCAGGGCGCGGCGGCTGCCGTCGGGCCGGTGGGCGTCGGCGGAGACGGCGGAGGCGTGCTCGTGGTCGTGACCGTGGTCGAGGTGCATGAGGGCTCCTTGCGTGCTGTGCGGGCCGGCTCGGCCGGGCTGAGGGCCGGCCGAGCGGGGTCCTGCGATCTTGGGCGGTCTGGGGCGGTCTTGGGCGGCGTTACGAGGCGAAGAGGCGGACGGGCCAGGTCGCGTGCTGTTCGGCGGTGAGGTCGAGCAGGGGGGCCGAGGCGGCGGGCAGGGCGTCCGGGTCGCCGGCGCGGGCCGCGGCCGTGGCCCGGGCCGCGACCTCGTCCATGGCGGGGGCGAGCCGGGCGAGGACGGCGGTGGCCTGGAAGGGGTCCAGGCCGAGCAGGCGCACGGCGGCGGTCGCGGGACCGCTGACCGTCTCGTACGCGACGCAGTGGGCGGCGTCCTCGGGGCCGAGTCCGGCGGCCCGGGCGGCGGCGCCGAGCACGACCGGCTGGTGGGCGCCGCGCGGGAACGCGGCGGCCAGCCGGTCGAGTTCGGGGCTCGGCCAGGCCGCGCGGGCGGCCCGCATCATCTGGCGGCCGAGCCGGCGGGCGGTGGCGCGCAGGGCGGGTGAGGGGGTGCGGGCGTCGGCGGCCTCGTCGAGGGCGTGCGGGTCGGCGCCGAGGGCCGCGGCGGCGGCGAGTCCGGCCGCGGTGAGGCCGGTGGTGTGCAGCCGGCCGCGGCAGAAGGACTCCAGGTCGGCGGCGTCCCTGAGCCGGCCCGCCTTGACGGCGGCCTCGGCGCCGCCCGAGTGGGCGTGCCCGCCGGCGGGGAACCGCCCGTCGGCGAGCACGAGGAGGGCTGAGCGTGTCATCGGGTCGGATCCGGCTCCGGGCTCAGAAGAGGAAGTAGCGCTGGGCCATGGGAAGTTCGGCGGCGGGGGCCGGTTCGACCGGTTCGCCGTCGATGGTCACCGAGAAGGTGTCGGCGTCGACCTCGACCCGGGGCAGGGCGTCGTTCTCCCGCATGTCGGCCTTGGTGATCCGCCGGGTGGAGCCGATGGGGGTGAACTCCTTGTGCAGGCCGAGCCGGCGTGGCAGGTCGTCCGCGATCGCCGCGCGGGCGACGAAGTTGACGGAGCCGGCCGCCGCGGCCCGCCCGAGGGCGCCGAACATCGGCCGGGGCAGGACCGGTTGGGGGGTGGGGATGGAGGCGTTGGCGTCGCCCATCTGCGCGTACGCGATCTGGCCGCCCTTGAGGACGACGAGCGGCTTGACGCCGAAGAAGGCCGGCTCCCACAGCACCAGGTCGGCGAGCTTGCCGGGTTCGACGGAGCCGATGAGGTGGTCCATGCCCTGGGCGACGGCCGGGTTGATCGTGTATTTGGCGACATAGCGCCGGGCCCGGTGGTTGTCGGCGGCCCCGTCGCCGGGCAGGGCGCCGCGCCGCTTCTTCATGACGTGGGCGGTCTGCCAGGTCCGCATGATCACCTCGCCGACGCGTCCCATGGCCTGGGAGTCGGAGGAGATGATCGAGATGGCGCCGAGGTCGTGCAGGACGTCCTCGGCGGCGATCGTGGAGGGGCGGATCCGGGACTCGGCGAAGGCGAGGTCCTCGGGGACGGCCGGGTTGAGGTGGTGGCAGACCATCAGCATGTCGAGGTGTTCCTCGATGGTGTTGACGGTGTGCGGCCGGGTGGGGTTGGTCGAGCTGGGCAGGACGTGCGGCTCGGAGACGACGGTGATGATGTCGGGCGCGTGCCCGCCGCCCGCGCCCTCGGTGTGGTACGCGTGGATGGTGCGGCCGGCGATGGCGGCGAGGGTGTCGCCGACGAAACCGGCCTCGTTCAGGGTGTCGGTGTGGATGGCGAGCTGGGCGCCGGTCTCCTCGCAGACGTCCAGGCAGGCGTCGATGACGGCGGGGGTGGCGCCCCAGTCCTCGTGGATCTTGAATCCGAGCGCGCCGCCGCGGAGTTGGGAGTGCATGGCCTCCCGGGACATGGTGTTGCCCTTGCCGAGCAGACCGATGTTGACGGGGAAGGTGTCCAGGGCCTCGAACATCCGGGCCATGTGCCAGGGGCCGGGGGTGATGGTGGTCGCCTTGGTGCCCTCGGCGGGGCCGGTGCCGCCGCCGACGAGGGTGGTGACGCCGGTGGCGAGCGCCTGTTCGACGACGGTCGGCGAGATGAAGTGGATGTGGGTGTCGACGGCTCCGGCGGTGAGGATGCGGCCGTTGCCGACGATGACCTCGGTCTCGGGGCCGATGACGAGGTCCGGGTGGACGCCGTCCATGGTGTCGGGGTTGCCCGCCTTGCCGAGGGCGGTGATCCGGCCGTCGCGGATGCCGATGTCGGCCTTGACGATCCCCCAGTGGTCGATGACCACCGCCCCGGTGATGACGGTGTCCGGGGCGCCTTCGGCGCGGGTGGTGCGGGACTGGCCCATGGACTCGCGGATGACCTTGCCGCCGCCGAACACGGCCTCCTCGCCCGCGCGGCCGGGGCCGCCGGAGCGGTCCTCCTCGATCTCGACCAGCAGATCGGTGTCGGCGAGCCGGACGCGGTCTCCGGTGGTGGGGCCGAACAGGTCGGCGTAGACGGCGCGGTGCAGCTCAGGCACGGTCGCCTCCGTTCGGGCCGGTGGCGGGGTCCAGGGCTCCGGCGGTCTCGCCGCGCAGGCCGGGGACGATCCGGCGGCCCGCGATCGGGACGAGCTCGACCTCGACGGGGACGCCGGGTTCGAAGCGTACGGCGGTGCCGGCGGCGATGCTCAGGCGCAGACCGCGGGCGGCGGCGCGGTCGAAGTCCAGGCCGGGGTTGGCCTCGGCGAAGTGGTAGTGGGAGCCGACCTGGACGGGCCGGTCGGCGGCGTTGAGGACGGTGAGGCGGGAGACGGGGCGGCCCTCGTTGAGGACGACCGGACCGTCACCGTAAAGGATCTCTCCGGGGATCACGGGTGCCGGTCCGCCTTCACACGATCGGGTCATGGACGGTGACGAGCTTGGTGCCGTCGGGGAAGGTCGCCTCGACCTGGACGTCGTGGATCATCTCCGGAATGCCGTCCATGACCTCGTCGCGGCTGAGCACCTTGCGGCCGGACGCCATGAGTTCGGCGACGGTGCGGCCGTCCCGGGCGCCCTCCAGGACGTGGGAGGTGATGAGGGCGACGGCCTCGGGGTGGTTGAGCCTCACCCCGCGCGCCCTGCGCTTCTCCGCCACGTCCGCCGCGACATGAATGAGCAGGCGTTCCTGCTCGTGGGGGCTGAGTTGCACGCTTCCACCTCACTGTCGTCCGCCGGGCGTCACACTCCCGGACAGCAGCGGACCTTAGCGATCTTCGACGCGGGGTCGCGTCGGCGAAGGGGCTGCCGCGTCAGACATTGCACGTTAGGGCGGAAGTTTTTCCGGCTCGTTAACTGGGGCTTTGCGTCCGCATGGACATGAGCCCGCGCACGCCCCCCTCCAGGATCTCCACGCTCATGTCGCCGAAGAGCGCCTGCTGGGCGATGCAGCCCTGGGCGATGGCGATGAGGATCCTGACCATGTGGTCGGCGGAGACGTCGGCCGGCAGCAGCCCGTTCTCCTGGTAGGCGGCGACGAGCCCGGCCCAGACCTCGCGCATGCCGTGGAAACCGGCCGCCAGGGTCGCGGCGAGCCGTTCGTCGCGCAGCGTCTCGCTCCACACCTGGAGGATCAGGCGCGGGAACGCCTGCCGGTCGGCGCCCGGGATCCGCTCCTCCAGGAAGAGCCGGAGCACCGCGCCGAGCAGCACGTCGGGGGTGGGCGGCGGGGTGGCCCGGGACGCCTCCTCGAAGGCGCCGCGGACTCCGGCGAACGCCTCCTCCGCGATGGCGGCGATCAGTTCGTCCTTGCCGCGGAAATAGCGGTAGACGGCGCCGGCCGAGAGGCCCACCTCGGTGAGGACGTCCTGCATGGACGTCGCGTGGAAGCCGTTGCGGGCGAAGCAGCGGGCGGCGCCGTCGAGGATCTGGCGGCGGCGGGCGTCGAGGTGTTCCTGGGAGACACGGGCCATGACAACAAACGTAAAACGAATATTCATTCTTGACAAGCGCGACCCTCCGCAGGACAGTGGCCACAGACGCAAAACGAACGATCCTTCTCTTTGAATCGCCTCCCGAATCGAGCTGGAGCCATGCCTGCCACAGCCACGCGCAAGACCGTCGCGGTGATGCTGCTGATCCCCGCCGTCGTCGCCTTCGCCCTCTGGGCCTTCGCCTGGCCGGCCGCCCGGACCGCCCCGCGCGACCTGCCGATCGGACTCGCCGGACCCGCCACCGCCACCGCACCCCTGGAGCAGCGGCTCGGCGCACGCGGGGACGCGTTCGAGGTGCACCGTTACGCGGACGAGGCCGCCGCCCGGGCCGCGATCGAGGACCGGGCGGTGTACGGCGCCATCGTCGTCACGCCGCGGGGCCCCCGACTCCTCACCGCCTCCGCCGCGAGCCCGGTCGTCGCCGGACTGCTGCGCGAGGCCGTCACCGGGCAACTGCCGCCCGGCACCGCACTCGAGGTCACCGACGTCGTGCCCGCCCCCGCCGCCGATCCGCGCGGCTCCGTCCTCGCGGCGGGGCTGCTGCCGCTCGCCATGGCCGGAGCCGCCTCCGGCATCGTCACCACCGTGCTCGGACTGCGCGGGGCCCGGGCCGCCCTGGCCCTCACCGGCGCCGCCGCCCTGGCGGGTCTGACCGGAGCCGCCCTCGCGGACAGTTGGCTCGGCGCGTTCGCCGGGTCCTGGTGGGCCGAGGCGGGCGTGCTCGCCCTGACCATGCTGGCCGTCGGCGCGACCCTCGCGGGACTCGCCGCGCTGATCGGCAGGGCGGGGCTCGGCCTCGGAGCCGTCCTGATGATCCTGCTCGGCAACCCCTTCTCCGGAGTGGCCGGCGCCCCCGAGCTGCTGCCCGCCCCGGTCGGCACGCTCGGCCGACTGCTCCCGCCGGGCGCGGCCGGCACGGCCCTGCGCTCGGTCGCCCACTTCGACGGGGCGGGCGCGGGAACGGCCCTGCTCGTCCTCGCGGTGTGGGCCGCGGCCGGCCTGACGGCCGTCCTGGTGGGCGCGCGGCGTGCGGCCGCCCGTGCCACCGTGACGGCCGCGTCGGCGCCCGTGCCGCAGCCGGCCGCCTGAGCCTCACCCCCGTTCCGCGCGAAGCCGTGTGCCTCCGTCCCACCGGACGGAGGCACACGGCTTTCCGCGCCTGGGGTTTCTACACGGGGTCGGGTTTCTAGGTGTCGGGGGGTTTCTACGCGTCGGGGGCGCCGGGGTCGCGGTGGTGCGCCGCGATACCGAAGCGGCGCTGTTCACCCGGAGCGGACGCGATGCTCCGGACGGTGGAGACCGAGCTGATCACCTGCTCCTCGGCCCGCTCCTCGGCCTGCGCCTCGGCCGCCTCGAGTCGTGCCAGGTCAGCGGCGGAGACCAGCGCGACAAGAGGCTTTCCGTGCCGTGTGACGACCACGCGCTCGTCGCCGTAGACGACGCGGTTGATCAGATCCGCGAGCTCTGCGCGCGCTTGCGTCACCGGAATCTCATAGGCCATGCTCCTCATCTTACGGGCTGTACGTCCTGTACATTTTTTACAGAAGGAGGAGCGTCATGCGCGGCACCATGCGATATGTCCTTCCGGAGTTCACCGAGCGCACGAGCCTCGGGACCCGCACCCTCGACCCGTACGCGAAGCTGCTGGAGGAGCGGATCGTCTTCCTGGGCACACCGATCGACGAGACCGCGGCCAACGACGTGATCGCCCAGTTCCTGCACCTCGACCACGCCGCCCCCTTCAGCGTCATCAGCCTCTACGTCAACTCCCCCGGCGGCTCGATCAGCGCCATGACCTCGGTGTACGACACGATCAGCACCGTCTCCTGCGAGGTGGAGACCATCTGCCTCGGCCAGGCCGTGGGGCCCGCCGCGGTACTGCTCGCCGCCGGCACGCCCGGCCGGCGGCTCACCCTGCCTGGCGCCCGGATCGTGCTTCAGCAGCCCACGCTCGACGAGCCGTTGCGGGGGCAGCCCAGCGATCTCGACATCCACGCACGGGAATTGCTGCGACAGCGCGCCCTGGTCGCCGGGCTGCTCGCGGAGCACACCGGCAAGGACCGCGAGCGGGTCGACGCCGACCTCGACCGGACCACCGTCCTCGACGCGGCGGGCGCGCTCGCCTACGGCCTGGTGGACCACGTGGTCGAGAGCCGCCGCGGGCCCGCCGTCGCCGGGAAGGAGTGAGCCCGCCATGCTGCCGGAACTGCCGCCGCTGCCCGCACTGACCCGCGCCGAGGGCGAGTTCGTCGACGCGTATCTCGAAGTCGTCGACCTGCTGGGCCGGATCAATCCATCCAAGGTCTCGCATACCTATGGGGCGCTGCGGGCGGCGCAGGCCCTGGTCGGGCGGGCGGCGGCGCTCCGTGACGCGCTGACGGTCATGCATATGCGGGGCGAGACCGACGTGCACACCGGCACGTTGGCGCGTGCGCTGCGGACGTTGGACGGAGAGCGGCGGTCGGGGCGCGTCACCGTCCCCGGCGAGCAGGCGAGTTGACAGGGCCGCGTGTCGTGTCGAGGTCCACTCGGGGCACACGGGGCGCGGAATCGCTCCCTCGTTCGGCGTAGTCGATGTATCGACATAGGGCTCAGGTGAGTTGCGCAACGGGTGTACACATCTGGCGGAATGGGGTGCTCCACCCCTGGTGACAGGCTCGTCGAGCAAACATCGATGATCGCGAAACCTGACTGTCCACCCGTTTGGTTCAGTCGTGAGGAGCCTCACATATCGCCGTTTCAGCTCGGATTTGGGCCAGGGTGTGGGTCAAGATCCCTGTCGACGACAAGCCCCCGCCACCCGAGGCGGGGCGGTCCGGGCGGACGCCGAGTCCTGCCGCTGTCCCGGACGTCTGGTCGACAGGAGTGGATCGGCAGGAGTGGAGGACCCGAGCAACACGGGACGTCTCGCGCAGTGAGGGACGTTCCTCGGGGTGAAGCCGCAGCCGCGGCCGGGCATCTTCGCCTGCCCGAACCCGACAGGTCATCCTTCACAGGCGGCTGACGAAGGGTTGCGCATGACTGCGCAGATTCATGTCCCGTCCCTGCTGTCCCGGGCCGGAGCCGTCTCGGCTCTCACCCTCGCCGCCGTCGGCGGCACGCTGCTCGCCCCAGGAGCGGCGCCGGAGGCCCAGGCCGCGACCTCACACGCCAACAAGGCGCTGAGCATCGCCGCCTCGAAGAAGGGATCGCCCTACAAGTACGGAGCCACGGGTCCCAGCCGGTTCGACTGCTCGGGCCTGACCCTCTACTCGTACAAGAAGGCGGGCAAGACGCTGCCCCGCACCGCGCAGCAGCAGTACAACAAGACCCGGCACATCTCCGCGTCCAGCCGGCAGAAGGGGGATCTGGTCTTCTTCCACTCCGGTGGAAGGGTGTACCACGTCGGCATCTACGCGGGTAACAACAAGATCTGGCACTCGCCCAAGCAGGGCTCGTGGGTGAAGCTCGACCGGATCTGGTCGTCGAAGGTCCTCTACGGCCGGGTCCGCTGACGTCAGCCGGGAACCGCCGCCGGCCAGGGCAGGTCGATCCACACGGTCTTCCCGCCCTCGGCCGTCGGCGTCACCGACAGCCGGCCGCCCGCCTCGGCGGTCAGGGAACGGATGATGACCATGCCGCGGCCGTTGTCCTGCTGGACCGCCGCCGGGAGGCGCCGGGGCCAGCGCGGATGGCTGTCGGTGACGCCGATGTGCAGCAGCTCGTCCCGCTCCAGGCGGATGTCGACCGTGAAGGTGGGCGACTGCCCGAAGGTGTGCTGCACGGCGTTGGTCGCCAGCTCCGAGACGATCAGCCGGACGGCGTCCGCGGTGTCGGAGCCGCTCTCCAGTCCCCAGGAGGAGAGGACCTCGGCAACATACCTCCGGGCGGCCGAGACCGCGGCGGGGTCGCTCGGCAGCGTGAGGGTTGCTTCCAGGTGGTCTGCCATGGCGCCGCTGTCCCTTTCCCGCCGGGCCGGGCCCGGATTGCGCTTCGCGTCGGAGTGCAACCGATCGTGCCGCCCCGGACGTCCTTCCACCGGGATATACGGATTTCGTCGCCCGAAGCAGTGAACCGTTCGACGGACGAGCGGATCGCTGCCGGTCGGTACCGGGGTCGCGCCGGGTCGGTGCCGGAGTCGCGCCAGGTCGGAGGCGAGTCGGCGCCGGGGGTCGCGCCAGGTCGGAAGCGAGTCGGTGCCGGGGCGGTGTCAGGGCGCGCCGGGTCGGTGTCGCGCCGGTGGCGGCCGGGGCCGGCGGCGGGCCGACCGGAGGGGGCACGGTCCGACGGGCCACGCCTGTAAGGCCGTTGAGCGGGCACACGGACCGTATGACCGTTCCCAAGACGACCGTCCTCGTCCTCGACAGCAGCGATCCCGAACCCCTCGCCCACTTCTACGCCACCCTGCTCGGCGCCACCGTCGAACCGGCCGACGGCGACCCCGACCTGCTCCTGCTCCAGTCCCCCACCGGCCCCGCCCTCGGCATCCGCCGCGACCCCGGCCAGGCACCGCCGAGCTGGCCGCGCCCGGAGGACTCCCAGCAGGCCCATCTGCACATCCTGGTCGCCGCCGACGCACTCGACGAGGCCGAGCGTGAGGCGATCTCCCTGGGCGCCCGCCCGGTCGCCGCCGAACGCAACGGCACCCGGCTGGACCGGCGCACCGACGTGCGCCGCTACACGGACCCGGCCGGCCACGCCTTCGTGCTGGCCCCGTCACGGGACGCCGAACGGCGCGTTTCACCTTGATCCGGTGGGGCAGCCGCGTACAGACCCGCCCCTCGACCCCACAGCCAGGAGGGTGATCATGAGCCACCACGAGCGCCGACGCACGCTGCCCGCCGACCGGCCGCCCCGGACCACCCCGTCGGACGCCGTCGGCGAGAGCGGCGACGCCGAGGCCCGCCGGGAGGCCGAGGAGGCCGTACGAGGCCGCCTCGGCGACGCGGCGCCCGACGACCACGGCATGGAGGCCAAGCGCCAGACCCCGGGCCTCGGCCGCGAGGAACAGCGCCGTCCGCACGGACGCAGGGGCGAGGCCGGAGAGGGCCCCGACCGCTCCGGCGAAGGACGCGGTCCCGCCGACACGGACCGCGACCACTGACGGCCGGACCACGGCGGGCCGCGGCGCCCCGGCTCGTTCCGGGCCGTCGCCGCGGCACCGGTGTCCTCGCCGGCCCCGGTCTCCCCGGGCCGCGGGCCCGTCTCAGGCCGAGACGGGCGTCCGGGTCAGGGCCGTACGCAGCGCGAAGACACCGAGCAGTCCGCCGGCCGCGAAGCGCTGAGCGGTCATCACGCGGGGCCGGGCCGCCAGGTACCCCGACACCCGTGCGGCGCCCAGCATGATCAGACCGTTCACCGTGACCCCCACGACGATCTGCACCGCGCCGAGCTGAAGCAGTTGCGACCAGGCCGGGCCCGCCTGCGGGTCCATGAACTGGGGCAGCAGAGCGGCGTACATGAGGGCGATCTTGGGGTTGAGCAGGTTGGTCAGGAGCCCCATCGAGAAGAGGCGCGCGTCGGAGACCGGAGGCAGGTCCCCGGCCGGAGCGAAGGGCGAGCGGCCGCCCGGCCTGAGCATGTCCCAGGCCAGGTAGGCCAGATACGCGGCCCCGGCGAGCTTGACCACCGTGAAGGCCAGCGGCACGGCGGCGAACAGCGCGGACAGTCCCGCGGCCGCGGCCAGCAGATAGCAGACGAAGCCCACGGCGGTCCCGCTCAGGCTGACCAGGCCCGCCCTGCGGCCCTGCGTGATGGCGCGGGAGGCGAGATGGATCATGTTCGGTCCCGGAGTCAGGGCCATGCCCAGTTCGACCAGGGCCACTCCCCCCATCGCGGCCAGGCTGATCACGGGACGACTCCGATCGTCGGCCGGGTGTCCAAAACCCCGGCGTGGGCGGCGCCCGGCGGCGCCGGACGGCTGCGACGCCTCGGCAGGGCCGGCGTCGCCCGCCTCAGAATACGGCCCTGTGCCTCCGGACCCTCCGTGCACCCCGCCCCCGGCCGGCCGACGCTCCGCTAGGAGACGAAGCCGATGACACCGAAGCCGGGGCGCGCCGCCGCGTGGCGGAGCCAGCCGGTGACGTCCATGACCGCCTCGACCACCTCGGGGTCCAGCGGCGGGGCGTGACCGTCCCGCTTGGTCTGCTCGAACTGCTCCAGCGCCGCCAGGCACTGCTCGTGCGTCCACTCGCCGCAGTTCGGCAGGTCGTAGGTGGGTATCGGGGCCGGCATGTCGTCGCCGTAACCGAAGTCGGTCATCGAGACCGCGGTGATGCGCAGGGCCTTCAGGCCCTCGTCGACGACCGCCAGCCAGTCGCCGCGGAACGGCGAGAAGCTGGAGTTGTCCAGGAAGGACCCCGTCAGGGAGCACAGGCGCTTGTAGGCGTAGCCGTACTGGAACGAGTACTGCCTCTTGCCGTCGAAGGGGCCGCCGGCCACCACGGCGCGCAGCGCCTCGGAGGCGGTGGGAGCGCCGTCGGCGATCTCGGACGAGAACCAGTCGTCGTCGCGGGCGAGATCGTCGGCGAAGCGGTCGTGGATGATCTGGAGCAACTGCTCGTCGCGCGAGCCGACGAGGGCGTGCGTGGCCTTGATGTCGAGCAGGTAGGGGCTCAGCGAAAGACTCATGTGTTCACCGTAGCCAGCGGCACTGACAGTGGGTCAGGCTCCCTGGGGCGCGGTCCGCACGATCGTCTCGACGGCCCGCTCGATCTGCGCGTCGTCGAGGTCCGCGCGGGCGGTCAGGCGGAGCCGGGAGATGCCGTCCGGGACGGACGGCGGCCGGAAGCAGCCGACGGCGAGGCCGCGTTCGCGGCAGTCGGCGGCCCACCGCAGGGCCTCGCCCGGACCCGGCGCGCGGACCGAGACCACGGCCGCGTCGGGGAGGACGGCGGTGAGTCCGGCCTCGGTGAGCAGCCGGTGGAGGGTCGTGGCGACCGTACGGGCGCGGGCGGCGAGGCCCGGTTCGGCGGCGATCAGACGCAGGCTCGCGAGGGCGCCGGCCGTGGCGGCGGGGGCGAGCCCGGTGTCGAAGATGAAGGTGCGGGCGGCGTTGACCAGGTGTTCGATCACCCGGGCCGGTCCGAGGACGGCGCCGCCCTGGCTGCCGAGCGACTTGGAGAGCGTCAGGGTCGCGACGACGTCGGGGTCGCCGGCGAGGCCCGCCGCGTGGAGGGCGCCGCGCCCGCCGTCGCCCAGGACGCCGAAGCCGTGGGCGTCGTCGACGACCAGGCCCGCGCCGTGGCTCCGGCACGCCTCCGCCAGGGCGGTGAGCGGGGCCTTGTCGCCGTCCACGGAGAAGACGGAGTCGCTGACCACCAGGGCGCGGCGGTCGGGATGGGCGCCGAGGGTCTTCGCGACGGCCTCGGGGGCGGCGTGCGGGACGACGGCCGTCTCGGCGCGCGCGAGCCGGCAGCCGTCGACGAGGGAGGCGTGGTTGCCCGCGTCGGACACGATCAGGCCGTCCCGCGCGGAGAGGGCGGTGAGCGCGGCCAGGTTCGCCGTGTAGCCGGAGGAGAAGACGAGCGCCGCTTCGAAGCCGCAGAACGCGGCCAGTTCCTGTTCGAGGCGGGCGTGCAGCCGCGTCGATCCGGTGACGAGCCGCGATCCGGTGGAGCCCGCGCCCCAGCGGCGGGCCGCCTCGGCCGCGGCCTCGGTGACCTCCGGGCGCCGGGTGAGGCCGAGGTAGTCGTTGCTCGCGAGGTCCAGGAGGTCGGACTCGGCGGCCCGGGGGCGCAGCGTCCGCACCAGGCCGGCCTCCGCGCGCTGCCGTGCGGCGGCCTCGGTCCAGTCGAACGCGGCCCGGCGGGGGTCCGTCCCCGCCACGGCGTCCAGCGGGTCCTTGGCGTACGGCGGCATGGCGCATCCTTTTGTAGGCAGCGCACAGACCCTAACGGTCCGGGGCCGACGTCAGGGTGTGGCCATACACACACTTCAAACCGCTCTGTTTGTTCTTCTCTTCCTTGGCCCGGGGGTCTGCCGTAGGTAAGGATCAGCCCTTATGGACCTGCTGAACACGCTGGTGGAGAAGGGGCTGCGGCGCGAGCTGCCGACCCGTGAAGAAGCGCTCGCCGTGCTGGCGACATCCGACGACGACCTGCTCGATGTGGTGGCCGCGGCCGGCAAGGTGCGGCGCCAGTGGTTCGGGCGTCGGGTGAAGCTCAACTATCTCGTCAACCTGAAGTCGGGACTGTGTCCCGAGGACTGCTCGTACTGTTCCCAGCGGCTCGGCTCGACCGCCGGGATCCTCAAGTACACGTGGCTGAAGCCCGACGAGGCGTCGGCCGCCGCGGCCGCCGGTGTCGCGGGCGGCGCCAAGCGGGTCTGTCTGGTGGCCAGCGGTCGCGGTCCGACGGACCGGGACGTCGAGCGGGTCGGCAAGACCATCGAGGCCATCAAGGAGCAGAACGAGGGCGTGGAGGTCTGCGCCTGCCTCGGGCTGCTGTCCGACGGCCAGGCGGAGCGGCTGAAGGAGGCCGGCGCCGACGCGTACAACCACAACCTCAACACGTCCGAGGGGACGTACGGGGAGATCACGACCACCCACACCTACGCGGACCGCGTGGACACCGTGCAGAAGGCGCACGCGGCCGGGCTCTCGGCCTGCTCGGGCCTGATCGCGGGCATGGGCGAGACCGACGAGGACCTGGTCGACGTCGTCTTCGCGCTGCGGGAGCTGGACTCGGACTCGGTGCCGGTCAACTTCCTCATCCCCTTCGAGGGCACCCCGCTCGGCAAGGAGTGGAACCTCACGCCGCAGCGCTGTCTGCGGATCCTCGCGATGGTGCGGTTCGTCTGCCCCGACGTCGAGGTGCGGATCGCGGGCGGGCGCGAGGTGCACCTGCGCACGATGCAGCCGCTGGCGCTGCACATCGCCAACTCGATCTTCCTCGGCGACTACCTCACCAGCGAGGGCCAGGCCGGCAAGGCCGACCTGGAGATGATCGCCGACGCCGGCTTCGAGGTGGAGGGCGCCGGTACGACGACCCTGCCGCAGCACCGGGTGGACGCCCTGGCGGCGGCCGCCGCGGGCGGTGGCGGCTGCGGCTCGCAGGCGTCGGCGGGCGGCGGCTGCGGTGCGCACGCGGAGGAGGGCGGCGGCTGCGGCCCGTGCGGCGGCCACGCCCAGGCCCCGGCGGCGGCCTCCGTGCCGTCCGCCTCGGAGGCCAGGACGGACCTCGTGGCGGTGCGCCGTCGCGGTGCCGGTACGGACCTCGCCCCGAACGCGTAACGGTGACCATGCGCAACGACGAACTGCTCGCCCTGGACCGGGCGCACGTCTGGCATCCGTACGGCCCCATGCCCGGCCGTACGGAACCGCTGGTCGTCGCGTCCGCGTCCGGGGTGCGGCTCCGGCTCGCCGAACCGGCCGAGGGTCAGGGCGAGTTGATCGACGGCATGTCCTCCTGGTGGTCGGCGATCCACGGCTACAACCACCCGGTGCTCAACGAGGCCGCGCGGGGTCAGCTCGACCGGATGAGCCACGTCATGTTCGGCGGGCTCACGCACGAGCCGGCCGTCCGGCTCGCCGCGCGGCTCGTGGAGATCACGCCCGAGCCGCTGCGCCATGTCTTCCTCAGCGACTCGGGGTCGGTCGCGGTCGAGGTCGCCGCGAAGATGTGCCTGCAGTACTGGCGCTCGGTCGGCCGGGCCGGCAAGCGGCGGCTGCTGACCTGGCGCGGCGGCTATCACGGCGACACCTGGCAGCCGATGTCGGTGTGCGATCCCGAGGGGGGCATGCACGAGCTGTGGTCGGGCGTGCTCCAGCGGCAGGTCTTCGTGCCGCCGCCGCCCGCCGCGTACGAGGAGTCGTACGCGGAGCTGCTGCGCGAGGAGATCGGGCGGTACGCGAACGAGCTCGCGGCGGTCATCGTCGAGCCGGTCGTGCAGGGCGCGGGCGGGATGCGCTTCCACGACCCCGCGTATCTGCGGGTGCTCCGGGAGGCGTGCGACGCGCACGACGTGCTGCTGATCTTCGACGAGATCGCGACCGGGTTCGGCCGCACGGGCGCGCTCTTCGCCGCGGACCACGCGGGCGTCTCGCCCGACGTCATGTGCGTGGGCAAGGCGCTGACCGGCGGTTATCTGTCCATGGCCGCGACGCTGTGCTCCTCGCGGGTGGCGGAGGGCATCTCGCGCGGCGAGGTGCCCGTCCTCGCGCACGGACCGACCTTCATGGGCAACCCGCTCGCCTCGGCCGTCGCGCTCGCCTCGATCGACCTGCTGCTCTCCCAGGACTGGCAGGTCGAGGTCAAGCGCATCGAGTCGGGCCTGCGGGAGGGCCTGACGGACGCCGCCGGGATCCCGGGCGTCCGGGACGTCCGTGTGCTCGGCGCGATCGGCGTCGTCCAGCTCGACCACGAGGTCGACATGGCGGCGGCGACCCGCGCGGCCGTGCGGGCGGGCGTGTGGCTGCGGCCGTTCCGCGACCTGATCTACACGATGCCGCCGTTCGTGACGGGCGACGCGGATGTGGCCCGCATCTGTACGGCGGTCCGCGCCGCGGCGCGGGCGGGCTGAGGGTCCGCCGCCCCACCGCCCCCCGGCCTCACCGCCGTACTCCCCCGGCCCCGTCGCCCGCGGCCCGGCACTCACCTGAAGAAAGGCACCCCAGCATGACCGTCATCGTCGTCAGCGGCACCGGCACCGAGATCGGCAAGACCGTGGTCACCGCCGCCGTCGCCGCCGTCGCCACCGCCGCCGGCCGTTCCGTCGCCGTCCTGAAGCCGGCACAGACGGGGGTGGGGCCGGGCGAGACGGGTGACGCCGACGAGGTGGTGCGGCTCTCCGGCGCCGTGACCGGGGCCGAACTGGCCCGGTTCCCCGAGCCGTTGGCGCCGGGGACCGCCGCCCGTCGGGCCGGGCTCGCGCCGGTCGGGCCCGCGGAGGTCGCGGAGGCGGCGCGGAAGCTGGCCGCCGAGCACGACCTGGTGCTCGTGGAGGGGGCCGGCGGGCTGCTCGTGCGGTTCGACGAGGAGGGCGGGACGCTCGCGGACGCGGCCCGGCTGCTCGGCGCGCCGGTGCTCGTGGTGGTGCCGGCCGGGCTCGGCACGCTGAACTCGACCGCTCTGACCGCGGAGGCGCTGCGGGCGCGCGGCATCGAGCAGGCGGGCGTGGTGATCGGCAGTTGGCCCGCCGCGCCCGACCTGGCCATGCGCTGCAACCTGGCCGACCTGCCGGAGTCGGCGGGCGCCCCGCTGCTCGGCGCGGTGCCCGAGGGCGCCGGCGCGCTGGACACCGAGGCGTTCCGGGCGGCGGCGCCGAGCTGGCTGGCGCCGGCGCTCGGCGGCGGCTGGGACCCGGCGGAGTTCGCGGCGAGGTTCCCGGCGGCGTTCGCCCCGGAGTCCGCCCCGGAGTCCGCCTCGGAGTCCGCCTCGGCGGCCGGGGCCTGACGCCGGGGCAGGTCGCCCGACGCGACGGCCGGGCCCCGGCTTCGTACGCTGAACCGTATGCGTACACGGGTACAGGAGATCGTTTTCGACTGCGCCGATCCGGCCGCGCTCGCGCGGTTCTGGGCGGCGCTCCTCGGCGGGGCTCCGGTCGACCGGGTCGTCACCGGGAACAAGGACGGGGTCGCCCGGGCCGCGCGGCTCGTCGCCGAC
>NZ_JBEXQW010000067.1:0-40181 GCF_040612775.1 Streptomyces sp. NPDC006339
CTCGCCTTTCTCCAGCTCGCGCTGGAGGGCCTGCTGCGCCGCCACCAGGCGGCCGAGACCCCCGACAGGGGAGCGCGGCGCGGGCCGGGGGGCCCGGCGGCGGCCAAGGGCCGTGAGACCACCGCCGGGGGCTTTCAGGCCGTGAGGATCAGCAGGCGCCCTGGTCCCTCCAGACGCCCCACTCGCCGGTCGTGCCCGGCTCCTCGTTCTGGGTCCACCACTGGGCCTTCCAGGTGCGCCCCTTGTGGGAGACCAGGTTCCCCGCGTTGTAGACCGTGCCCGCCACGTACGCCGGCGCGGTGCAGGTGCCACCCGTGGGCGTGGGGGTGGGGGTCGGCCCGGTGGGGGTGGGCGTCGGGCCGGTCGGGGTCGGGGTCGGCGTCGGGGTCGAGCCGCCCGGCTCCACGACCGTCGTGCCGCGCGCCAGGTCGCCGGCGAGGGCGTACGTCGTGCCGTTGATGTTCACCGTCCAGTTCGACGGGGTCGAGACCGGCAGGTAGTAGTTGAACGACAGGTCGACGGTCGCGCCCGGGGCCAGCGACTGCCAGGCCGGGAGCTTCAGGGAGACCCGGTGGAAGTCGCCCTTGAGGCCGCCGACGTTGCCGCCCGTGTGGTCGCTGCTGATCACCTTCGTACCGAAGCCGGACTGGTCGGAGGCGTTGCCGGGGGCCGCGGTCGCGTAGTCGAACTGGAACTCGGTGCCGCCGGGCAGCGCCGTCTTCGTGTGGTTGGTGATCCTGATCTTCGGGGTGATCGGGTAGTTGGAGTCACCGAGCTTGAAGTCGGTGAACTCCACGCCCACGTTCACGGCCTGCGCCGGCAGCGCCTTGTTCGACTTCTTGGCGCCGTACGGGGTGGCCGCCTTGAACTTGTCGTACATCAGCGAGGTGAGCGTGGAGCCCATCTCGTACTGGCCCTTGGCGGCGTTCCAGGCGTAGTCGCCGGCCATCTCCCAGACCATCGTGCCGCCGATGCCCCGGCTGACCACGTAGTCGGCCTTGGCGGCCACCGACTGCTCGTCCTCGGTGGAGAGGAAGACCTTCTTCTGGGCGTTCCACAGCCACGGTGCGACCAGCGTGGAGTCGTACTTGCGGGCGTAGGTGCCGGTCAGCGTGGTGTTCGCGGGGAAGCCGTACTTCGTGACGTAGTCGCCGACGATCCCCTTCTCCAGGTTCTTGGCGTGCCACATCGGGTTGGAACCGGCGGGCGACTCTTGCCCGTTGGTGTCCTTGTCGTGCCACAGGTTGTCGATGCCGACGGCGCCGTCACCGCACTTGGTCAGGCCGGAGCCGGCCGGGCAGGTGCTCGCGGCGGCCTTGCCCCACAGGCCGTCGGTGCCGCCCTGCACGTTCTTGTGGCCGCGGGTGTAGTAGGGCAGGCCGATGTTGATCCGGCCGGCCGGCATCGAGCCGCGGAAGTAGTGGTACGCCCAGTCGGTGTTGAGGTAGCCGATGCCGCCGTACTGGGCGGAGCCGTAGACGTTCGCGGCGGCCAGCTCGGCGTCCTTGCCGTCGTCGAAGAGCGAGGCGTTCGGGCCGACGTACTCGTTCCAGGCCCCGTGCAGGTCGTAGGACATGATGTTGACGAAGTCCAGGTACTTCTGCACCTGGAAGGTCTCCATGCCGCGCAGCAGATAGCCGGAGGAGGGCGCGGCGACGGTGAGCAGGTAGTGCTTGCCGTCGGCGGCGCCGGCCCGGTCGAGCTTCTCGCGCAGGGACTTCATCAGGGCCGCGTAGCCCTGGACGAGGCCGGCGCGGCGGGCGTTGGCGAGCTGCCAGTCGAGCGGGTTGCCGGCGTCCTTCATCGTCGTCGGGTACTCGTAGTCGATGTCGACGCCGTTGAAGCCGTACTTCCGGATGAAGTCGACGGCCGAATTGGCGAAGGTGTCGATCCCGGCCTGGTTGACCGACCCGTCGGCGTTGGTCGCCATCGAGTAGAAGCCGCCCGAGTTCACCCGGGTGCCCTTGTCGTCGAAGTAGCCGCCGGTCTCCGCCCAGCCGCCGACCGAGATCAGCGTCTTGACGTCCGGGTGCTGCTTCTTGAACTTGTTGAGCAGGTTGAAGTGGCCCTTGTAGGCGTACGCCGGGTCCATCTCGGCGCCCGCGACGCCGGGCCAGGTCATCCCGGTGGCCGCGTTGTCCGGACCGTCCGTGCCCACGGACAGCTTGTTGTCGGCGCCGATGTGACCGAAGGCGTAGTTGATGTGGGTGATCTTGCCCCACGGGATGTCCTTGGCGAGATAGGCGGGCTCGCCGTTCTTGCCGGTGCGCCAGCCGGTGAAGTAGCCGATGACCCGGCGCTGGTGGTCCGCGCCCATCTTCTCGCGGCCCTCGGCGTCGTAGACCGAGCAGTACGGGACGTCGACGCCGGGGGTCTTGTAGAGGCCGTCGGGGCGACAGGACTCGTTGTCGGCGGCGTACGAGACGCCGCCGGAGGCGAGGGAACTGATCAGCAGTCCGGCGACGGCGGCGCCGGAAGCGAGCAGCGAGGCCCTCTTCTTCGTGGGGGACAGCACGGTCGGTTCCTCCAGGGGAGGTCGGCAGAGCACAACAACGAACAAGGGGGTGGATCGTGTCGGGCCCGTGGAGTGCGCACACCGTCGGGCCGTACCTCGGAGGTGACACGGAGATTAAGAGGACTAGACCAGTGCGTCAATAGGTCTGGACCAACGGGGATTTCGCGCGGTGTGCCGGAAGGGCCCCTGACAGGGGCATGGCGCTTTGTGAGCCACCCCACAGGACTTTCCCGCATGGCCGTCCCCCGGCCGTGGCACACTGGCCCTGTATCAGCAGCAGCGCACTCCGGGGTCGGTGTAATTCCGAACCGGCGGTATAGTCCGCGACCCGTCCGCAGCCAGCGGCCGGTTGACCAGGTGAGATTCCTGGACCGACGGTGAAAGTCCGGATGGGAGGCAGTGCGCGGCGGGCGACCCTTTCCAGGGGTGTGCCGGCCGTACGTCCGCTGGTCGCCGCAGCGGCACGAGTGCCGTACCGGCGTACCGCGACGTCGGCCTTCGCGCACCCCGCGCGAGCCGTCGTACCCGCTCTCTGTCGTCATCGACAGGCCCCGGAGTCCGTGCCCGAAGAGGCAGGAGGACCCGGTGGCCCAGCAGGCCGACATCACCGCCATGCGAAGCGCGATCGCGCTCGCCGCCCGCGGTCTCGGCTCCACCAGCCCCAACCCCGTCGTCGGCTGCGTCATCACCGACGCCTCCGGCCACCAGGTCGGCGAGGGCTGGCACCGGCGCGCCGGCGGCCCGCACGCCGAGGTCCACGCCCTGCGCGAGGCCGGCGTCCTGGCCCGCGGCGGCACCGCGTACGTCACCCTCGAACCCTGCAACCACACCGGCCGCACCGGCCCCTGCGCCCAGGCCCTGACCGAGGCCGGGATCGCCCGCGTCGTCTACGCGGTCGGCGACCCGAACCCGCAGGCCACGGGCGGTGCCGACACCCTCCGCGCGGCCGGCGTGGAGGTCGTGCCCGGACTCCTGGCCGAGGAGGCCGAGGCCGGCAACATCGCCTGGCTCACCTCCGTCCGCCGCGGCCGCCCCTTCGTCCGCTGGAAGTACGCCGCCACCCTCGACGGCCGGATCGCCGCCGCCGACGGCACCTCCCGCTGGATCAGCTCCGCCGAGTCCCGCGCCGACGTCCACCGGCTGCGCGCCGAGTCCGACGCCGTCGTCGTCGGCTCCGGCACCGCCCGCGCCGACGACCCCCACCTGGCGGTGCGCGGCATCGAAGGGGCCGTCCAGCCGCTGCGGGTCGTCGTCGACACCGAGGCGAGCGCCGTCAAGCCCGGCGCCCGCGTCCTGGACGACGCCGCACCCACCCTGATCGCGATCGCCGAGGACGCCGTGACGACCCTCCCGGACGAGCGGGTCGTCCGCCTCCCCAGGGACGCCCGCGGTCTGTCCGTACCGGCCCTCCTCGCCGCCCTGTACGACCGCGGCGTCCGCTCCGTCCTCCTGGAGGGCGGCCCCACCCTCGCCGGCGCCTTCGTCGCCGCCGGCGCCGTCGACCAGGTCGTCGGCTACCTCGCCCCCGTCCTCCTCGGCGCCGGCCCCCACGCGCTGGCCGACGCCGGCATCACCACCATCACCGACGCGCTGCGGCTCGACATCACCGAGACCACACCCGTCGGATCCGACCTCCGCATCACCGCGACCCTCACCTCCCAGGGAGCCTGACCGTGTTCACCGGAATCGTCGAAGAGCTGGGCGAGGTCGTCGCCGTCGAGCGCCTGGCGGACGCCTCCCGCTTCCGCCTGCGCGGCCCCCTGGTCACCGAGGGAGCCCGGCACGGCGACTCGATCGCCGTCAACGGCGTCTGCCTCACGGTCGTGGAGACCGGCGACGGCGAGTTCACCGCCGACGTGATGGCCGAGACCCTCAAGCGGTCCTCGCTCGGCGCCCTGGAGACCGGCTCCCGGGTCAACCTGGAGCGGCCCATGGCCGTCGGCGGGCGCCTCGGCGGCCACATCGTCCAGGGGCACGTCGACGGCACCGGCACGATCCTGGAGCGGACCCCCTCCGAGCACTGGGAGATCGTCAAGGTCGGCCTGCCCGCCCCGCTCGCCCGCTACATCGTCGAGAAGGGCTCCATCACCGTCGACGGCGTCAGCCTCACCGTCGTCGAGGTCGGCGACGACTGGTTCACCATCAGCCTCATCCCCACCACCCTCGCCCTGACCACGCTCGGCATCAAGCAGCCCGGCGCCCCGGTCAACCTCGAGGTGGACGTCATCGCCAAGTACGTCGAGCGGCTGCTCGGCCCGAACGCACAGGAGAACGTCAAGTGAACTGGCTCAACTCCGAGGCGTTCACCGTCTTCGGCCAGCACATCGTGTGGTCCGACATGATCGGCAACACGATCGGCCTGATCGCCCTGGCCCTCGGCTGGCGCCGCTCCATCCTCACCTGGCCCGCCCAACTGCTCTCCGGCGTCATCCTCGTCGGCGCCTACGCCTCCGCCCACCTCTCCGGCGGCGTCGGCAAGCAGCTCCTCGTCATCGGCGTCGCCGCCTGGGGCTGGTGGCAGTGGAACCGCGGCAGGCAGCAGGCGCAGGACGGCTCCATCGCCGTCCGCTTCGCCACCTGGAAGGAGCGCGGACTGCTCGCCGCCGGCGCCGTCCTCGGCACCCTGGCCGTCGGCGGCCTGTTCACCCTCTACCCGTCGCTCTCCTGGAGCCCGTGGGCCGACGCGTACATCTTCGTCGGCACCCTCGTCGCGATGGTCGCCCAGGCCCGCGGCCTGGTCGAGTTCTGGTTCGCCTGGCTGCTCGTCGACCTCGTCGGCGTCCCCCTCGCCTTCAACAGCGGCCTCGCCTTCTCCGGCCTGGTCTACGTCATCTACTTCGCCCTCGTCATCTGGGGCATGCGCGACTGGTGGCTCCGGACGCGCACCGCTCCGGCCCTGGAAGGAGCAGCGGCATGAGCACGGCACCCCTCCTGTTCGACGCCACCGACCTCGCCCTCGACCCGGTCGAGCAGGCCATCCGCGACATCGCCGCGGGCCGCCCCGTCGTCGTGGTCGACGACGAGGACCGCGAGAACGAGGGCGACCTCGTCATCGCCGCCGAGATGGCCACCCCCGAGGTCGTCGCCTTCATGATGAGCGAGTGCCGCGGCCTGATCTGCGCCCCCATGGAGAACGACGAGCTGGAGCGCCTCCAGCTCCCGCAGATGGTCGACCACAACACCGAGTCGATGAAGACCGCCTTCACCGTCTCCGTCGACGCGGCCCCCGCCCACGGCGTCACCACCGGCATCTCCGCCGCCGACCGCGCCACCACCCTGCGGATGCTCGCCAGCGGCGCGTACGAGCCCTCCGACTTCGTCCGGCCCGGCCACATCTTCCCGCTGCGCGCCAAGGAAGGCGGCGTCCTCGTCCGCAACGGCCACACCGAGGCCGCCGTCGACCTCGCCCGCCTCGCGGGTCTGCGCCCGGCCGGCGCGATCGTCGAGATCGCCGGCGAGGACGGCGTCATGCTGCGGCTGCCGGAGCTGATCCCGTTCGCCCGCAAGCACGGCCTGACGATCATCTCCATCGAGGACCTGATCGCCTACCGCCGCTCCGCCGAACCGACCGTCCGCCGCGAGGCCGAGGTCCACCTGCCCACCGCGCACGGCGAGTTCACCGCGTACGGCTACCGCTCCACCGTCGACGGCGTCGAGCACGTCGCCCTCGTCCACGGCGAGATCGGCGACGGCCGGGACGTCCTGGTCCGGGTCCACTCCGAGTGCCTGACCGGCGACGTCTTCCACTCGCTGCGCTGCGACTGCGGCCCCCAGCTCCAGGCGTCCATGGACCGCATCACCGAGGCCGGCCGCGGCGTCGTCGTCTATCTGCGCGGCCACGAGGGCCGCGGCATCGGACTGTTGTCCAAGCTGCGCGCGTACGAGCTCCAGGAGCGCGGCCGCGACACCCTCGACGCCAACCTGGAGCTCGGGCTTCCCGCCGACGCCCGCGACTACGCGGCCGGCGCGCAGATCCTCGCCGACCTCGGCGTCCGCGGGGTGCGGCTGATGACCAACAACCCCGACAAGATCGACGCCCTCACCCGCCACGGCCTGACCGTCGAGGGCCGCGAGCCGATGCCCGTCACGGCGGGCGAGCACAACCTCCGCTATCTGCGCACCAAGCGCGACCGGATGGGACACGACCTGCCCTGGCTGGACGGCTCCCCGGCCGCCACCTGCGGTAACCAGTAGCAAGCAACGAGAACGGTTCGAAGGAGAGACATGAGCGGCAAGGGCGCACCCGTCCTCAGCGTGAAGAACTGCGGCGACCTCCGCGTCGCGGTCGTCGCGGCCCAGTGGCACGAGAAGATCATGGACGGTCTCGTCGACGGCGCCCTGCGCGCCCTCTCCGAGCTCGGCATCGAGGAGCCGACGCTGCTGCGCGTCCCCGGCAGCTTCGAGCTCCCGGTCGTGGCGAAGGTGCTCGCCGGCCGCGGCTACGATGCCATCGTGGCGCTCGGCGTCGTCATCCGCGGCGGAACGCCGCACTTCGAGTACGTGTGCCAGGGCGTCACCCACGGCCTCACCCAGGTCTCGATCGACACCGGCGTACCCGTCGGATTCGGCGTCCTGACCGTCGACAACGAGGAGCAGGCCCTCGACCGGGCCGGCCTGGAAGGCTCCAGCGAGGACAAGGGCCACGAGGCCGTCACCGCCGCCGTCGCCACCGCGACCACGCTGCGGACGGTCAGCGAACCCTGGCGCTAGGTAGCAGCTCCGCACCCCGTACTCTTAGGACATCATGGCGAACAAAACCTTCGAAGAGCTCTTCGCCGAGCTCAAGCTCAAGGCCGAGACCGGCGACCCGGCGACCTCCCGCACCGCGGAACTGGTCGGCAAGGGCGTCCATGCCATCGGCAAGAAGGTCGTCGAAGAGGCCGCCGAGGTCTGGATGGCCGCCGAGTACGAGGGCAAGGAAGCCGCCGCCGAGGAGATCTCGCAGCTTCTGTACCACGTCCAGGTGATGATGGTGGCCCGCGGGATCTCCCTCGACGACGTCTACGCCCACCTCTGAGCCCTTCCCCCACGTCACCCACTTCTGAGGCAAAGGAAGCCCACCCCATGCTGCGCATCGCCGTCCCCAACAAGGGTTCACTCTCCGGACCTGCGATGGAGATGCTCCATGAGGCGGGCTACCGGCAGCGCAAGGAGTCCAAGGAGCTCGTCACCGTCGACCCGGACAACGAGGTGGAGTTCTTCTACCTCCGTCCCAAGGACATCGCGATCTACGTGGCGTCCGGCCGGCTCGACATCGGCATCACCGGCCGCGACCTGCTCCTCGACTCCGGCGCCAACGCCGAGGAGATCCTGCCGCTGAACTTCGGCCGCTCCACCTTCCGCTACGCCACCCGGCCCGGCACCGCGCGCGGCCCCGAGGACTTCCACGGGATGACGATCGCCACCTCCTACGAGGGCATCGTCGCCAAGCACCTCGCCGAGCAGGGCGTCGACGCCTCCGTCGTCCACCTCGACGGCGCCGTCGAGACCGCGATCCAGTTGGGCGTCGCCGAGATCATCGCCGACGTCGTCGAGACCGGCACCAGCCTGCGCAACGCCGGCCTGGAGGTCATCGGCGACCCGATCCTCACCTCCGAGGCCGTCGTCGTCCGCCGCACCGGCGCCCCGACCGACGACCCGAAGGTCCAGCAGTTCCTGCGCCGCCTCCAGGGCGTCCTGGTCGCCCGCAGCTACGTGATGATGGACTACGACTGCCGCGCCGAGCACCTGGAGCAGGCCGTCGCCCTCACCCCGGGCCTGGAGTCGCCCACCGTCTCGCCGCTGCACAACGAGGGCTGGGTCGCCGTCCGCGCGATGGTCCCCGCCAAGGAGGCGCAGAAGGTCATGGACGACCTGTACGAGCTGGGCGCCCGGGCCATCCTGACCACGGCCATCCACGCCTGCCGCCTCTGACCCCACCGCGGGTGCCCTCCGGGCGCCCGCGCCCGCAGGAAACGCAAGGAACACCCATGTCCGAGCCCCAGGTCCCCGCCCTCCCGGCCACCTTCCGGCCCGCCCGCACCCGGGCGGTCCTGCTGACCGTCGGGACGGTGATGTTCGTCGTCATCACCGCCGTGGCGATGATGCTGGAGCGGCTCAACCCGGGGGAGCGGGTCAGCTTCGTCTTCACCGCCGCGCTCTTCCTCGGCGTCCTGGTGCTGCTCAGCCGCCCCAAGGTCGTCGCCGACCAGGAGGGTGTGACGGTCGTCAACATCACCCGGACGCGCCGACTGGCGTGGGCCGAGATCCTGCGCGTCAACCTGCGCCCCGGCGACCCCTGGGTCTTCCTCGACCTGAGCGACGGCACCAGCCTGCCCGCCCTCGGCATCCAACCGGGAATCGCCAAGCAGCAGGCCATCCGGGACGCCCGCGCGCTGCGCGCCCTCGCCGACAGCCGGGGCACGGGCGCCGAGTCGGCCGGGGCCGCCTGAGACCCCGACGCGTCCCCCGTTCGTCCCCCATACGGGGCCGACCCCCTGCCCGCGACGGCACGGGCGTGACTACTCTTGTGGCGGTGGTGCCGAGTGGCACCACCGCCTCGCGTTGTGTGCAGGGCCGCCGCCGGCGGCCCGCGAGGCCGCCCAACGACTCCGAGGAGTGACTCCCTCCGGCAATGGACGGATCGTCCGGTAGTACCTGCGCCGCCCCCTTCCCCGAGGCGGCGGCATGATCGTCTCCCTGCTGCTGCTCGCCGCGGCCTTTCTCCTGATCCTCGCCAACGGCTTCTTCGTGGCGGCCGAGTTCGGCCTCGTCACGGTGGAACGCGCCGACGCCGAGCGCGCCGCCGCCGAGGGCGACCGCCGGGCGCGCACCGTCGTCAGGGCGCTGCGCGAGCTGTCCTTCCAGCTCTCCGGCACCCAGCTCGGCATCACCCTCACCTCGCTCGTCACCGGCATGCTCGCCGAGCCCGCGCTCGCCCGGCTGCTCGACGGGCCGCTCACCGCGACCGGACTGCCCGCGGGGGCCGTCTCCGGCATCGCCGTGATCATCGGCATGCTGCTCGCGTCCGCCGTGCAGATGGTGGTCGGCGAACTCGTGCCCAAGAACTGGGCGGTCTCCCGGCCGCTCCAGGTGGCCCGGTTCGTCGCCGGACCGCAGCACGTCTTCGCCACGCTGTTCCGGCCCGTGATCACCCTCCTGAACACCGTCGCCAACCGGATCGTCCGGCTGCTCGGCGTCGAACCGGCGGACGAGCTCGACTCGGTCCGCACCCCCGGCGAGCTCGTCGCCCTCGCCCGCCACTCGGCGCAGGCCGGCGCCCTCGAACAGGACACCGCCGACCTCTTCGTACGGACCCTGTCCTTCGGCGGGCTCACCGCCGAGCAGCTCATGACCCCGCGCGTGAAGGTGAGCGCCCTCCAGTCGGACGCCACCGCGGCCGACGTCGTCAACCTCACCCGGGCCACCGGCCTGTCCCGGTTCCCCGTCTACCGCGAGCGGATCGACGAGATCATCGGCATGGTCCACCTCAAGGACGCCCTCGCCGTCGTACCCGGCGAGCGGCACCGCGTACCCGTGGGCCGGATCGCCGTCCCGCCGCTGCTCGTCCCCGAGTCGCTGCCGGCCCGGACGCTCCTGGAGCGGCTGCGCCGCGAGCAGCCGATCGCGGTCGTCGTCGACGAGTACGGCGGCACCGCCGGGGTCGTCACCCTGGAGGACATCGTCGAGGAACTCGTCGGCGAGGTCCGCGACGAGCACGACACCGCCGCCGACGCACGGCCGGAGCTGGCCGCCGTGCCCTCCGAGGACGGCTCGCAGGTCTGGGAGGCCGACGGCTCCTGCCGGGTGCACACCCTGCACCGCATAGGTCTCGACGTGCCCGAGGGGCCGTACGAGACGGTCGCCGGGCTCGTCGCCGATCTCCTCGGGCGCATCCCCGCCCCGGGCGACCGCGCCGAACTGCCCGGCTGGCGCCTCTCCGTGCGCCAGGTGGACCGCTACCGGGCCGAGCGGGTCCGGATCATGCGCACCGCCCCGGTGCCGGTCGCGGCGGAGGCGGTCCGATGAGCCTGTTGCCCCTGCTCTTCGCCCTCCTGCTGGTCCTCGCCAACGGCTTCTTCGTCGGCGCCGAGTTCGCGCTGGTCTCCGTGCGTCGCAGCCAGATCGAGCCGCTCGGCACCAAACGGGCCCGCCAGGTCCTGTACGGCCTGGAGAACCTGCCGCAGATGATGGCCGCCGCCCAGTTCGGCATCACCGTCTGCTCGCTCACGCTCGGCGCGGTCGCCGAGCCGACCGTGGCCCGGCTGCTCGAACCGGTCTTCCACGCCGTGGGCGTGCCGGAGGGCCTGATCCATCCCCTCGGGTACGTGCTCGCCCTCGCCGCGGTGGTCTTCCTCCACCTGGTGATCGGCGAGATGGTCCCGAAGAACCTGGCCATGGCCGCCCCCGAGCGGACCGCGCTGTGGCTCGGCCCCGCCCTGGTCGGCTTCGCCCGGCTGTGCCGGCCGGTGACCAGGGCACTGGGCGCCTGCGCCCGGGTCGTGCTGCGGGCCTTCCGGGTCGAGCCGAAGGACGAGGTGGAGGCCGTCTTCACCAGCACCCAGCTCGGCCGGCTCGTCGAGGACGCCGGTCAGGCCGGACTGCTCGACCCGGCCGAGCAGGAGCGCCTGGAGGACGCCCTCGAAATGGGCACCCGCCCGGTGACGGACGTCCTCATCCCCTCGGCCTCGCTGGTGACGGTCCTCCCGTCCGTCACCCCGCGCGAGATCGAGGAGCTGACGGTCAGGACCGGCTACTCCCGCTTCCCGGTGTGCGTCGAGGGGAGGGGCGGCACCTTCATGGGCTTCGTGCACGTGAAGGACGTCCTCGACCTGGAGGACGGGGAGCGGGCGGTGCCCCAGCGGATGTGGCGGCCGATGGCCACGCTGCGGCCCGAGCTGCCGCTGGACGACGCCCTCACGGTGATGCGCCGGGCCGCGACCCATCTGGCCCAGGTCGCGGACGCGTCCGGCCGGGTGCTCGGCCTGGTCGCCCTGGAGGACGTCCTGGAGACGCTGGTGGGCGAGGTCCGTGACCCGGCGCACCGGGTGGCACCGCAGCCGCAGCCGCCGCAGCCGCCGCAGTCTCCGCAGCCGCCGCAGTCGCCGCGGTCGGAGCAGGTGTTGGCGAGCTGAGGCGGACGCCGGGGTGGGATGTCGGATCCAATATCCGAATATTGGATCCGAATCCGAGATCCAGATCCGAGCCGGATATCGGATCCAGGATCCGATCAGATCCCCGGCGGTTCCTGCGGGCCGCGGTTCATCGGACCGCGGCCCGACAGCACCTCGCCGTACGCCTGCATCAGGTCCGGCAGCCGCAGCGTGGCGAGGTCCTCGCGGCTCGGGGTGCTCGCGTAGCCCGACAGCCGCAGGTCGCGGTAGGCGCAGGACTTCTCGTACAGCGTGCGCAGGAAGCGGCCGTTGCCGAGCTCGTCGATCCAGCCCTGCTCGACGACGTGGGCGCTGATGGAGCGCAGCTCCTCGAGGGCCTCCTCGTCCCAGCCGTCGCCGTTGGCGGCGGCGAGCACCTCGCCGATGGCCGTGAGCTCCCGGGGGCGGTACGAGGGGAAGTCGACCCGGGTCGTGAACCGGGAGGAGAGGCCCGGGTTGGTGGCCAGGAGCCGGTCCATGCCCTCCGGATAGCCGGCCAGGATCACCACCAGGTGGTCGCGGTTGTCCTCGGCGCGCTTGAGGAGGACCTGGAGGGCCTCGTCGCCGTAGGCGTCGCCCTTGCTGTAACCGGTGTTGGAGAGCGAGTACGCCTCGTCGACGAAGAGCACCCCGCCGACCGCCGAGTCGATCAGCTCGTTCGCCTTGACGGCGGTCTGGCCCAGGAACTCGCCGACCAGATCGGCCCGCTGGGCCTCGACCAGATGGTCGCCGCCGAGCAGTCCGAGGGCGTAGAAGACCCGGCCGAGGATGCGGGCCACGGTGGTCTTCCCGGTGCCGGAGGGACCGGAGAACACAAAGTGACGTTTCGGCGGCTGGACCGGCAGGCCCTGCCCCGCCCGCAGCCTGGCCATCTCCAACTGCGCCGACAGGGCCTTCACCTGCCGCTTGACCGGCTCCATGCCCACCATCCGCTCCAGCTCCGCGAGCGCCTCGGCGAGCAGCGCCGGGTCGGTGGGGCTGGCCGGGAAGCGGGGCGGCACCGGCTGGCGCGGGACCGCCGCCTTCTGGCGTACGACGTCCGGCGGCTCGGCGGGCGCGGGCGGCGGCACGGCCTCGGGCTTCAGCAGCAGGCCGTCGCCGGCCGGGCCCTCCGGCTCGGTGCGTTCGCCGTCCACCGTGTCCTGGCCCAGGCCGCCGAACATGGCCGGGGCGAGCCCCATGGGGTCCTCCGGCCCGTCGAAGCCGTCGTACTCGGCGATGGCGGCGAGCCGCGCCGCCGTGTCCATGAAGGCCGGGTCGATCCGGTGCACCGCCCGGTAGAGGGGCAGCGCGGCGGCGGTGCGGCCGGTGCCCTCGTGCGCCCTGGCCAGCCAGTAGCGCAGCTCCTTGCGCTGCGGCTGCTCGCTGCGGCAGCGCATCAGCGCCGTCGCGAGCAGCGGCTCGGCCTGGCCGTACATCTCCAGGCGGACCCGGGCCATGCCGCCGAAGAGCCCCGCCTCGATGCCGAGCAGCGGGTCGTCCACCAGCGGTTCGGTGTGCCGCACCAACTGCTCCCAGTCCTTGACCAGGTAGGAGCGGCAGGCGTGCAGGAAGCGGACCTGGGGGTCGGTGTCGACCGGCGGGAGCCCGGCGAGCGCCCGGTCGAGCTCGGGCACATGGCGTCCGTCGAGCCAGTGCGAGGCGTGGGCCAGCAGCAGGTCGCGCGGTGTCTCGAGCACCGGCTGCACCCACCACCCCAGCCAGTACCAGGAGTTGAGGTTCCGGCGGTGCCGGGAGCGCTGTTCGCCGAAGCGCTCGCGGTGGCGGTACATCCGCAGCAGGGCGGTCGTGGTGTCGACCCGCAGCGCGTGCAGACCGAGCCAGCCGTCGGCCATGCCGGGATCGATGCGCACCGCCGTACGGAACTCCTCCTCGGCCTGCGGATAGGCGCCCATCGTGTAGGCGTCGACTCCGCGCAGCCAGGCGAGCTCGGCGGGGGCATGCGTGCCCTGTGTGCCGAAGTCCATTCGGGTCCCCCACAACCGTCTACACGTGGACGGGAATTGACCGCACCGAGGGGCATCGTACCTGCGCAGGGGGTGCGTGATGAGGGAGAAGGAACCGATCGGCCGTGATCGACGTGATCCGCCGGAGGGCCGCCACTCGTGACCCACGGTGATGATCGGGGCAGAACGAAGCCCCCGATCACGGGGGAACAACCGGGGGCTTCGCGTCCGCGGCGACTCCGGAGAGCCGCACATTGAGAACGTAAGACCTGTACGCCCCTTGGGTCAAGCCGAGTTGGGGCACTTGCGGAAGTGGACCTCCGCCTGCTCAGTTTGCGGCCGGGGAGCCGTCACGGTGGGTGATGATCTGGTTCGGGCCTGCTGTCACAGCAGGCCCGGGCAGCCACTCGTACCCCTCGGCCCGCTCCCGTACCAGGGTGTCGGCGAACGGCCGTGAGGGGTCCGCGGTGAAATGGCGAGTCTCCGCCACCGTCCAGCCGTCCCAGAAGGAGGACAGACCGGGCCCGTCGCGGCGCCGGCCGCGCGCCCAGGACTCCTCGGGACCGCGTTCCATCCACAGCAGTCGCGCGAGGAACGGCCGCAACTCCCGTCGCCCGGCCCCCACACCCTCCACGAGCACCACCGGTGCCGGGGGCAGCTCCCGGGGCGGACCGAAGGCGCGCAGATTCCAGTCGTACGGGTGATAGAGCGCCGTCTCGCCCCGGGAGAGCGGCCCGATCACCTCGGTCAGCAGTCGGCCGGTCCACTCGAAGAGCTCCGCGTGGCTGGCGAGGTCGTCGAGATGCAGGACGGGGGAGTCGCCGAGGGCGGCGGAGAGGCGGGCGGCGAGCGTGGACTTGCCGGAGCCCGCGTGGCCGTCGACCGCGACGAGCCGCACCGGGCCGCAGGAGGGCGGCAGCCGGCGCAAGGACGCGGCCACGCGGTCGAGGTCGTTCATGGCCCCCAGGGTAGGGGAGCCGGCGGGAGCGGGAGGCCGCAGGTCAGCGCCACGGGCGGTGTCATCGGTCGAGACCAATATTGCTCGCGCGGCACGTGTCGAATCGCTGGCAGAACGCGTCCGCGAGCGGCGATAGTGGGCCCGCAGCCCGTCCGTTCGCCACCACCGACTGGAGGGTCACCGCCCATGCCCCCTGCCACTCCGCGCCGGACCGTCCTCACCGCGGCGCTCGCCGCAGCCGCCGGCACGGCGGCGGCCGGTGTCCCGGCGTCCGCCGCCGACGCCGCCGAGAGCTGTGCCGGCACCGGGCCTCGCGCCGGGTCCGACGCCTGCGCGGACACCCCCGGCCGCGCCCCGGCGCCCGGCCTCGTCGACAACCGCTTCTGGAGCACGTACACCGACTGGCGCTGCGGCACGCCCGCGGGCACGAGGGCCGTCGCCGGACACCGCCCCGGCCTGGTCATCGACACCCCCGCCGGCCGCACCGACCACACCGACCCGCACACCGGCGTCACGAGCACCTGGGAGTACGCGGTCTGGACCTCGCCCGTCCACACCTCCACCGTCCCCGCCACCGAGGTCATCGCCTCCTGGAACGCCCACACCCCGCCCGGGACCTGGCTGCAGGTCGAGCTACGGGGCGCGTACGGCGACGGTACCGAGACGCCCTGGTTCGTCATGGGCCGCTGGGCCGCCGGGGACGCCGACATCCGCCGCACCTCGGTCGACGGCCAGGGCGACGGCAGGGCCTCCGTCTGGACGGACACCTTCGCCGTCGACGACCCGGCGAGCGGCCTGCGGCTCGTCTCGTACAGGCTGCGCCTCACCCTCCACCGCAGACCCGGCACCACCCTCACCCCCCTCGTCTGGCGCGTGGGCGCGATGGCCTCGGACATTCCGGACCGGTTCACCGTCCCCGCCTCCGAGCCCGGCCTCGACCACGAGCTCGTCGTGCCGCGCTACTCGCAGAACACCCACATCGGCCAGTACCCGGAGTACGACAACGGCGGCGAGGCGTGGTGCAGCCCCACGTCCTCCCAGATGATCGTCGAGTACTGGGGCCGGCGGCCCTCGCCCGAGGACCTGGCCTGGGTGAACCCCGCCTTCGCCGATCCCCAGGTCTGCCACGCGGCCCGCTTCACCTACGACTACCAGTACGAGGGCTGCGGCAACTGGCCCTTCAACGCCGCCTACGCCGCCACCTACCCCGACCTGAACGCGGTCGTGACCCGGCTGCGCTCGCTCACCGAGCTGGAGACCCTGATCCGGGCCGGCATCCCCGTCATCACCTCCCAGTCCTTCCGCAAGGAGGAACTGACCGGCGCGGGCTACGGCACCTCCGGCCACCTCATGACCGCGATCGGCTTCACCCCGGCCGGCGACGTGATCGCCAACGACCCGGCCTCGCCCAGCAACGAGGCGGTCCGCCGGGTCTACCGGCGGCGCGAGTGGGAGAACATCTGGCTGCGCACCAAGCGCTACAACGCGAGCGGGAAAGTGGTCTCCGGCACAGGAGGGGTCTGCTACCTCTACTGGCCCGACCGGCCGACTCCCGCTCAGCGCAAGGCCCTCGACGCCGTCGGCGTGCGCTGAGCCGTCCTTGGCACCCCCGGGCCGGCGTGATCTGCGTCGCTGACTCGGGGGCGGGAGGGCTGGCAGGGTGAGCGGCATGACCGCGACCTCGCATGCCGCCGCCCGTGTCCGTGCCCGCACCGGCGGCCCGAAGCCCGACGGACCGAAGGTCTTCGAGCACCTCCTCGGCTGGACCCTGGTGGTCCTCCTCGCCATGTTCGTCACCCAGGCCGGCCTGATGTGAGCCGGCCGGCCTCCCGGCACGGGCCCGGCGGGGGGTGAGCGGGCGCCGCCGAACGGGCATACTCCCTCCGCCACGGGCGCCCGCCGCCCCCGCTCGCGCCCGGCGCGGGGCAGCATCGGCGCAGTGCCCCGGCCCGAGGGGCCGCGAGAGGGAGGAGTGCGCCGCCATGTCCGACCGCGCCCCGCAGCCCGTGGAACGCCGGCTGCCCACCGAGGAGTCCCGGGAGCTGTTCGGCCTGGTCCGGGAGATCACCGCGCGGGAGATCGCTCCGCGCGCCGCCGAGGAGGAGGCCGCCGGCCGCTTCCCCCGCGAGCTCTTCTCGCTGCTGTCCGCCTCGGGGCTGCTCGGACTGCCGTACGACTCCGCGTACGGCGGCGGCGACCAGCCGTACACCGTCCACCTCCAGGTCCTGGAGGAGCTGGCCGCCGCCCGGCTCACCGTGGGCCTCGGGGTCAGCGTGCACAGCCTGTCCTGCCACGCCCTGGCCGCCTTCGGCACCGAGGAGCAGCGGGCCGCGCACCTGCCGGCGATGCTCGGCGGCGGTCTCCTCGGCGCGTACGCCCTCTCCGAGCCGTCCTCGGGCTCCGACGCGGCCGCGCTGCGCACCCGGGCGGTCAGGGACGGCGACGACTGGGTCCTCGACGGCACCAAGGCGTGGATCACCCACGGCGGCATCGCCGACTTCTACACCGTGATGGCGCGTACGGGCGGTGAGGGGCCGAAGGGGATCACGGCCTTCCTGGTGCCCGGGGACGCGCCGGGGCTGAGCGCCGCCGCGCCGGAGCGGAAGATGGGGATGAAGGGGTCGCCGACCGCGCAGGTGCACCTCGACGGTGTCCGCGTCCCCGACGCGCGGCGGATCGGGGCGGAGGGGCAGGGTTTCCCGATCGCGCTCGACGCGCTCGACTCGGGGCGGCTCGGGATCGCGGCGTGCGCGGTGGGTCTGGCGCAGGCGGCGCTCGACGCGGCGGTCGGCTACGCGCTCGAACGACGCCAGTTCGGCCGTCCGATCGCCGACTTCCAGGGGTTGCGCTTCCTGCTCGCCGACATGGCCACGCAGGTCGAGGCGGGCCGGGCCCTGTATCTGGAGGCGGCGCGGCTGCGCGACGAGGGGCGGCCGTTCGGGCGGCAGGCGGCGATGGCCAAGCTGTTCTGCTCGGACGCGGCGATGCGGGTCACGACGGACGCGGTGCAGGTGCTCGGCGGCTACGGCTACACCGCGGACTTCCCCGTCGAACGGTTTCTGCGGGAGGCCAAGATGCTCCAGATTGTCGAGGGCACGAATCAGATCCAGCGGGTGGTCATCGCCCGTCACCTGGCCGGACCAGAGTCCCGCTGACGCGTACGGTCCGGTCGGCCCAGACGGGGCCGGCGGCGAGGCGGCTCCACTCCTGGTCGCGGTGGCCGGGCAGGGCCCTGCCGTGGCTGGCCCACAACTGGAGCAGCGCGGTGTAGATCGGCGGGTCGCCGAGGTGCGGCGCGGGCGCGGACGCGGGTGTGGCCGTCGGTACGGAGGCGGCCGCCGAGACGGAGGCGGTCGCCGTCGCGGACGGGGGCGGCGCGGGTGCCGAGGAGGGTGCCGGAACCGGCACTCGCCCCGGCGCCGGAACCTCGTGCTGAACCGATTCTTCAAAGCGCGGCTCGGACTGTCGATGCCGGCCGTATCCGCTGGGTGTCGTATACAGCGTGGTCATGCAAGGACCAACGCTTCGCGCCACCTCGCGGTCACCGTTCGGCGCCGTCGAGCGGAAGTTCGAGCCGTCCCCGACCCCCTGGCCTCTTACGTGACACACCGTCAACTACCGGGAGCCGCCCAAGAGGTCAGCAGGCCACCCGTGCTCTATGGGCGACGCCCGCATCGGGAGCATCGCCCATGACGGGCCTCGGGCCGGGGACCGGCGTCGGGGTCAGGCCGCGCGGCGGAGCTGCGCCGGCTTGATCGGCCGCGAGCCCGGGCCGCCGACGTGCGAGAACGGCTGCATCCGCCAGTCCAGGCCCTGGGGGAGCGTCAGGAGCAGGGCGGTGTCCTGCTCCTGCACCTCCAGGGTGTCGTCCGCGGGACGGCCGTCGGCGGCGGACCGGCCGGTGCCGGTGCAGACCGTCAGGACGAAGGGGTTCCAGGGCGTCGGGCAGAGCGCGTGCTCCGGCAGGACGTCCTCGTCCGCGAGCAGCGCGATCGGCTGCTCGCAGTCCGGGCAGATGACCCGGTACATCTCAAAGGTGTCGTACGCGTCGAGCTCGTCGGACGTGTCGACGGAATCAACAGGCTCCTGCATGGAGAATCTCCCCCTCGGACGGGTCGGCCGGATCTGAGTGGCCTCGACCACAGCAACCAATTCCCATACGGCCGACCGCATAACCGTGAGGTCACGCCCCAGCGCCCGCAAAACCTGTGGCGTTCGTCACATGCCCCTCGCAGGTGCCCCACGGATGCCCACACTCTGGGATACGGCCCGGCCCCGGCTGTGCTCCCGCCCCTCCGGGGCACTAGGGTCACCGCATGGAGGAGCTGGATCGTCAGATCGTCGAGTTGCTCGTCAAGGACGGGCGCATGAGCTACACCGACCTGGGCAAGGCCACCGGCCTGTCCACCTCGGCCGTACATCAGCGCGTCCGTCGCCTGGAGCAGCGCGGAGTCATCCGCGGCTATGCCGCCGTCGTCGACCCGGAGGCCGTCGGCCTGCCGCTCACCGCCTTCATCTCGGTGAAACCCTTCGACCCCAGCGCCCCCGACGACACCCCCGACCGGCTCGCCGACATCCCCGAGATCGAGGCGTGCCACAGCGTCGCGGGGGAGGAGAACTACATCCTCAAGGTGCGCGTCGCCACCCCCCTGGAACTCGAGCACCTGCTCAGCCGCATCCGCTCCCAGGCCCATGTCTCCAGCCGCACCACCGTCGTCCTGTCCACCCCGTACGAGGCCAGACCGCCCCGCATCTGACAGCGGAGCGCGGGAGCGGGCCGGGGCCCGGCGGACGAGGCGGGTCCCGGCAGGTCCTAGCCTGGTCGCATGAGCGCGTACGAAGACCGCACCGTGCTGCTGCGCGGTGGAGAAGTCCACAGCCCCGCCGACCCCTTCGCGACCGCCATGGTCGTGGAGCGCGGACACGTCGCCTGGGTGGGCTCCGAGGGCGCGGCCGACGCCTTCGCCTCCGGTGTCGACGAGGTCGTCGACCTCGACGGCGCGCTCGTCACCCCGGCGTTCGTCGACGCCCACGTGCACACCACCGCCACCGGCCTCGCGCTCACCGGCCTCGACCTTTCCGCCGCCGCCTCGCTCGCCGAGGCGGCCGACGCGATCCGCGCGTACGCCGCCGCCCGCCCCGCCGACCGCATCCTCATCGGCCACGGCTGGGACGCCGCCCGCTGGCCCGAGCGCCGCCCGCTCACCCGTACCGAGCTCGACGAACTCACCGGCGGCCGGCCGCTCTACCTCACCCGCATCGACGTCCACTCCGCCGTCGTCACCACCGCCCTGCTCGACCTCGTGCCCGGCGTCCGCGCGCTCACCGGCTTCCACGACGGGCAGCCGCTCACCGGCGACGCCCACCACGCCGTCCGCGCCGCCGCCTACGCCGCGCTCTCCCCGCGGCAGCGCACCGAGGCGCAGCGCGCGGCCCGGCAGCACGCCGCGTCGCTCGGCATCGGCACCCTGCACGAGTGCGGCGGCCCCGAGATCTCCTCGGAGGACGACTTCACCGGTCTGCTCGACCTCGCCCGCGGCGAGCCCGGCCCACGGATCGTCGGCTACTGGGCCGACCTCGACGTCGAACGGGCCCGCGCCCTCGGCGCCCTGGGCGCGGCCGGCGACCTCTTCGCCGACGGCTCCCTCGGCTCCCACACCGCCTGCCTGCACGAGCCGTACGCCGACAGCGCCGGCTCCGGGGTCGCCCACCTCGACGCGGACGCCGTCGCCGCCCACGTCGTCGCCTGCACCGAGGCCGGCCTCCAGGCCGGCTTCCACGCCATCGGCGACGCCGCCGTCGACGTGGTCGTCGACGGTCTCAGGACCGCCGCCGAGAAGCTCGGCCTGGCCCGGATCAGGGCCGCCCGCCACCGCGTGGAGCACGCGGAGATGCTCAGCCCCGAGACGATCGCCGCCTTCGCCGAGCTGGGCCTCACCGCCTCCGTGCAGCCCGCCTTCGACGCGTACTGGGGCGGCGAGGACGGCATGTACGCCGACCGCCTCGGCGTCGAACGGGCCCGCGCGCTCAACCCGTACGCCGCCCTGCTGCGCGCCGGTGTGCCGCTCGCCTTCGGCTCGGACAGCCCGGTCACCCCGCTCGACCCCTGGGGCACCGTGCGCGCCGCCGCCTTCCACCGGACGCCCGAGCACCGCATCTCCGTCCGCGCCGCCTTCACCGCGCACACCCGGGGCGGCTGGCGCGCGGTCGGCCGCGACGACGCCGGCACGCTCGTGCCCGGCGCGCCGGCCGACTACGCGATCTGGCGCACCGGCGAGCTGGTGGTCCAGGCCCCCGACGACCGGGTGGCCCGCTGGTCCACCGACCCGCGCTCCGGGACGCCCGGTCTGCCCGATCTGTCCCCCGGGGGCGAGCTGCCGGTCTGTCTGCGGACCGTCGTCTCCGGGCAGACCGTGTTCGTCCGGCCGAACGAGTGACGCAAGGACATTTCGTACCGCCGCTCGACCTCCGGGCGGCTCGCCCGCGACCTGCGGATCTTCGCCGCCGCTCTGCAGGGACGGTTCATCACCGCAGGTCAAACGACGGTTGACAGCGGACCGTCGGCGGCCGGTAGGTTCGGCGCGTCCACCAAGGACGTCCGACCGGTTTCAAACCTCCACGCAGGCACCGAACGCCGCCCGCGCCTCGGGGGCGAGGGAAGGTTTTTCCGGCGGAGGGTGCGACCCGGGTGGGGCCCCGGCGTTCAGTAGACAACGGCCTGGAGTCGATCCGCAGCCAGCGGGTCCCCGGTCGGCCCGAAGGACGCCGGGCCCCGATCCCGCACCCCGTGCGCGGGGCTCGCTATGGTGGGGGCTCGCGTATGTATCCGAAGGGGCAGTAGTGAACGACGGTGGCCAGAGGCGTTACGGCCCGCTCGGCAAGGCCTTGGTGATCATCCCCACGTACAACGAGGCGGAGAACATCAAGCCGATCGTCTCGCGCGTACGGGAGTCCGTACCCGAGGCGCACATCCTCGTGGCCGACGACAACAGCCCCGACGGCACGGGCAAGTTCGCCGACGAGCTCGCCGCCGAGGACCATCACGTCCACGTGCTGCACCGCAAGGGCAAGGAGGGCCTCGGCGCCGCCTACCTCGCGGGCTTCCGCTGGGGCATGGAGCACGGCTACGACGTCCTCGTCGAGATGGACGCCGACGGCTCCCACCAGCCCGAGGAACTGCCCCGGCTGCTCACCGCCCTCAAGGGCGCGGACCTGGTGCTCGGCTCCCGCTGGGTGCCCGGCGGCCGGATCGTGAACTGGCCCAAGTCCCGGGAGTTCATCTCCCGCGGCGGCAGCCTCTACTCGCGCCTCATGCTCGACGTCCCGATCCGCGACGTCACCGGCGGCTACCGGGCCTTCCGCAAGGAGACCCTGCAGGGCCTCGGCCTCGACGACGTCGCCTCGGCCGGCTACTGCTTCCAGGTCGACCTGGCCCGCCGCGCGGTCGCCGCCGGCTTCCACGTGGTGGAGGTGCCCATCACCTTCGTCGAGCGCGAGGTCGGCGACTCCAAGATGAGCCGCGACATCCTCGTCGAGGCGCTGTGGCGGGTCACCGGCTGGGGTGTGACGGCCCGGGCCCAGAAGGTCGGCAAGCTGCTCGGCCGCAAGCCCTCGCACTGATCGTTCCGGCCCGTCGAACCGTTCCGCCTTTACGACGTTCCCGCGGGCCGCCAGGCACACTGGGGGGCATGACGACCGGCGCACCGCCTCCTCACGCCCCGAAGCGCTCCCGCGCGCGTACGTTCCTTCCGCTGGGCCTCGTCGCCTGGCTGGTCCTGGAGATCTGGCTGCTCACCGTGGTGGCGGACGCGGCGGGCGGGCTGACCGTCTTCCTGCTGCTCGTCGGCGGCGCCGTGCTCGGCGCCGCCGTGATCAAGAGGGCGGGCCGGCGGGCCTTCGCCAACCTCACCGGGACCTTCCAGCGCGCCCAGGAGGCGGTGCAGCGCGGTGAGGCGCCCACGGCCGCCGACCGGACCGGCGCGGAGGACCGCAACGGCTTCCTGATGCTCGGCGGACTCCTGCTGATGCTCCCCGGCCTGATCTCCGACGCGGCCGGTCTGCTGCTGCTCGTCCCGCCGGTGCGTACGGCCGTGGGGCGGTACGCGGAGAAGGCGGTGGAGCGCCGGATGGCGGCCGCCCCGCACGGAAGCCTCCAGGACGCCTTCCAGAAGGCCCGCATTCACCGGCCCGACGGAAAGGTCGTGCAGGGTGAGGTCGTCCGCGAGGACGGCCCCCAGGGCCCGCGGCGCCCGCAGGACCCCCGTCCGCCCCTCACGCCGTAGTCCGCGCCGCCCTGGCGGCAGGCGCGCCGGCGCACCGTACGACGACGCCGCGGGGCCCGGTACACGATGCGTGTACCGGGCCCCGCGGCGTTGTTCTCTCGGGCCGTGCTGCCGTCCGTCGGGCGGACTGTCGCGTCAGGCGGACTTGCGGCTGTCGCGCGGATGCACGGCGATGTTCATGGCGCCGGACCGAAGGACCGCCAGCCTCTCGGCCAGCACTTCCTCCAGCTCCTCGCGGGTGCGCCGCTCCATGAGCATGTCCCAGTGCGTACGCGCCGGCTTGCCCTTCTTCTCCTCGGGGCCGTCCCCGTCCACCAGGAGTGCCTGGCTTCCGCAGACCTTGCACTCCCACTCCGGCGGAATCTCCGCCTCGACCGAGAAGGGCATCTCGAAACGATGCCCCTTCTCGCATGCGTACTCCACCGCCTGGCGCGGGGCCAGATCGATGCCGCGGTCGGTCTCGTAGCTGGTCACCACGAGGCGCGTGCCGCGAAGAGCTCGCTCACTCATGAATCGTGCCTCCCGGGCTTGTCGCCCACAGGACAGGTGTCGCTGTCGTCGTCATCCGGTCAACGTCCGGTCGGCGGTAAAGATTCCCGTTCCGGGTCATGCGTCGCCCGTCGTGCCGCCCCTTGTTGTACCCACCAGTGCCCGTTTTGTCACATCTGGCAGCAGATGTCACTCAACGCCTTCACCAAGACAGCGCGCAGTAACGGTCCGCCTGGCAGGCCAAACGCGTACACTACCGCCCTTTCACTCCCGCGTCTAAATCCGGTCGGGTACGGGGTTCCCCGCGGCGGCGACGGCGCGCCGCACCGGGACCCTGGCGAGCAGGACGAAACCGGCGGCGAAGAAGATCACCAGAGAAATGATGGCATCCCGATAGCTCCCCGTCAGTTGATACGCGAGACCGAACACCAACGGGCCCAGCCAACTCAGCCCCCGGTCGCTCATCTCGTACGCCGAGAAGTACTCCGCCTCCTTGCCGCGCGGCACCAGATGAGAGAACAGCGACCTGGACAGGGCCTGGCTTCCGCCCAGGACCAGACCGATCGCCGCCGCCAGGCAGTAGAAGAACACCGGCGCGCCGGACGGCAGGAAGTACCCCGCCGCCAGGATCGCCGTCCACACCGCCAGCGACCCGAGGATCGTCCGCTTCGCCCCGTACGACCGCGCCATCCGGCCCATCCCCAGCGCCCCCACCACGGCGAGGACCTGTACCAGCAGCACCGCCGTGATCAGCGTCGTCTGGTCCAGGCCCAGCTCCTCCGAGCCGTAGATCGACGCCTGCGAGATCACCGTCTGCACCCCGTCGTTGTAGACCAGGTACGCGAGCAGGAACGACAGCGTCAGCGGATGGCGCCGCATGTCCTTGAGCGTCGCGACCAGTTGCCGCCAGCCGCCGACGGCGCCCTCGCCGCCCGCCGCCTCGGCCGGGGCCGCCGGACGGTCCCGCAGGCGCCGCAGCGGCACGAGCGCGAACACGCCCCACCACAGGCCCGCCGACGCCAGGCAGATCCGCACCGCCGTGCCCTCGGTGAGGCCGAAGGACTCGTGACCGGAATACAGCACCAGGTTCAGGACCAGGACCAGCGCCCCGGACGTGTAGCCGAACGCCCAGCCGCGCGAGGAGACCGCGTCCCGCTCGTCCGGCTCGGCGATCTGCGGCAGGTAGGCGTTGTACAGCGCCATCGCCACCGCGAACGAGGCGTTCGCCACGATCAGCAGGAAGGCGCCCAGGAGATAGCGCTGCCCCTCCAGGAAGAACATCCCGGTCGTCGCGGCCGCGCCCAGATAGGCCGCCACCGCGAGCAGCGGCTTCTTGCGGCCCGTCCGGTCCGCCGCCGCACCCGCCAGCGGCATGGCGAGCACGGCCACCACCAGCGAGGCCGATACGGAGTACGCGAAGAGCGAGCCCGCACGGACCGGGATGCCCAGCGGGTGCACGAACCCGTCCGCGTCGGCGGCCGCCTTGGCGACCGAGGTCAGATACGGCCCGAGGAACACCGTCAGGACGCTGGTGGAGTAGACCGAGCACGCGAAGTCGTAGAAGTACCAGCCGCGCTGCTCGCGTCTGCGCTCGGCGGGGTCGGCGGTCCGCCCCTCCGGATCGGTGGTGTCGGCCGTCACGCCCGCGCCCCCTCGTTCGTCCCCGATGACGGGACGCGCACGCGGCCGCGGGCCCTCAGGCCCACACTCCCCGGTCGGTGAGCACCTCGCGCAGCGTCTCCAGATGATCGGTCATGATGCCATCCACCCCGAGGTCGAGGAGGGCGTTCATCCGCGCCGGATCGTTCACCGTCCACACGTGCACATGGAGCCCCCGCGCGTGCGCCTCGCGCACGAAGCGCCGGTCCACCACCGGGATGCCGGCCTGGCGCTCGGGGACCTGGGCGGCGATCGCGCCCGCGCGCAGTGCCGCCGGGATGCCGAGCGAGCGCAGCCGCAGGCCGATGACGCCCTTCACGCCGTACGAGGTGGCGAGGCGCTCGCCGGCGAGCCTGTGCGCCCGCGCCACGCGGGCCTCGGTGAAGGAGCTGACGCACACGCGGTCCCAGGCGTTGGCCTTGCGGATCACGTCGAGCAGCGGGGCGAGCGCCGACTCGGTCTTGAGGTCGACGTTCCAGCGGGTCTCCGGGAACTCGGCCAGGAGGTCCGCGAACAGCGGCAGCGGCTCCTTGCCGGCCACCCGGGCCTCCCGGACCGCCGCCCAGGGCAGGTCCCTGATCCGGCCCCCGGCGTCCGTGACGCGGTCCAGCGTCGCGTCGTGGAAGGCGACGAGGACACCGTCCGCGGTCGTGTGCACATCCGTCTCGAAGTAGCGGTAGCCGGCCGCGGCGGCCCGCCGGAAGGCGGCCGCCGTGTTCTCCAGGCCGTCCGCCGTGCCGCCGCGATGGGCGAAGGGGAGGGGGCCCGGGTGGTCGAGATAGGGGTGGGGGCGGAGGTGGGGTACGCGAGTCACCGCCGCAGTATGGCCTGCGGGGGTGTCGCGGGGGTGACGGGATCGGATCCAGGATTCTGGATATCGGATCCAAAAGCCGGGATGCCGGATCCAGGATCCTGGACAGCCGGGACATCGGATCCAGGATCCTGGACATTGGATCCACGCTCCTCCGGCACGGCGCACCACCGCAGGAAGAACTGCGCCAGCGGACCGATCGACAGCGCGTACAGGACCGTGCCGATCCCGACCGAGCCGCCGAGGAGGAAGCCGGTGGCCACGACGGCCACCTCGATCGCCGTGCGGACCAGCCGGATCGACCGGCCCGTCAGCCGGTGCAGGCCGGTCATCAGTCCGTCGCGCGGACCGGGGCCGAAGCGCGCGGCGATGTAGAGACCGGTCGCCAGACCGTTGAGGAGAATGCCGAGCACCATCAGCGCGATCCCGGCCGGCAGCCCGTCCGCGTCCGGGACCAGGGCCAGGGTGCCGTCCATCGCGATCCCGATGACGAAGACGTTGGAGACGGTGCCCAGGCCCGGCTTCTGCCGGATCGGGATCCACAGCAGGAGCACGACCGCCCCGACGACGATCGACACGACCCCGATGCTCAGTCCCGACCGCTCGGCGAGCCCTTGGTGCAGCACACCCCAGGGTTCCAGGCCGAGCCCGCCGCGTACGAGCAGCGCCGAGCTGACCCCGTAGAGCGCGAGACCGGCGTAGAGCTGGACGAGCCGGCGGGTCAGATGCCGGCCGCGGAGGCCGGAGGCGATGGACAAAGGAGTGCCTCCCTGGGGGACGGCCGGTCGGGTGGACCGGCCTTGGCTGGTGTCGGTGGACTGGTTCATGTCACTCTGTGGCGGGGGACGACCGGCCAACCATGGCCAATTCGCGGAAGGTGGACTGATTTCCATGGCCCAGTGGACTTCGGCCGTGGGGCCGGCCCAACTCGCCCGGCAGCTCCAGGCCCAGCAGCCGCGGCCCGCCGCGCCCGGCGCGCGCAAGCCGCCCGCCTACCGCGCCCTCGCCGACGGCATCCGCCTGCTGGTCCTCGAGGGCCGCGTCCCGGTCGCCGCCCGGCTGCCCGCCGAACGCGAACTGGCCCTCGCCCTCACCGTCAGCCGCACCACCGTCGCCGCCGCCTACGAGGCGCTGCGCGGCGAGGGCTTCCTGGAGTCCCGGCGCGGCGCCGGAAGCTGGACCGCCGTCCCGGCCGGCAACCCGCTGCCCGCCCGCGGCCTCGAACCGCTGCCCCCGGAGTCGCTCGGCTCCATGATCGACCTGGGCTGCGCGGCGCTGCCCGCCCCCGAGCCCTGGCTCACCCGCGGCATCCAGGGCGCCCTGGAGGAGCTGCCGCCGTACGCCCACACCCACGGCGACTATCCGGCCGGGCTGCCCGCGCTGCGGCAGATGCTCGCCGACCGCTACACCGAGCGCGGCATCCCCACCATGCCCGAGCAGATCATGGTCACCACCGGCGCCATGGGTGCCATCGACGCCATCTGCCACCTCTTCGCCGGCCGCGGCGAGCGGATCGCCGTCGAGTCGCCCTCGTACGCCAACATCCTCCAGCTCATGCGCGAGGCCGGCGCCCGGCTCGTGCCCGTCGCCATGGCCGAGGGCCTCCGCGGCTGGGACCTCGGCCGCTGGCGCCAGGTGCTGCGCGACGCGGCGCCCCGCCTCGCGTACGTCGTCGCCGACTTCCACAACCCCACCGGCGCCCTCGCCGACGAGGACCAGCGCCGGCAGCTCGTGGAGGCGGCCCGCTCGGCCGGCACGGTCCTGGTCGTCGACGAGACGATGACCGAGCTGTTCCTCGACGAGGACCTGACGATGCCCCGGCGGGTCTGCGCCTTCGATCCGGCCGGTGCCACGGTCCTCACCGTCGGCTCGGCGAGCAAGGCGTTCTGGGCGGGCATGCGGATCGGCTGGGTGCGGGCCTCGCCCGACGTCATCCGTTCCCTCGTCGCCGCCCGCGCCTACGCGGACCTCGGCACCCCCGTCCTGGAGCAGCTCGGCGTCAACTGGCTGATGCGCACCGGCGGCTGGGAGGAGGCCGTCGGGCTGCGCAGGGCCCAGGCGCGGGAGAACCGCGACGCCCTCGTGGCCGCGGTCCGCAAGGAGCTGCCGGACTGGGAGTTCGAGGTGCCGCGCGGCGGCCTGACCCTGTGGGTGCGCACCGGCGGCCTCTCGGGCTCCCGGATCGCCGAGGTCGGCGAGCGCGTCGGCGTCCGGGTCCCCTCGGGCCCGCGCTTCGGCGTGGACGGCGCCTTCGAGGGCTACGTCCGGCTGCCGTTCACGGTCGGCGGTCCGGTCGCGGAGGAGGCCGCCGTCCGCCTGGCCGCCGCGGCCCGCCTGGTGGAGTCGGGCGCCGGCGGGGGAGCGGAGGGGCCGCGGTCCTTCGTGGCGTAGCGCTCCGTTCCGACGTACGAGGCGGTGCGACGTACGAGGGCGGTGCGACGTACGAGGCGTGCGCGGCGGTCCGACGTACGAGGGCGGCCGCACCCGGTGACGGGTGCGGCCGCCCTCTCCTCCCGCCGGAGGCTCAGCCCTCCGCGGCGACGGGGGAGGGCAGCGGCGTCGGGGCCGGCTCCTTGCGGCGGGTCGGTGCCGTGTCGGCGTCCAGGTCCGGCTCGGAGGCCGGGACGGGCGCCGGGGCCGGGGCTGGGGGCGGCTCGATCGCCCCGATCGTCTCGATCTCCGGGGCCGTCGCCGTCCGGCGCTCGGGCAGCAGTTCCAGCACCGCTTGGCGGTGCGCCTCGCTGGTCGCGTCGTCGTACGGGTCGGGGGTGGCGGGCACCTGGAGGCGGACCACCGGTCCGGCGCCGAGGCGGGCGTAACCGCGGCCCGGCGGGACGTCGGGGACCGGGGTGGTGTGCGGCGCGGTGCCCAGCACCGCCGCGATCTGATCCGGCGAGGCCGGGCCCAGCACCACCCGGGCCCGGGTGTGGCCGCGTACCGTCTCGCCGAGCGTCTCGACGCTGTCGAACTGCTCGGCCACCACGACCGTGACCTGCGCGGCCCGCCCGTGCCGCAGCGGCACCTGGAGCAGGTCCTGCGGGTCGGGGCGGCCGTCGGCGGCGGCCAGGTGGCCGAGCACGCTGGGCCGGTCGAGCAGGATCCACAGCGGGCGCCGGGTGTCCTCGGGGGCCGGCAGGCCCGCCTGCCGGGCCCGGTTGGCGGCGATCAGGCGCCGCTCGGTCTCGTGCGCGGCCCATTCGAGGCTGGTGAGCGCGCCGGAGAGGCCGCACTCGACGGCGAGCACGCCGTCCCGGCCGACCAGGCACGCGTATTCGCCGGTGCCGCTGCCCTCGACGATCAGCACGTCGCCGTGGGGGAGTGCCTGGAGGGCGATCGAGCGCAGCAGGGAGGTGGTGCCGCTGCCGGGCTGGCCGACGGCGAGCAGGTGCGGCTCGGTGGAGCGGGGGCCCGTGCGCCACACCACGGCCGGGGCGTCCTCGGTGCCGTCGGAGGCGCGGACCGGCACGGTCCGCTGCACGGCGTCGGCGTCGGTGAACCCGAGCACGGTCTCGCCGGGCACGGTCACGAAACGCTGGGCGGCGATGGTGGTGGGCAGCGCGGGCAGCACGTGCATGGTCAGCCGGTTGCCCTCCTCGTCCCAGTCGAAGAGGTACTCACGGCCACGGCCCGACTTGGCGTGCAGCAGGTGCTCGATCCGGGCCCGGGCGGCCGGCTCGCCGTCGGTGAAGTACGGGGGGTAGGAGATCCGCAGCCGGGTGAGGCGGCCGTCCTCGTCGAAGGCGTAGTCGCCGAAGACGGCGCTCCAGTCGCCGCCGTGGGAGAAGAGCGGCTCGGGGTCCTCGGGCAGCGACAGATACGGCACCAGGGCCTCGTAGAGGCCCTTGAGCCGGGCGATCTCGGCGTCGTCGGGCCCGGTCTTGACGACCGGGCGCTCACGTCCCCGCCAGGCGGCCGCGCCCATCACCGTGACGAGGGCGAGCAGCGGCCCGTACGGCACGAGGGCGACGACCAGGACGCAGGCCGCGACCAGGAACAGCGTGGGACCGCGCCGCTCCTTGGGGGTCGCGGCCCACTTGGCGCGCGCGGTCGCGGCCAGCTTCCGCAGACCACGCGAGATGGTGATCAGCGGATGGAGCACGTCGGTGGCGCTGTCGGCGGCCGTGCGCGCGATCTCTCGGCTGCGAGCGATCTGTGCGTTGCCGCTGCTCAGAATGCGGGGGAGTGGTCGCCGGGCCACGTCGTACTCCTGGAGGGGTGGAAGGGGGTGAGGGGCGTCAGAACTTGATCCCGCCCAAGAGGCTGGCGAGGCTCTGGCCGCCCGCGGTGATGCTGGGGGCGATCGCGGTGCCCGCGAGGTAGAAGCCGAAGAGCGCGCAGACGAGGGCGTGCGATGCCTTGAGTCCGTCCTTCTTGAAGAACAGGAAGCAGATGATGCCGAGCAGGACGACGCCTGAGATGGACAGGATCATGAGGTGTTCTCCTGGTTGAGGGGACAGTCACCATGAGTCCTTCCAAGTTCACAGCAAGTATCTATGTGATTAAAGGTGCATATGGGTGAATCGGTGGCGATTTCACTTGACCGGAGGACGTCGGCGGGTTCGCCGGGTGGCGAAACGCGCCGGGTGCGGTAGTGCACCGATCCGGTCACGAGCTGCGGTGATCCTTGCCGCGGACGCGCCGCCTCATGTCGTACGACGGGCAGTACCCTGTCGATTCACTCGTACGGCCGCCCCCGCCGTGCGCGGGACGGACAAGGAGAGGAAGGACACACGATGAGCGAGCACGACACCCCGGACCCCGAGGTCGTCGAACTGGCCTCCAAGGTCTTCGACCTGGCGCGCACCGGGGACGCGGTGACGCTGGCCGCCTACCTCGACGCCGGTGTCCCCGCGAACCTCACCAACGAGAAGGGCGACTCGCTCGTCATGCTCGCCGCCTACCACGGGCACGCCGCCGCGGTCACCGCCCTGCTCTCCCGGGGCGCCGACGCCGACCGCGCCAACGACCGCGGCCAGACCCCGCTCGCCGGAGCCGTCTTCAAGGGCGAGGACGCGGTCGTCCGCGCCCTCCTCTCCGGCGGGGCAAATCCGGAAGCAGGGACTCCGTCCGCCGTGGACACGGCGCGGATGTTCGGGAAGACGGACCTCCTCGAGCTCTTCGGAGCTCGGTGAACGGCGGCTGAACCCCAGGTGAGACGGCGCCGTAAATGTGGTCGCGGTGGCGAAATGGGTGGGTCATCATGACGTCGGGCCCGCAGGGGGCCACCGACGAGAGGCAGAGGAAGATGGTCACTGGCAAGCGCAGGACGACAACGGGCGGCCCGACATGTTGCCGCACGGCCTAGGCGAACAGCCTGACCCGGTTCACCCCGGTTTCCACCCGGTCGTGTCGACAGCTTGATGTGAGGCGTCTTCCATGTTCGATCCAGTCATAGCGCCGAGCGGCACCCTGCTCGGTCTGCTGCAGAGGGGCCGCGGCGACGGCACCCTCCACGCGCTCGCCGCGCCACGTGCCGAGGCCCTCGCGGCCCTCAACCACTGCGTTCTCGACGACCCCCGCCACGACTGGCAGGTCGAGAACCGCTCCCTCTACTACGCCCGGCTCTACCTCGACCTCCACGGAGGTCTGGAGGAGATCGAGGCGCACCTCTTCGGCGCCGAGGACCACCTCGACACCGAGGAGTCCAGGACCGGGCTCGCGCTCGCCGTCCTCGGGCACCTGGCCTCCTACGGCCGCCAGGACGCCCTGCTGCTCCTGCGACGGTACGCCGCCGCCGGAAGCAACTGGGCCTGGGCCCTGGACGAGCTGGCCCTGCGCGACGACGACGCCGGCCTGCGCGCCCTCGCCCTGCCGGTCCTCGCCCGCTTCCCGGCCACCGCCGAGGGAGAGGCCGAGCTCGCCGCCACCGTCCGCGACGCCTTCGAGCCGCGGCCCTGGCGCCTGTGGGCCGACGACCCGCGCGTGTCCGTCGGCGCCCGGATCCGGGCCGCCCGCGAACAGGGCTCCTTCGACCGCTGGCAGCGACAGCTCCGCCCCACCGGGCCCCGCCCCGGCTGGAGCGTCCAGGCCGTCCTCGACTGGGCCCAGGAGGGCCACGAGCGCGGCGCCGAACTGCACGGGCCCGCCGCCCGCTGCCTGGTCGCCGTCGCCGGACCCGAGGACCGCGACACGATCCTCGCCGCCGCCGGCGGCGGCCCCGACGGCGCCCGCTGCGCCGCCCTGCACTACCTCGCCGAGTCACAGGACCCCGCCGTCCTCGACCTCGTCGAACGCGCCGTCTCCGACGGCTCCCGCACCGTCGCGGACGCCGCGGTCGCCGCGTACCAGCGGATGAGCGGCGAGCCCGCCGTCGACCGCGCCCGCGGCTGGATCCACCGCCCCGACGCGCTCGGCTCGGCCGCCGCCGGAACGCTCGCCCACCGCGGCGGCACCCAGGACTCCCCCCTCGTCCTCGGCGCCCTCCGCGAGACCGTCCGTTCCCAGGGCCCCGACGCCCCCGCCCTCTACCCGCTCGTCGACGGCGCCGGCCGCCTCGGCATCGCCTGCGCCGCGCCCGTGCTGCGCCACATCTACCGCGAGACCGCCTCCTCCCAGCTCCGCGGCCGCACCGCCCGCGCCCTCGCCGCCACCGACGCGGGCTTCGCCACCGGCTTCGCCGTCGAGTGCCTGTGGGACTGCGAGGAGACCACCCGCGAGCTCGCCGCCCTCCACGCCGAGACGGGAGACGTACGCGTCGCCGAACGCCTGCGCCGCCTCGCCGCCGACCCCGCCGAGGAGGCGGAGGTCCAGACGGCCGTGCGCAACCGGATAGGACCGGACCTCGACCTCCAGGTCTGACGCGCCCCACGGGAGCCGAGCCGGGGGCGGCCGCTCGACGGCCGCCCCCGGGCCCTGAACGCGGGCGCGCCGGGGCAAACGCCGCCCCGGACCGGCGCCCGCCGCTCGCCCGGCCGCGTCAGCGGTACGGCACGAAGCGCACCGGCGTCCCCGGTACCGCCTGTGCCGCCGCCGGCAGGTCCTCCTCCCGCACGACGGCCACCACGGGGTAGCCGCCGGTCGTCGGATGGTCGGCGAGGAAGACCACCGGGCGGCCGTCCGGTGGCACCTGCACCGCGCCCAAGGGCATCCCCTCACTGGGCAGTTCGCCCCCGACGGCCCGCTCCAGGGCCGGGCCCTCCGTGCGCAGACCGATGCGGTTGCTCGCCGGTGACACCCGCCACGCGCGCGTGGCGAGGGATTCCAGGGCGGCGGGTGTGAACCAGTCGTCGCGCGGCCCGAGCCGGACCCGCAGGACGAGCTCGTCCCGCGGGCCCGGCCATGGAGCGGCGTCGACCGACCCCCGTACGGCCGTCGCCGCCCCCAGCGGCAGCACCGCCCCGTCCGCCAGCGGTGCCGGGCCGAGCCCGGACAGCAGGTCGGTGGAGCGGCTGCCGAGCACCGGTGGGACGGCGACGCCGCCGCCGAACCCGACGTACGAACGCAGCCCGCGCACCGCCGCGCCCACCTCCAGGAGCTGCCCGGGACCGACCCGTACGGGCGTGCCCCAGGCGGCCGGCCGGCCGTCCACGGTCACCGGACAGGGCGCCCCGCCCACGGCGACCGTCACCGGGCAGCCCGGCCGTACGGCGCAGCCGGTGAGCGTGGTCTCCAGGACGGCGGCGTCCTCCGCGTTGCCGAGCAGCCGGTTCAGGAGCCGTACGGCGTCCGGGTCGAGCGCCCCGGAGTGCGGCACGCCCAGGTGTGCGTGCCCCGGGCGGCCCAGGTCCTGCACGGTGGTCAGCGCCCCGGCCCGTACGACGGCGAAGGCACGGTCGGTCATCGGCCCGCCACCGTGAAGCGCACCCGGGTGCCGGGGGAGAGCAGCGCGGCCGGTTCGCGGGCCGTGTCCCACAGCACCGCGTCCGTCGTGCCGATCAACTGCCAGCCGCCGGGCGAGGAGCGCGGGTACACGCCGGTGTACGGCCCCGCGAGCGCGACCGAGCCGGCCGGGACGGCGGTGCGCGGGGTGGCCCGCCGCGGCACCTCGTACCGTGCGCCGAGCCCCGTGAGATAGCCGAAGCCCGGTGCGAATCCGCAGAAGGCGACCCGGAAGTCGGTCCCCGAGTGGATCCGCACCGCCGCCTCCACGGACACGCCCCACAGCTCGGCCACGTCGGCGAGGTCGGGCCCGTCGTAGCGCACCGGCACCTCCACGGACGCCCCCACGCGCGCGTGCAGCACGGGAACGTCCCAGGAGCGCAGCTCGGCCGCGAGCCGGTCCGGAGCCGCGACCCCTTCCAGGAGCACCGTCCGCGCCGCCGGCACGATCTCCCGTACGGCGGGCAGCGCGCCCGCCTCCCGCCGGCGCAGCAGCTCGGCGTGGAACGCCTCCGTCGCCTCCCCGCTCACCAGCTCGACCAGCAGTCCCCGCTCGCCGACCCGGAACACCTCGCGAGCCCTCATGCGAACGCCTCCACCAGGACCCCGGCGGCCTCCAACTGCGCCCGCACCCGGCGGGCGAGGTCCACGGCGCCGGGCGTGTCGCCGTGGAGGCACAGCGAGCGGGCCCGTACGGCGACCGGGCGTCCGTCGTGCGCGGTGACGACGCCGAAGCGGGCCATGGACAGCGACCGCTCCACGACCTCCGCCGGATCGGTCACGACGGCGCCCTCCTGCCCCCGTGGCAGCAGGGTGCCGTCGGCCCGGTAGGCCCGGTCGCCGAATGCCTCGCCGACGACGGGCAGCCCGGCCTTCGCGGCGGCCTCGTGCAGCCGCGACCCGGGCAGCCCGAGGACGGGCAGCCCACGGCCGGACGAGCCGTCCCCGGACAGTCCGGCCGAGGCGAGGAGCACCCCGTCCACGACCGCCGCCGCCTGTTCCTCGTCGTGGACCACCCGGTTGTAGAGGGCGCCGTGCGGCTTGACGTACGCCACCCGGGAGCCGGCGGCCCGGGCGAACACCTCCAGGGCGCCGATCTGGTACGCGACCTCCGCCGCCAGTTCGGCCGGCGGCACGTCCATGGCGCGCCGGCCGAAGCCGGCCAGGTCGCGGTAGGAGACCTGGGCCCCGATCCGTACGCCCCGCTCCGCCGCGAGCTCGCAGACGCGGCGCATGGTCGCCGGGTCCCCGGCGTGGAAGCCGCAGGCCACGTTGGCGCTGGTGACCACCGAGAGCAGTCGCTCGTCGTCGGTCAGCGTCCAGCGGCCGAAGCCCTCGCCGAGGTCGGCGTTGAGGTCGATCGAGACCCGGGTCATGAGAGGTTTCCTTTCCTTGCCCCGCAGAAGAGCACGATTCCGCCGCCTCCGGCGTCACACCGGCACGCGGTACTCCGCGTCCCGTACGTCCGTGACGAGCATCCGCCCCGGCGCGTGGGTCAGCGCGAACGGCGGACGTGAGGCCGTCACCGCCGCCTGCGGGGTGACCCCGCAGGCCCAGAACACCGGCACGTCCCCCGGCTCGGCCACCACCGGGTCGCCGAAGTCGGGCCGGTCGAGGTCGCGGATACCCAGCGCCGCCGGGTCCCCGACGTGCACCGGAGCCCCGTGCACGGCGGGCAGCAGCCCGCTGATCCGCCGCGCGGTGGGCACGAGCGCGGCCGGCACCGGCCGCATCGACACCACCATCGGCCCGTGCAGCCGCCCGGCGGGCCGGCAGGCCCGGTCGGTGACGTACATCGACACGTTCCGGCCCTGTTCGACGTGGCGCAGCGGCACGCCCGCGTCGGCAAGGGCGCCCTCGAAGGTGAAGCTGCAGCCGATGAGGAACGACACCAGGTCGCTGCGCCAATAGGGGGACGCGTCCGCCGGTTCGTCGACCAGCCGCCCGTGCTCCCACACCCGGTAGCGCGGGATGTCGGTCCGCAGATCGGCGTCCGGGGCCAGCCGGGTCCGCCAGGAGCCGGCGTCGGTGACGTCGAGGACCGGGCAGGGCCGGGGGTTGCGGGTGCAGAACAGCAGCACGTCGTACGCCCAGTCCGCGGGGACCGAGATCAGGTTGGCCTGGGTGTGGCCCGGCGCCCAGCCGGCGGTGGGGCCGGTCGCCCCGGCGCGGGCACGCGCGCGTGCCGTACGCGGATCGGGCGCGGGGGCGGACACGCGGGCGGGGGCGGATGCGGAGGCGTGCTCGGGGTGGGGCGCGGGGGCGTCGGCGGGCCCTTCGGCGCGGCCTCCGCTCGTCGGGAGGCTCATACGAGTTCCCTCCCCCGGGTCTCGGGCAGGCCGAGCAGCGCGAGGACGGCGAGTCCGTAGCCGACCGCGCCGAACACCAGCGCCCCGCCCACGCCCCAGCTCTCCGCGAGGAAGCCGACCAGGGTCGGGAAGAGCGCGCCCACCGCGCGGCCGGTGTTGTAGGTGAAGCCCTGACCCGTGCCGCGCACGGCCGTCGGGTAGAGCTCGGCGAGGAAGGAGCCGAAGCCGCTGAAGATGGCCGACATGCAGAAGCCGAGCGGGAAGCCGAGGACCAGGAGCAGGTTGTTCGCCCCGGCCGGGATGTGGGTGTAGGCGAGGACGGCGAGCGCGGACAGGACCGCGAAGAGCGCGATGTTCTTCTTCCGGCCGAGCCGGTCGGTCAGGTAACCGCCGGTGAGGTAGCCGATGAAGGCCCCGGAGATCAGGAAGGTGAGATAGCCGCCGGTGCCGACGACGGTGAGTCCGCGCTCGGTCTTGAGGAAGGTCGGCACCCAGGTGGCGAGCGTGTAGTAGCCGCCCTGCACGCCGGTCGACAGCAGCACCGCGAAGAGCGTGGTGCCGAGCAGCGGGCGCTTGAAGACGGCGGTGAAGGAGCCGCGGTCGGCGCTGGCGCGGCGCACCTCGGCCGCCTGCGGGGCGTCCTCGACGTTGCGGCGCACGTAGACGATGAGCAGGGCGGGCAGGGCGCCGGTCCAGAACATGACCCGCCACGCGGTGTCGGCGTCGACGAACTGGAAGACCAGCGTGTAGACGATCACGGCGAGGGCCCAGCCGGCCGCCCAGGCGCTCTGGATGCCGCCGAGCGTACGGCCCCGGTGCCGCGCGGAGGCGTACTCGGCGACCAGGATCGCGCCGACCGCCCACTCGCCGCCGAAGCCGAGGCCCTGGAGGGCGCGGAAGACCATCAGGGTCTCGTAGTTGGGCGCGAAGCCGCACAGGACGGTGAACAGGGCGTACGTGGCCACCGTGATCATCAGGGCCCGCACCCGGCCGATCCGGTCGGCGAGGATGCCGGCGAGCGCGCCGCCGACGGCCGAGACCACCAGCGTGACGGTGGTGAGGAGGCCGGTCTGCCCCTTGTCGAGGTTGAAGTACGCGGCGATGGCCACCATCGACAGCGGCAGGGTGAAGAAGTCGTACGAATCGAGGGCGTAACCGCCGAAAGCGCCGCCGAACGCGCGCCTGCCGCGCGGTCCGAGCGCGCGCAGCCACGCGAACGCGCCGGTGTCGTCGGGACGTTGGTCCCGGGTCTGCTGCTGGGGCTTGGTCGTGCTCATCTGCACCTCGCAGAGGGAGGAGGAGTGAGGAGCGGTGCGGTGTCGTTCAATGTAGGGATTGTTCAACGATCCGACAAGAGACGTGTCGGCTCGTCCTTGTTTCCGCGACCGTTCCTGCGATTGACTCGGCCGCGGACGACGGAGGGAAAGACGCACGATGGACGGATTCGGCGAACTGGCCGACGACCGCGCCCTGCTGGGGCGCACGAGCACCGCGGAGCGGGTCGCCGACATCCTGCGCACCCGCATCGCCGAGGGGTTCTTCCCGCCCGGCACCCGTCTGTCCGAGGAGAGCATCGGCGGCGCCCTCGGCGTCTCCCGCAACACCCTGCGCGAGGCGTTCCGGCTGCTCACCCACGAACGGCTGCTCGTCCACCGGCTCAACCGGGGCGTCTTCGTCCGGGTCCTCGCCGTCGACGACGTCGCCGACATCTACCGCACCCGACGGCTCGTCGAATGCGCCGTCGTCCGCGGGCTCGGAGAGCCGCCGTTCCCGGTCGACGGCCTCGCCGCCGCCGTCGCCGAGGGCGAGCGGGCCGCGCGCGCCGGGGACTGGAAGGGCGTCTCCACCGCCAACATCCACTTCCACCGCGAACTCGTCGCCTTGGCCGGCAGCGCCCGCACCGACGAACTGATGCGCGGCGTGCTCGCCGAACTCCGCCTGGCCTTCCACATGGTGGACGACCCGCAGGGACTCCACGAGCCCTATCTCCTGCGAAACCGGGAGATTCTGGACGCCTTGCGGTCCGGAGAGCGGGACCGCGCCGAGCGGCTCCTCGCCCGCTACCTGGACGACTCCCGCAGCCGTATCGCCGACGCGTACGCGAAGGCGGTCGACGAGCCGGAGGGGTGACGGGAGCCGTGCAGGGCGCGTGCAGGGCGGCGTGAAGGCGGCGGTGGCCGTGGGGCGGCCGGGCCTGCGTGCGCGGTCGGTCCGGTCCGCGGTGCCGGGCCAGCGCGCGGTCGCATAAGCGCCGTTTCGACCGTTGTCAGTTCGAGGACCTAGTCTGTGCACCGTGACTTCGCCAGCCTCGACGGACCTCGCTCCGCCCCAGCTCAGCGCGGGGCCGCGCCCCGCGCAGGGCCCGGCCGCCGACGAAGGGCTCGCGCGGCGCCTCCGCGCGCTCGCGTGCACCGCCCCGCTGCACGATCTGGACGTGCGCAAGGCGAATCTGGCCGGCGAGTACTCGGTCTACGCGATGGCGGAGGTCGCCCTCGCCGCGATCGACCTGGTCACCCTCAACATGGACTTCGACACCGGCGCCGACAGCGAGCAGATAATCGCCCGCCTGCTGCCCCGTGTCGCCGCCCAGGCCCCCGAGCGCCCCGCCGCCGAGCACGAGCGGGTCGCCCGCTGGGTCCTGGAGAACCTGATCAACGTCGGCAGCGTCGACCGCGGCTTCCGCGCCGTCTACGGCACGTTCGGCGCCGACGGTGCCTACATCCGCCGTGACTACGACTTCAAGCTCATCGAAGAGGTCCCGGGCTACGGCGGCGGCGTCTACCTCCGTACGACCGACGAAGCCGTCAACGTCCTCGTCGGCGCCCTCGACACGGACGTCACCAGCGCGCAGATCGCCGCCGAGGTGAAGCTGGAGGTCCTCATCAACCGGGGCCGCCTCGCCGACGCGCAGCTCGCGGCGGAGCAGGCCCGCTACCGGACCGTGCAGTACGCGGAGACCCTCCGCAAGACCCTCGAGGCCACCCGGCGCAACGTCCGCGCCGTCGACTGGCTCAACGCCGTCCCCGACATGATCGCCGAGGCGCTCGACCACGTCGCCGACCGCTACCGCCACGAGAACGCGATCCTCACCAACATCCGCAAGGCCCGCGACGAAGCGGAGGACCAGGAGCACAAGCGCCGCGCCGCCGAGCTCGTCGACATCGTCAAGGACTGCATCCGGCGGCACACCCAGCTCCAGTCCCGCCTCCTGGAGGCCGGCCCGCTCTTCCGCGCCGAGCAGGACCGCCAGGCGTTCGCCGCGCCCACCGCGTACACCGGACTCGACCTGTACGGGCAGCTCGTCGCCCCGGTCCTCCCGCTGCCCGTCGAGCAGGCCATCAAGGTCACGGACGCCTTCTTCGCCCACGGCACCGGGCTGCGCACGCCCGTCTCCGTCCGCGTCGGCGACCTCGTCGACATGCTCCTCACCCCGCCCGTGGAGCGCCAGCACCTGGGTGCCGAGATGCCCGAGCCGGACCTGATCGCCACCCCCGACGACAGCCGCTTCAGCGAGGAGCAGCTCGCGAGCGCCATGGAGCTCCTCGACCTGGAGCACGACGCCCCGCGACGCCTGTCCGGCCTCCTCGCCGACGCCCGCCGCCTCGACCCCGACCTTCCCTACCTGGTCGCCCTCCTCGCCGTCCACGCCGCCAGCCCGCCGGTCGGCACGGCCTACCGCCAGGGCGAGGAACGCCTCCTCTTCGCCGTCGACGACGGCACCCCCCTGGACGACCCCGAATTCGGCGGCGCCGACCTCATCGTGGGCACGGCCCTCCTCGACGCGGCGGGCATGGCGGCGGACCGCACGGAGGCCACATGACCACCCCCCGAGCCGACGCGGCCCCCCTGTCCCCGCTGGTCCAGCCCGACGCGACCCGCCCGGCCACCGACAACACCGCGACCGGTGCCGAGCCGTCCGCACCGGTGCGCTCCGACGCTGACCACGCGCCCGATGCGGCTCGCGCTGCGGGTACGGCGCCGACCGCCGCCTCCGCTGTGGCCGTCCCCGCCGTGGCCGTCCCCGGCCTGGCCGGCGGTGAGCTGCCCGTGTCGGTGCGCCCCTGTCCGGCCGATGCGCCCCGCGTGGCCGGTGTCGCGGCGCAGGCCGACGACGTTTCCGCCGTGGCCGATCACCGCCCCGCCGGCGGCGAGTCGTCCCTGTCGGCGTGCTCCGACGCTGACCACGCGCCCGATGCGGCTCGCGCTGCGGGTACGGCGCCGACCGCCGCCCCGGCCGTGGCCGACCGCCACTCGGCCGGCGGC
>NZ_JBEXQW010000068.1:0-34349 GCF_040612775.1 Streptomyces sp. NPDC006339
AGGCTGCCGAGCAGGCGAAGAAGGACCAGCAGAGCGGCACGAATCCCTCGCAGACGGCCGCGAACGACGAGCCGTGGTACGTGGACTGGGGTCTGCTTCCGGACCCGCCGGAGCCGAAACGCCGTCCGACGCACGCCGGTCCGCGTGACCGGCCTCGCCCGCGGGCGCCGCGCCGGAGGGGCCCGGCCAGCTCACCGTCGCGGCGACGGAGGCGACGAAGGCGGCCGCCGCCGCGCCGGGTATGTCGCGGTCGGCGGGGAGCGTGGCCAGCCACAGCACCGTCTCGCCGCGCGCCTCCGCGCGGGCGGCCGCGGCCAGGGCCACCTCGGTCTTGCCGACCCCGGCGGGCCCGGTGAGCAGCGCTCGGCCTCGTGTGTGCAGGACGCGTTCGAGCCGGGCGAGGAGTTCCTCCCGGCCCACCGGCGCAGGCCGGAGCGGCACTGTCGTCATAGGTCCACCACCCTCCGGCACTCGGGCCCCCGGCCCATGAGCCCCGTTGCGCAGAGAATACGGAGCAGACCGCCCCCGTCCAGGCCCTGTGTCCGGCATACGGACAGCGGTCCCCGGTCAACCGAGCGTGCCCGACACGCGAAAGCGCCCGTGGTGTAGACCACGGGCGCTTCGCTGACCAGCGCAAACGCTGGTGTGGGGGGTGGTTCTGAGGGTGATCCGGGTGGATCAGAAGGTCAGGCTCCACGAGTCGATGTAGCCGGTGTCACCCGAGGCCACATCGCGGACCTGGAGCTTCCAGGTGCCGTTGGCGACCTCGCTCGACGCGTCCACGGTGTAGGTGGCCAGGACGTTGTCGGCGCTGTCGGAGGAGGAGGACGCCTTCAGGTTGCGCACGGTGCCGTCGGGGGCGACCAGGTCGATGACCAGGTCACCGCGCCAGGTGTGCTTGATGTCCACGTCCACCTTGAGGGTGGCCGGGGCGTTGCCGGTGCGGCCGCTGACGGCGATCGAGGACGACACGGTGGTGTTGTCCGAAATCGTCACGTTGTTCGCGTTGGTGAAGACGTTTCCGGTCGGCGGCGTGGTGGTGGTCACCGCGTTCACCGTCTTGGCGGCGTCGGCGATGCCGGTGCCGCAGCCGCCGGTGCAGGTGCCGGGCAGCGGACGGGCGTTGGTCTTGATCGCGGACTCGATGTCGGCCGGGGTCAGGGTCGGCTTGGCCGACTCCAGCAGGGCGGCGAGGCCGGCGATGTGCGGGGCCGCCATCGAGGTGCCCTGGTAGGGCTTGTAGTTCTCGGTCGACTGGGTCGTGGTGCCCGAGTTCAGCGTGGAGTGGATGCCGTTCTCGGGGGTGGTCACCGTGCCGGGCGTGTCGGTGGCGCGGCGGGTCTCGCCGCCGGGGGCCGCGACGTCCACGATGGTGCCGTAGTTGGAGTAGTACGACCGGTTGCCCTCGCGGCTGGTCGACGCCACGGTGATGACGTTCGAGCAGTTCGCGGGCGTGAAGCCGGAGGTGTTGGCGTTGCTGTTGCCCGCCGCGACGACGACGGTGGTGCCGCGCGAGACGGCGCCGTTGATCGCGGTCTGGTAGACGCTCGGGCAGGTGGAGCTGGCGCCGCCGAGGCTCAGGTTGATGACCTTGGCCGGGGTGGCGTTGGCCGGGACGCCCGCCACGGTGCCGCCGGAGGCCCAGGTGATCGCGTCGGCGATGTCGGAGGACGAGCCGCCGCACTTGCCGAGGACGCGCACGTGCTGGACCTTCGCGCCGTACGCGATGCCGGCGATGCCCTTGGTGTTGTTGGTGACCGCACCGATGGTGCCGGCCACGTGGGTGCCGTGCCAGGAGGAGTTGGAGGCGCGGGAGCCCGTGCCGCACTCGCCGTCCGTGGCGTTCCAGTCGCCCTCGTCCTTGGCGTCCGCGTCACGGCCGTTGCCGTCGCGGGCGTCGGAGGAGGTGGAGATGAAGTCGTAACCGGCGACCGTGTTGGCCGCGAGGTCGGAGTGGGCGGCGTAGCCGGTGTCGATGACGGCGACGGTGACGCCCGAGCCGGTCGTCTTGTCCCAGGCGGCAGGAACGTTCATGCCACCGGTGGGCTCGAAGAGGTCCCACTGCTTCGCGTAGTCGGTGTCGTTCGGGGTCACCGCCATCGCGTAGGCACGGATGTCGGGCTCGACGGAGGCGACCTGCGGGTCGGCCTTGAAGGCCGCCATGACCTCGGCCACGTCCTGCTTGCTCGCCGAACCGCCCAGGTTCACCAGCGCGGCACCGCCGGCCAGGCGGCGCTCGAAGGAGAGCTTCTCACCGGTCTCGGCGGCCTTGTCGGCGGCGTCGGTCTTGGCGGCGGCGTTGGAGCCGGCCTCGGCAGCGGAGGACTTGTAGGTGACGATGACCTTCTCGACCGGGGCGGTCGGAAGCGCGGTCATGGCCTGCGAAGCCGGTGCGGGCTTCGGAGTGGCAGCGGCCGGGACGGCGGCGAACGCCCCGGAGGTGGTGGCTGCGGCACCGAGGATCGCGGCGCTCGCGACCACCACGGATATGACTCTCCGCCTGGAACCGTTCAAGGTGTGGCCCTTTCGAGTACGACGTGTGTGGAGCAGTGGCGGCGGCGCGGGAACCACGGGGCGAAGTGGGGTCGCGTACCGCTGTTCCCTGGGCGTGGGGGCCCGTGCGCCGCCACCGGCGCGACGGCCCGGGTCAAGGCCGTCCCCGGCGACACTACCCACCCCTTCTCATGCACCTGACAGGTGGGGAGGGGGATGGATCCGCCGGTGCGGCAGACAGTAGGGAACGCCGAGGTGAACTCGATACGGGGAAAACCCTTGTCACCCCGAGGGGGCGGCAGGGGGAGGGGAGGGGGCACGCTTCCGGGAGCACTCGGAAAGCCCCTGCGGTACGGGCCGCCGGCGAGGGCGACCGGCCCGTGGGCCGGACCCTGGGGCCGTCGAGCCGTGGCTCGGCCGGCCGGCGCGTCAGCCCAGTTCGAGGGTGGTCACGCCGAAGACGCGCTCTCGGGCGATCGGGCGGATCGGGCCGGTGTACATACGGGCCGTCTCGAAGGTCGGCTCCAGACCGCGCGACTCGGCGAGCCGGGCCGCGGCCGGGTTGGCCTCCGGCATGTCGACGGCGATACGGGGCGCGCCGAAGGCGCGGGCCTCGGCGGCCAGGGCGTCGAGCAGTGCGGCGGCGTCGGCGGGCGTGTCCGCGAAGAGCGGCCCGATCCGGGCCTCCTGCTCGGCGGGCCGGACGACGCCGTAACCGGTCGGACGCCCGTCGGTGAGCCGGGCCAGGGCCCGGTGGCCCGGCGTGGTCAGCCAGGACCTCAGGAAGCGGGGGCGGTCGGCCGGGTGACACATGCGGTCGTACGCGGCGATTTCGGCCGGATCCACTCGTTCCGCGGCGACCACGCCCGTCACCGGCCGGTCGGGAAGCGGCATTTCGCCCACGTATCGGGCGGTTCGGTACGCGGGCGCGAAGCCCGAACGCCGGTAGTTGTCCTGCTGGGCCGGCACCCCGTCGAGCCCCACCGTCCGCCCGCCCGCGTGCGCCAGCGCGGCCCGCCAGGTCGCGAGGCCGTGACCGAGGCCGCGCAGATCGGGCCGTACGAGATAGAAGCCCAGGAAGGCGTAGTCGTCGCTGTAGTTGACCACCGAGATCGCGGACACGGGCTCCCCGTCGATCCGCCCCAGGAAGAACCCCTCGGGGTCCTGCGCGAAGAACGCCCCGGCATCCGCCGCCCCCGGATTCCACCCCTCCGCGGCTGCCCACGCGCGCACCAGCGCCCAGTCCTCGAGGGAGGCGGGGGAGACGCGAAGACCCATGGGGGCTGTCCCTTCGGGCGACGGCGGAGCGAGCGAGCGGCAGCGAGCATAGCCCCGCGTCCACCCCACCCCGGAACGCCGCCGTCACTTTCCGGCCGCGCGGCGGAGGGTGCTGTCCGGGCGCTGCGGACGGCCCGGGCGAGGCAGTCGCGGACGGCGCGTGTCCGCGCCTCGGCCGCCCGCGACCGGGCCCGCCGAGGGAGCCCGCCGAGGGGACCCGCCGACGGGGCCTGGGGGCGCGGTCGAGGTGCGGGCGGGGGCGGGGTGGCGGGGCGTCAGGTGCCGGCCCCGCGTCTGACGCGCGCCGCCCCGCGGCCGGGCGTCGGGCAGGCACGGCAGGCACGCCGCCGGCGCGGGGCGGCCCCGCCCACGAACGCCTCGCGCCCGCCCCGCGTCGGTCGCCACGCCCCGCGCCCGCGCCCCCGGCGCGTCGACCGCGACGCCCCCCGGCCCACCCGCCCCGCCCCTCACCCCACCAATCGCAGGGCCGTGTCCGCGATGCCGAGCCGCACCGACTGGCCCCAGGTCAGTTCCAGCGCGTCCGACTCCATGCCGTCGCCGAAGGCGACGAGGCGGTCGGACTCGACCACCAGGCTCAGGGTGTCGTCGGTGGCGAGGAGGCCCTCGACGTGGGTGGTGCCGGTGGTCGGGGAGGGCCATGCCTCGCGGACCGTCCAGGCGAGGCGCGCGTCGGTCGGGGCGGGCAGCGGAAGGGGGCTGGAGCGTTGCCGCCAGAGGGAACGGAGCCAGCCCGTGGCACCCGTGCCGGTGCCGACGAGGACGCCCGAGGACGCCTGGGCCTCCGGGGTGGTGGCCGGCGCGTGCAGGGTGTAGCGGGCGGTCTGGTGCCCCGGCGGGCCGACGTAGATCTCGTTGAGGGCGAGGAGCCGCTGCCCGTCGTCCGTGACCGCCTCCGCCATCGTGAGCAGGTCCACCCCGGTCCGGACGGCCGCCGCCGCGACGGACGGCAGCAGCCGCCGCGCGTCCGCCGGCCGGTGGCGCACCAGGACGCCCGGATTGCGCCCGGGATCGCTGTCGACGCCGACGACCGGCTGCCCCGTCAGATACTTGGCCACATTGGCCACCAGGCCGTCCTGACCGACGACCACGACCACGTCCTCGGGCCCGAACAGGAAGCGGTCGAGGTCGGCCCGCTCCACCCGCGCCTGCCGCCACTGCAACGGCACCGCCCCGGCCACCTCCGCCAGCGCCCGCCCGGTCCGCTCGTGCCGCTCGCGCACCTCGTCGACCGAACGGCCCCGCGAGGCCAGGTGGAAGGCGGCCTGCCCGTGCGTCCCGTGCCGGGCGAGCAACTCCTCGTACTCCGTGGTCCGGTGGACGAGCACCGCGCGCGGTGCCAGGCTCATGAACCGGTGCCTCCGCCCAGCTTCGCGAGCAGCCCGGTCACCACGTCCGGCGACAGCGTCAGGTGCTGGATCCTCGGCAACTGCTCGGCCGCCCTCGTCGCGGCGAGCGCGTGCAGCGTCGCCGGCGCGACCTCGGCGTGCGCCCGCAGCCACGCGCTCTGCGCCTCGGCGCGCGCGGCCCCCACCTCGCGGGCCGCCTCGGCCTCGGCGTGGGCGAGCCGGACCGTGCGCGACGCCTCCGCCTCCGCCCGTACCGCGTCGGCCGCCGCGGACTCCTCCGCCTCCCGCCGGGCGTTGGTGCCGCGCTGGTCGACCAGCCGCTCCTCCTGCCGGGCCAGCTCGATCTTGCTGGCCAGCTCGTTCTCGGCGATGGTCCGCTCCCGCTCCACCGCGACGGCCCGGCGCTCGTACGTGGCCCGGTCGGCCTCCTGCTGGATCTGCTCGCGGGCCGGGGTGCGCAGCGCCCGTTCGACCTCGGGTTCGGGCCGCAGGGCCACCACCCGTACCGCCACGACCTCGATGCCCGTGTCGGGCAGCCGCGGTTCCGCCGCGAGCCCGGCCGCGATCCGCTCCCGTACCGCCCCGACCCCGTCGACCAGCGCCTCCGCCAGCGGAATGCGGGCGAGGACGGCGAGGGCGTGCTGCTGGGCGGTCTCGGTGAGGAGGGTGGCGATCTGCTCCAGCGGGGTGCCGCGCCAGGCCCCGGTGTCCGGGTCGACGGAGAAGTCGAGCCGGGTCGCCGCCGCGGCGGGATCGCCGATCCGGTACGTGACGGTCGACTGGACGCTGATGTCCTGGAAGTCCGCGGTGCGGGCGTGGAAGGCCATCGCCAGCTCGCGGTCGTCGACCGGCACCTCCGAGAGCGCGGCCGAGAGGGGGCGGAACCAGAAGCTGAGTCCCGTGCCGTCGTGCACGAGCCGTCCGCGCCGCTGGTGGCGGATGTGGGCGGTGGGCGCGGAGCGCAGATGGCGCCAGCCGGCCCGCCGGGTGATGTCGGCCATGGGACCTCTCCTTGTCGTCACTATGACGATAGAGGGGTCCTCGGCTTGTCGTCAAGGTGACGAAATAGGGTCCCGTGACCGGTCCGGCCGCCTCCGCGATTGACCTTGCCCCCCGAGTCCCGGGCCCGTCGCGACCGGCACCCGCTGGGCCGGCGCGCGGCTCGTCCGCCCCGTCCCGACGCCGCTAGCGGGCCGGTTCCGGTACGGGCGGGGGCTCGGCCGCGAGTCCGGTCACCGCAAGCGGGAGGGGCGCGGGCACGGAAGGGGAGCGGGGTACGGAAGGGGAGTGGGGTACGGAACGCGAGTGGGGCACGGCCGGGAGTGCGGGCTTCTCGGCTGCGGCTGTCGCGCTCCCGCCGGCCGCCCTGCCCGCCGAGCTGCCGGCCGACCCGTCGGCACCTGCCTCTGCCTCTGCCTCCGCCTCCGCCCGCCCGGCCGGGGTCTCGGGGGCGAGCCCCGTCGTCAGGAGCACCACCCCGCGCGCCGCGACCAGGGACGCGGCGGCGGCGACCGCCCAGCCCCACGCGCCGGCCCGGAAGGTCTCGCCGAGCAGGGCCACGCCGATGACGGCGGCGGCCGCCGGATTGGACAGGTTGACCACGGCCAGCGGCGCGGCGAGCCCGCCCCGGTAGGCGGCCTGCGAGAGCAGCAGGCCGCCCACCGCGAACGCGGCGATCAGGACGGCGAGCAGCGCCGTCTGCCACCAGCCCGTCGGCCCGCCCGGCAGGTCGCGGGCGAGCGCGGCGGTGAAGGTCTGGGTGAGCGCCGAGCCGACGCCCGACGCCACCCCGGACGCCGTCGCGTGCCCGAGGCCCCGGCCGCGCGCCACCGTGCCCGCGCCGCCACGCGAGCGCGCCGCGAGCAGGCCGATGAGCAGCAGCGTCACCGCCGTGACACCCAGGGCCTCGCGCAGGTTCAGCGCCTCGCCGGGCGCCGCCGGGCCGGTCACCGCGACGAGCCCCACCAGCCCGACCAGGGTCCACAGCGCCCCGCGCCACTCGGCCCGCGTGACCCGGCGGTGCGCCCCGTACGCGCCGATCGGCAGCGCCGCCACGAGCGTCAGCGCGCCCAGCGGTTGTACGAGCGTGAGCGGCCCGTAGTGCAGGGCCGCGACATGGGCGAGCGCGCCGCCGGCGTTCAGGCCCACCGCCCACCACCACTGCGGCCGGGCGAGTAGTCGCCGAAGCGCCCCGCGCCCGCCGGCCGAGGCGGAGGCCAGCCGGGACTGGGCGACGGCCGCCAGGGCGTAACCGGCGGCCGAGGCGAGGGAGAGGAGGACCGCGAGGACGGTCCCGCCGGCCGCGCTCATCGCAGCGCCCCGGCGGTCGCGACGGTCGCGCTGCCCGTGACCGGTGTGGCCGGCGTGGCAGGAGTGGCCGATGTGAGTGGCGTGGGTGGCGTGCGCGACGCGAGGGGAGGAGCGTCGTCGGACCCGGGGCGGCGCGGCGACGGCACGAGGAGGAGCGCGAGCGCGAGCAGGACGGCGGCGGCCAGCGCGTCGAACCAGTAGTGGTTGGCGGTGCCGACGATGACCAGCAGGGTGAGCGCCGGGTGCAGCAGCCACAGCACGCGCCACCGCGAGCGGCCGGCCGCGACGAGCCCGATCGCGAGCATCAGCGCCCAGCCGAAGTGGAGCGAGGGCATCGCCGCGAACTGGTTCGCCATCGAGTCCGTCGCGGGCGTCGTGCCGTACACGGACGGCCCGTAGACCCGGGCGGTGTCGATCAGACCGCTCTCGGCGAGCATCCGCGGCGGCGCGAGCGGCATCAGCAGGTGCAGCGCGAGCGCGGCGGCGGTGACGAGCGCGAGGACCCGGCGCGACCAGACGTAGTGGGCGGGCCGGCGCCAATAGAGCCAGACGAGAAAGAGGAGCGTGGCCGGGAAGTGCACGGCCGCGTAGTACGTATTGGCCGCGCGGACCAGGGTCTCGCCGTGCAGGAGCACCTGCTGGACCGCGCCCTCACCGGGCAGGTGGACCGCGCGCTCGGCGTCCCACACGCGGTCCGCGTTGTGGAAGGCGCGGGTCTCGTGGCCGTTGGCGAAGAGCCGGCCGAGCTTGTAGACGAGGAAGAGCGCCGTGACGAGCAGCAGCTCGCGCAGGAGAGGCGGTCTGGGGGTAGCCGTCGCCCCCGGTCGTGCAGGACGGGGTCTCCGTGTCCCGCGTATCCCGGCAGCCATGGCGCGGCCCCTTTTTTCCGTCAAATCTTCATCAAAGCGGACAGCAAACGGAGGAACTCTAGATCCGAATTCATCGAGACGCAAGCGTCTCGATACGTTTGCGTCTCGATTGTGTGCGCCCTACCCTCGGATGTGCGGAGACGGGTCCGCTGGGGTACGGGGTGTCCGGGAGGCGATCGATGTCCACGCAGGCCGCGACGGCCGCCGCACGCCGCAGCAAGCTCACCCCCGAGCGCGAGGCCGAGCTGTACGAGGCGGTCATCTGCCTGCTGCGCGAGGGCGGCTACGACTCCGTCACCATGGAGGGCGTCGCCGCCCGCACCAAGTGCGGCAAGGCGACCCTCTACCGCCAGTGGGGCACCAAGCCCCGCCTCGTCACCGCCGCCCTCGACAAGCGCCGCTGCGCCGTCTTCACCGGCATCGACACGGGCTCCCTCGTCGGCGACCTGCGCGAGGCCGCCCGGGTCGCCGCGTCCCGCCGCGAGCGCGACGCCGAACTCATGGAGGCGGTCAGCCAGGCGTACATCCAGCACCCCGACCTCCGCGCCGCCCTGCGCGAGACCGTCATCGAGCCGGAGGTCGCCGCCCTCGACCGCATGCTCGCGCGCGCCGTCGAGCGCGGCGAGATCGCCGCCGACAACCCCGCGATCGGCTTCGTCGCCCCCTGCTTCCTCGGCATGCTCCGCATCGAGCGCCTCTTCGAGGACCGCTTCACGGAACCGGCGACCCTGCGGACCTTCGTCGACGCGGTGCTGTTGCCGGCCCTGCGGGCGGAGAAGACCGGCGACTCCGAGGGTGCCGGTGACGCCGAGGGTGCCGGTGACGCCGGGGGTGCCGGCGACTCCGAGGTGTGAAGCCCGCGCCCGTCCGGCACCCTGAAGCCATGCCCCCCACCTCACGGAGCCCCGTCCGGGTCCGCGTGCGGCGGATCTACGAGCCGCCCGAGCCCGACGACGGCCTGAGGGTCCTCGTCGACCGGCTCTGGCCGCGCGGGATCGCCAAGGCCGACGCCCACGTCGACGTGTGGCCCAAGGCCCTCACCCCCTCGACCGAGCTGCGCCGCTGGTACCACGGACCCGAGGGGGAGTACGGGGAATTCCGCCGCAGGTACGAGCGCGAGCTCGCCGAACCGGCCGCCGCCGAGGCCCTCGCGGACCTGCGCACCCGCGCCGCCGAGGGCGCCGTCACCCTGCTCACCGCCGCCAAGGACCCGTCGACGAGCCACGCCGCCGTGCTGACGGAGATCCTGGAGAAGCCCTAGTCGCCCACAGGGCCGTCGTCGGGCCGCCCCTTTGCGTCCCTTTCCCGCCACCTCCCGGCACGGCCCTGTTCACCCGCGCGCACCCCCGTTCACCATGGCCGCATCCGACCGCAACCGCGAGGAGGGACCGCGTGGACCCGGCCCAGACTGAGCAGGTCGAAGAGCAGGGCGCTCCGTCGGCGGCGGCCCGAGCCGCCGAGCGGGCAGCGGCGGAGGCGGGGGAGTCGGCAGAGACGCAGGAGGCGGAGGAGCTACGAGAGGCGACGGTCGCGCGGGAGGCGCGCGAGGCCCGGGAGGCGCAGGAGGCCCGGGAGGCCCAGGAGGCCCAGGGGGTGCGCGAGGCCCTGGAGGCCCAGGCGGCGCAGGAGGCGCAGGAGGCGCTGCGGAAACGTCACGCCGCGCTCGACGCGCTCCAGCGCGACCCCTACCCCCTCTACGCCCGGGCCCGCCGCACCCCCGGCCTCACCTACGTGCCCACCCTCGACGCCTGGCTGGTCTCGCGGGACGCCGACATCCGCGAGGTGCTGCTGCGGCCCCAGGACTTCTCCTCCGCCCAGGCGCTGCGCCCCGACGTCCGGCCCGCACCCGCCGCCCTCGCCGTCCTCGGCGGCGGCTTCGCACCCCGGCCCACCGTCGTCTCCACCGACGGCCCCGCCCACCGCCGCCACCGCGCCCCGCTCAACAGCGGCCTCTCCGCCGCCCGGGTCGCCGCCCTCACCCCGTACGTCACCCACCAGGCCGAGACCCTCGCCGAGGCGTTCGCCGACACCATCACCGCACACGGACACGCCGACCTGATGGCCCACTACGCGCGCGTCCTGCCCGGCGCCGTGATCGGCCGCCTCCTGGGCCTCGACCCGGCGGACGTACCGGCCGCCGTCCACGGCTCGTACAGCGCCGAACGGCTCCTCTTCCGCCCGCTGCCCGAAGACGAGCAGATCACCGCCGCCCAGGACGTCCTCGCCCTCCAGCACCTGCTCGACCGCTACGCCCGCGACCGCCGCGACCGGCCCCGCGACGACCTGGTCACCGCCCTCGTCACCGCGCTCGCCCCCGACTCCGGGCTCGGCCCGGGCCCGCGCGGCCTGACCGAGGACCAGCGCTGCGAACTCGTCGCCAACCTCCAGAACCTGCTCATCGCCGGCCACCTCACCACGACCGCGCTCATCGGCACGACGGTGCTCCACCTGCTGCGCCACCGCGACCAGTGGGAGCTGCTGTGCGACCGGCCCGAGCTCATACCGGCCGCCGTCGAGGAGGCCGCCCGCTACGACAGCGCCGTGCAGGGCTTCCGCCGCACCACGACCCGCCCGGTCACCCTCGCCGGCACCGAACTGCCCGCCGGGGCCGTCCTCTTCCTCGCGTACGGCTCCGCCAACCGCGACCCGGCCCGCCACCGGGACCCCGACACCTTCGACATCACCCGGCCCCCGCCGCGGCCCCGCCACCTCGCCTTCGGCCACGGCCCGCACGGCTGCCCGGGCTCCCGGCTGGCCCGCGTCCAGCTCCACGCCACCCTCGGCGCGCTCACCCGACTGCTCCCCGACCTGCGGCCGCTCGACGACCGGCCCGCTCCGATGCGTCCCACCCTCATCCACCGCTCGCCCGAGGAGCTGCTCCTCACCCGCTGACCCGCAGCCGCGGCGCCTCCGCCCCGGCGTCCGGCACCCCGCCACCCGCCTCCACCCGCGCCGCCAGCTCCCGCGCCCACGCCGCGACCCCGGCGACATCGACCCCGTACGTCTCCGCCCCGCCCCGCGCGTACTCCTCGACCCGCCCGGCCCCGCGCCGCAGCAGCCGCACCCCGCCGGTCGCGTTCCCGCGCGCCGCGTGCGTCAGCCCCACGGCAAGCTGCGCCAGCCCCTGCCAGAGGTCACGCTCATCCGCCGGCCCCGACTTCCAGGCGTCCTCGAACACCTCGTGCGCATGGAACGGCATCCCGGCGTCCAGCAGCCGCTGGGCCTCCCGCACCGTCCCGTCCGGCCCCCGCACCACCCCCTCCGGCTGCCGGGCCACGCCCTCCGCCCCGTACGGCAACGGCCGCCCCAGCCCGTCCCGCGGCCGCGCACTGCGCGCCCGCCCCTCCTGATCACGGTCCCTGCCCGGTTCCCTGTCCATCCGCCCATTGTCCGCCGCACGCCGTCGGTGACACCCCGTGTGCTGATCCACCCCGTGAAGTGAGGTAATGTTCTCTTGCACGCCGCCACGGGGGACACCCCCGGGACGGACGGGCACCGGGACGTGGCGCAGCTTGGTAGCGCACTTGACTGGGGGTCAAGGGGTCGCAGGTTCAAATCCTGTCGTCCCGACCACGCGGAAACGCAGGTCGGAGGCCGTTCTCTCATTCACGAGAGGGCGGCCTTTCGTGCGTCCCGGGGGCTGGTGGTCGCGTGGTGGTCGCAGCCACGCGGGCCGGTCCGCACGGACAGCCGTCTGCTGGGCTCCGCTGAGGACGCGGTCGATGGTGTCGACGGCCTGGTGCGCGGCCTGCTGGGTGAGGTGGCTGTAGAGGTTCGCGGTCGTCGACAGGGTGGAGTGCCGCAGCGTCTTGGAGACCACGGTGAGCGGAACGCCCGCGGTGATGGTGATGGTGGCGGCGAGATGGCGCAGGTCGTGGACGGTGACTCGGGGGACGCCGGCTTCCTCGGACAGCCGGTGGAGTCGGCCGAGCACCAGGTGCGGTCCGGTTGTTGTCGACGGCGGAGAGCGTGCAGCGCACGTAGAGCACGCCCTCGTCCAGGTGGACATCGTCCCAGTGCAGGCCGAGGGCTTCGCCCTTGCGCATGCCGGTGCCGATGAGGACCTCGAACAGATCGGCCATCCCCGGGTCGGCCTCGTGGCAGTGGGCGAGGAAACGGGCCGCCTCCTCCGCCGTCCAGATCCGCCGCTCCGGCGACGACGGCCGGCGCAGGACCGGGGGAGAGGCCGGGTTGTGGGGGAGGTGGTGCTGGCGGACGGCGTCGCCGAGGGTGCTGGAGAGGTGGCCAGGCACCTGTAGAGGGTGGTCCTGCCGCGGTCGGCGGCGAGCTGGCCGGTGACGAAGGCCGAGATGTGCCGGTGCGCGAGCTCGTCGAGCTTGAGGGTGCCGAACGCGGGGACGAGATCATTGCGCACGTAGTCGGGCCATCGTCGTCGGCTTCAGTACCAGCGCCTTCGCCACCAGCCACGCGTCAAGGTACGCGGCGACGGTCTGGTTCGGATCCGCGTCGAACCCGCCGGCCTCACCCTCGAGGAACCGCCGCAGTGCCTCTTCGGCCGCATCCTGGCTGACGAAGCCACCTCGGCGCACCGTCGTCCTGTCGTGGTCCGGGGTGGGAATGTCGACGGCGAAGCCCCAGGTCCCGTGGGTGCTGTCGGTGAGTAGATGAGGGCAGCGGGAACCGATCTGGTGACGCTGGGTGTCCCTGCAGCCACAGCGACGGTAGACACGGCCTCGGCCGGTGCTGGTGCGCATGGCGATCGCCTCCACGGGGCGGGAAAGGTCCAACACCCTCAGAGTGCGACCACAGGCGACCACCACGCCCGTCAGAGGGGTCGTGACCAGCGGATTTCCCTTGTCTGTGCGCCAAGGGCCCCAGAGACGCCCAGCAGATTCTTCGTCTGCTGGTGGTTCATCAGTTGCACCCATGCCGGTCAGACGAAACGGCAGGAGGCACGGGTTCTCGGCTGGCGCTGGTCCGGAAATGGTCCGGATCTTGGTCGAGGCCGGGCGGAGAGGCATGCATCGGATGGAGGGTTCTGGGCCGACCGACGTCCGAGGTGTCCCCCGGCGCTCGCCAGCCGAAGATCCGAGTGCTGCGGACGTTAGGGATCCTTCAGGCCCTTCGCTGGCATCGATCGGGATCGGAGGACATGCCACCTATGAATCGGCGCTGAGCTGACGACCCAGCCCCGAGGTCGTGGTCGTCTACCGCCGAGGGGACCGGGCGCGCTGCGTCTCTCGTTGTGGGGAGGCCGCATGGCACGCAAAATCGTTCGCGATGCCGAGCGGGCGGCTGGCCACGGCCCGGGAGCGGGACACCTCCGCCGACTGTACGGGCTCGTCGGCAGTCGGCCGGACCATGAGGCTTGCCTTCACCATGCCGGGCCCATCGGCTGGTCCGCCCGAATCTTGGTGCACCACCTGCAGGACGACGTGGCTGAGCCGTCCGGTCGCAGCCGACGTCGGACGGGCGTAGCCGCCGAAGGTGAGGGACGTCCGGCGGCTGCCGGGGGTGCTGGCGTACGTGTCGTCGACAGGGTGCACAGGGAGCTGGGGCTGGGAACCCGGTGATCGCGGTGACCGAGACCGGTTTCGGGGTCATGGCCGGATAGGTCGTGAACAGCACCGACTCCGGTGGGATTCCGGTCACCGGGCGGAGGCATCCGACGGTCGGGCTGATGCCGAGAGCGATGGTCCGGGCGATGACACGGCGGGTGACGACCTGTCAGCCCATCTGGACCATCGGCAGGTCGACGGCGGCGGTCGGCGCGTGGACGGTGCCGTTGATCACCAGGCGGCTGTGCTCGGTGGTCGTGGCTGCGTCGTTGGTTGACTTCAGGACAGTGCAGAGGCTGCCCGTGGTGCGGCAGCCGGAGAGGGCCCTGATGGAGGGGTTCGGAACACGATGTCGCGCTCGATGCCGTTTAGCTGGTCGGCAGTGTTTCGGATATTCATGACGGGTAGGTCGACGGTCTAGAGTCGGATCTCCGTGCTTCCTGAGAAATGATGCAACTCCTTCGATGACTTCTCCTGTTGAGTGGCTAGAATCCGCTCTCGTGACGAGGAGAGTAGCGCCCGTGCGTGAGCGCATCAGGAAGGTACTGAAGGCCGCAAGGACCTCCGAGCCCTATCCCGTATGGGTGACATGGGAGGAGCTTGCCTCGAGGGTGTACGGCTGGGGGCATCGAACGAAGAGTGATGTTCAAAACGTCCGGCGTGCGGCCGAGCAGATGCACGATGTTGAGCTGCTGAGATTCCGCGACACCAACAAGCATGCAGGACCTCGTCTACGCGGAACTCCTGAAGAGATCTGGCTTCAGTGCAAGGTGCTTGACGTGTACAGCGGCACAATGGATGCGGTGAACTACTCATCGTATCGTCCACCAACCGCCGATCATGTGCTTGAAGCATTTTGGAATGGGAGTCGACAGGAAGGGCAGATCCGAGTTGACCTAGGCGCGGTGGTTTCGCTCGTCAATAAATACTGCCAGACAAAGTTTGATCCGTCAGAGGTGCTCTGGTGGCGATTGGGGCTTGAGGAGCAGCGTAGGAAAGAACGTCGCGTGCTACTGGAACAGTTGCATCGGACGCTTGGGGATCTCTGTGCTGAGAAGGCGCGGTTGGAGTGGGAAGCGAGGCAGATCAAATTCGGTCCAGTCCGGATTGATCCGATGACTGTAACCCAATGCCCGTGCTGTCAGCGGAGTGTCGAACCGGGGTACTTCCCCGTGCAGGGCCCGACTGTCCTTTCAACGCTGCTTGGTAGCTGATCTACGCTGGACCACGACGGCTACCAGCCGGCGCTTGAGGAGGGGGGTTGCCCAGCGCGTGGGACACTCCTGACCGTGGCCCAGCGCAACCTTCCTCCCTCCGCCCTCGAGGCGACACCCCAGGCTGCCAGCGATGACGTCGCCGCCGACCGTTGGCTGCCCGTTTCAGGAGATCCCGATCTCGGTCATCCACCCAGCACGGGCGCCCCCGGAAAGAGGCGGCCCGGCGAGGATCTCGACTTGGCGATCGGGTGGGACCGTTTCGAGAAGCTGATGCTTGCTGTCTCGAGTCGCGTCCTCGCCATCCGAGGTATCAAGTTCCGCCGTTACGGCGTACAGGGGCAAGTTCAGCACGGCATCGACCTCGCTGGCCGGGATGTGGGCGGCCGATTCATCGTCGTCCAATGCAAGGACTACCAGGAGTTCACAGCCGGGGACCTGCGGAAGGCCGTGGAGACGTTCACGGGCGGAAGGCGCCCCTTCGGCGCTGGCCACCTGATCATCGCCACTTCCGCCCCCACGGAGCGCACTCAGCTTGCCGACGAACTGGCGGCTCTGCAAGAGGAGCACGATGACCTCGAGCTGGACCTGTGGGGTGCGGAGCAGATCAATGACTTTCTCCGCTACCAGGCTGACGTCGTTGCCAGGTTCTGGACTCGCGAGACGGCGGAAGTGTTCTGTACCGGGGCACCCCTTCCGGGTGTACCCGCTCCTCCTCTCGACCGTCAGCAGCAGGCAGATCGCATCCTCGTTGGACCTCTCAAGACGAGTGATGTGAAGCCGATCCTGCGCGAAGCGGAAGCCGAGCGAGCGGTGGCGCCGGATCGCTCCGCAAGGAAGTACGGGGAGCTTTCGACGCGTCTGGAGAAGGCGGGCTTCCGAGGGCATGCGAGCGTTCTGCGAGTTCGGCAGCTGGAGGCGCTCAGGGAAGCGGGCCTGTTCCGCGAAGCTGCGGAACTCGCCGGCCATCTTGCCGCCACAGCACTTCACCATGGCGACAGGTTCGAGCCCAGACGGCTCGCACGGCTACTGCACGATATGACCCGCAGCGACGCGTTGGCGGAGACGGAGCACGGGGAGGCGATCAATCAACATGCACGGCTCATTCGCGCAGCCGTTGACGCCATCCTTCATCCCCTCGGTGCCGCGTCCGACAAGTTTGCCGACGTCCTGGACGAAGCACGCGGAGAGCCGGCGACCTACCAGCCTCTCCTGGTCCTCCACTTCGCCGAGCGGCTGTTTGCGGTGGAGTCTGATCCGCTGGAGACGAAGAGTGCCCTCATCGACAGTGCCATTGCGCAGGCCGAGCAGCAGGCCAGGGACGACTACGGTGACGACATCGTCATGAGGCTGCGTCTCCTGCGAGCCGAATACGACGGTGCGGAGCGTCGGGCACTCCTGGCTGCCGCCCGACAGCATGCCGTCCCGGGGAGGCACGCCGCGCTAATCAAATCGCGCGAGGCGCGCAGGTACTGCCTTGAGGGGCGTGCCGAGGAAGCTGCGGACGCCTGGAGGGAAGCTGTCCACGACGCGATTCACGCGGGATTGAACGAAGAGGCAGCTTACTGGCTGTATGCCATTCGTGCCGTGAACGTTCAGTACGGTCCATTGACCACGGAGATCGACGACGAACACCGCCTGGCTCAGGCGCTGCGTGCGACCGGAGCGAGCCGCGTACTGGACCGAGTGCGGGATCCGAGGGAGCAGGCGATGTCTTCCTTGGTGCGAAAGAAGCCCATCGAAGCAGTCCTCTCCGCCCGGTGCTGGCTCACGGACAGCGCGGTAACCGGTAGCTGGGCTCATGAAACCGAGGCAGCCGACCTTCTCGGAGACCTGTACGCCGACAACGGCGAAGTCTCGATGGCCACCTCGTACTATCAGCGGGCAGGCAAATCGAAGAAGCTCGTAGGTCTTGCCGAGTCTGCCGGGGACCGTCTGCTACCCATGGGATCTCTCCACAAGGGGCCATGGTGGGTGCTCCACGCTCGGGCCGCACAGGTGGCAGCGCAGGCCGACCTGATCCAGGATCATGCCGCAGCCCGGCTACTCGACGACTTGACCGACCTAGCGACAAAGGGACTCGCAGGCGAACTGACCGACTCGCCGACGCAGAGCCTGACCGTCCAGGCAGTGAAGAGTGCCTGTGCGCTCGCCTCCCGCGGCACTCAGGAACAAGCCGGCCATCTGCTCGGCCTCTTGGCCCCCGAGGTCCCCCGTGAACGTGGCCACCATCGCCACATCGACGACGAGCACGCGGTTGCCTGTGTCGATATCGCCTCCACACACGACGCACTGGCCGCTCCCGCCCTCATCCGTTTGTTCGACCTTGCCGACCAGGGTGTGCAGAAGGCATCGAACCTCATCACGGAGGACGCGGTCCTCAGGCGTCTGGGAGCTCGTTCACCCCTGGGCCCCAGCGCTGAGCAGGCGGTCGCATCGAGCCCCCTGACCGAAGAACAGCGCGGGGAACTGCGCGACAAGGCAGTGGATCTTGTGATGGAGAAGCACCATCTCGCCGACGTCATCCTCGCCGAACTCGATCCTGACCACGCGAGTGTCCGTGTGCAAGCGGCTCACGCGCGCGACCGAATCCTCGGGCGTCCTGAACCGGACCCTCACCGAGTCGGGTTCGGCACGCGCATGGTTTCCGATTCGTTCCTGGCCGGCTTCCTTGATGAGGAAGACAGACAGAAGTGCCTTGCCAAGCTCTTGGAGGTCGCGGGTGACCCGCGCGAAGCAGCCTTCAACCGGCAGGACGCTCTCACCGGGGCCCGCAATCTCGTGATCCGGCTGCCCGCGGAGGACAAAGCCGTGACTTTTCAGTTCAGCAAGGCCTTTGTGCACGGTGATCGCGACGGGAGCCACCTCGACGCCGAGGTGACAGGCAGACCTCATCCACTGAGCTCATTCCAGATCAGTTCGGCATCGGCTTCCCTGCGCGGACACGGCATGTACCTGGCTGCGGCCTCAGCCGCCGTTCTCGCGGAGAGGGAGTGGGTCCGTGACAGAGCGCTGGATTTCCTGCACAGCGATGATGGATCCCTGGTGCAGGCGGCCGCCGTCACGCTCAGTGCGATCGGAAGCGATGTGACGGGCGACAGTGACCTCAACCTCCTCGCGACGCACCAGCACATCGGCGTTCGACAAGCCAGCGCCGTCCTGTGCATGCAGCACGTGGAACGCCATCAGGAACTCGCGATGAGACTGGCCAACGACAGCGACGTACGGGTACGGAGGACCTTGGCGGAGGCCGCCGCCGACGTGGCGCCGGAACGGGTCGCGTCGACGGCGGCGATCCTGGAAATCCTTCGCGAGGATGTGCGGCACAGTGTCCGTGCGGGAGCATTTCCGCGACATTCGTCCGCGAGCGTCTGACGCGCAGTGTGCCGTTCACCGCGTCGGACTCAACAGCTCCGCTGGGGGGCTGGGGGCGGCCAGGGATCCCCACCGTGGAGCGCTCCTTGACTCGGACATCGTTCGAGGAAGGAGAGGGAAAGCGGGTGCTCTGGGATGCCGGGTTCGAGGGCCGAAGCAAAAGCCGAGCTCGCGGCTTGGCGTGGACCGCTGCGCGACCGAGCGAGCGCACTCTTGGTTGTGGCGTGGGAACGGCAGCGGAGGTCCGCAACACTGCGACCCGGTCCAGGGGCCGCCCTGATGACTCCGTAGGCGGTCGGAGGGTTGCGATCTCCAAGGGGCTTGAGGTGCTCGCGCGAGGCGTCGGCCGGACAAGGGAAGGGGGCGCGTGGGCACCAGTTGGGGACCACACGCTACGCGCGGTGGTGCACGATGCATGCCTCCATGCATAACTTGCTCCCGGATTAAGTCCGCTATATCCAGAAAATACCCCTGGCCCGCACCTGGGGGTCAAGGGGTCGCAGGTTCAAATCCTGTCGTCCCGACCACGCGGAAACGCAGGTCGGAGGCCGTTCTCTCATCCATGAGAGGGCGGCCTTTCGTGCGTCCGGGGGCGTGGCCCTGGCGCATGCCGGTGCCGATGAGGACCTCGAACAGGTCGGCCACCTCCTGCGTCGGTCCGAGCCCGGCCGTCACGCCCGCTTGTCCTCTTCCTCGTCGTCCGCCCGGGTGGGGCGGGCAAGGGGGATGCGGGTCTGGCCCTCGATGGGTGCCGGGGTGCGCTCGCCGAGCCGCTCCTCCAACTGCCGGAGCCTGGTACGGGTCTCCTCGGGCGTCATGTTTACCTCCGTCACCGCTGTTCCGGGCGGGTACACCGAGAGGCGTCGTCGGTCATGCTCGTCTCCTTCGCGGACGCGATGGTCGTGTGCCGTCCTCGCCTACCCCCTCCGGCGCGAGGCACCGCGACCTCGGTCGAGTGCGCATGGAATCCGTCGTGCCGATACGACGCCCGGTCCTCCTTCCGCGAGGCCGTCGGCGGGGACGGGGGATGTCCGGCGGCTGAGGGGGCACACGGTGCATCAGGGCTCGCACCCGGCGGCCGGGTACGCCATCGGCGACGCACACGTGGGCGGGCGGACGACGGCAGGTGACGACAGGACGCAGGGAGCGCAGTGATGAAAGTCCGCTCGTGGCCGATCCGACCGGACCTCCGGCTCACCGCCCACACGGTGGCCGGCCGCTACCGGCTCGACGAACTGCTGGGTCGCGGCGGCGCCGCCGATGTGTACGAGGGCGAGGACCTGCGCCTGCGGCGGCCGGTCGCCGTGAAGGTCTTCCGCCCGGACGGCGCCGCCGACACGGAGGAACGGTTCGACACCGAGGGCCGGCTGCTGGCCCAACTGCAGCACCCCGGCCTGATCACCGTGTACGACTGCGGCCGGGACGACGGAACGCCCTACCTGGTGATGGAACTGGTCAGGGGCACGACGCTGCGCCGGCGGATCGCCGAGGCCGCGCTGACGCCCGCCGAGGCGTGCCGGATCGGAGCCGCGCTCGCCTCGGCGCTGGCCCACGTGCACCGGGCCGGAGTCGTCCACCGCGACGTCAAGCCCGCCAACATCCTGCTGGACGAGACGGGCGCCCCCCGCCTGACGGACTTCGGGATCTCCCGGCTGCTCGGCACCACCGCCCAGACCGCGACGGGCGCCCTCGTGGGCACCGCCGCGTACATGGCCCCGGAACAGGTGCTGGGGCGGGGCGCCGGGCCGGCAGCGGACGTCTACAGCCTGGGCCTGGTCCTCATCGAGTCGATCAAGGGTGAGCTGGAGTACGACGGGGCGCCGCTGGAGGCGGCGATCGCCCGTCTGCACCGTCCCCCGGTCATCCCGCCGGACATACCCGCGGCGGTCGTCGAACTGCTGGAAGCCATGACCGACGCGGACGAGAGCCGCCGGCCCGACGCCCGGACCTGCGGGCGCGCCCTGGCCGCCTTCGCATCGGAGGATCTCGCGGGAACGGCCGACGCGCCCGCGGGATCCTCCGTGCACGCGGCTCCTCCCATGAGCGGTGAGGACGGCGCGGGCGAGCGCGATCCGGACACGCTGAGGTCGCCCGTGGCGGGCGCGGCGGCGGGGATGACCGGCGGCGAGACCGCCGTCCCCGCACACGGAGGGCCGGAGGCCGCACGACCCTCTTCCGGTCGGTCCGCCCCACGCCGAGCCGGCCGGCTCCTCGTGACCGCCGGCGCGGCACTGACCGTTCTCGGCGTCGGACTGGCCGGTTCGGTGGGCGGGCCGTCCGCCGAGGCCGAGAACGCCGAGCCCGTTCCGTCCCGCCCCGCCGCCACCGAGCCGGCCTCACCTGCCGCCTCGCCCCCCGCGCCGGCCGGAGCCGCCGTCTCCGCGTCCGCGCCGCGATCCCCCTCGTACACCGGGGACCGGCCCGGCGGCTCCGAGGGCGCTGCGGGCGACAGCCGGACGCCGTCCGCCTCCGGCGTCCCGGAGCGGCAGCGCGGCCCTGCGACCGCTCCGGAAGCGGTCGGGCCGGGCCCCGAGAAGGGGGAGGGGCGGCAGGGGAAGCCGAAGCCCGGCAAGGGCAGGCACGCGCGGTGACACCCCCGCGGCTCCCGGCGTCCACGCCGCCTGACGGGGCACCAGACGGCCGGCTCACCGGCGACCCGCCCGGGGCGGCGGCCGCCGGATGGAGGCAGGTCCAGAAGAGAGCGGTGGTGTCATGACGACCGATGTACCCGCGAGCGGCTCACCGCCCGACCGGCGCGAGCACGGGGCCTACGCCAGGGCCATGGCCCGTACACCGGTCGCCGTCTGGGAGGACGACCTCACCGACTGGGCGGCGGCGCTGACGTACTACGCGGTGCTGGCCGTCTTCCCGGCCCTGCTGGTGATGCTCTTCTCCCTCACCCTGCTCGGCACCGACACCCCCGAAGAGGTCGTCGTGCAACTGTCCGCCTTCGTGCCGGAGGCGGCCCGGCCGGTCCTCGACCAGGCCCTGACCAGCCCTCAGGACGGCCCGTCGGTGCGCTGGCTGCTGCTCCTGGTCACCGCCGGCGCCGCGCTGTGGTCCGCCTCCAGCTACCTGGCGGTCTTCCGGCGCGCGCTGCACGCGATGCACGGGGTCGCCGACTGCCGCCCGGCGTGGCGGACCTTCCCCGCCACCGTGCTCAGGGCGTTGACCGTGCTCGCACTGCTGGTCAGCGGGGTGCTGACGCTCACGGCCGCCGAGCGGGTCGCCCGCGCCATCGGCCGCGGCACGGGAACGGACCACCAGGCCGCCCTCGTCTGGGCGGGCTTGAAGTGGCCACTGCTGTTCGCGGTGGTCGTCGCCCTGGTCCTGCTCCTCTTCCGGTCCGGGCCGCCGGAGACCCGCGGCGTGCGGCAGACGCTGCCCGGCGGAACACTGGCCGTGCTGCTCTGGCTGCTGGCGTCGGCGGGCTTCGCCTTCTACGCGTCGCACATCGCGACGTACAACCGCCTCTACGGCTCCCTGGCGGGCGTGGTGGCCTTCCTGGTCTGGCTGTGGGTCTCCCACGTCGTGCTTCTCGCGGGCGCGCAGTTCAACGCCGAACTGGCGCGGGACGGGGGAGACACAGGTCGCAAGCCGTGCTCCCCTCCGTGAGCGGGCGGCCTTCCGTGCGTCCGGGGCCGCGCCGAGACGACGACGCGGCGGCACCCCCTGCGTACCGCCGGAAACGGCTGGCCCGATGTTGACGGGTGCTCACCAGCGTCTGTTCGGCGGAGCCTCACGTTAGCCGCGGAGCGCCGCGGATATGCCTGGTCGCACGGTTGTCTGACCAGGCGAGAGGACGCAGCAATGGACATCGGGCTGACCCGTGGTCTTCGTATCCGGAGGGCGGTGATGGGCACCGCGGCGGGGCTTTCCCTCATCTCCGCGGGCTTCGCCGTCCCGGGCCCCGCGGTGGCCGCCGAGCACGGGATCGAGGACAACGCCGAGCACGGCACCAGGGCGTTCCCCGGCGGCACCCGGATCCAGCTCATCGTGAATCCGGGGGTCACCACATGGATCCTCGACCTGTACGGCGCGGGCGCGCAGGGCGGCTGGGGCGGCGCCGGCGGCGGCGGTGCGGGTGGCGGCGGGGGCGGCGGGTCCTTCGGCAGGGGCGGCGGCGGAGGCGGTGCCGGCGGGGGCGGCGGCGGTGGGGGCGCCGGCGGGGCCGGAGGCGGCGGCGGGGCCTACGTGCGCTGCGAGATCTCGGTCAAGCCCGGTGAGCGCTACAACCTCGACGTGGGCACCGCCGAACGCACCTCCACCAAGACGGGCCGAGGCGGCACCGCCGGCCGGGCCGGCTCCGGCAGGCACCTGACCGGCGGGGACGGCGGAGGAGCCGGCGGGAACGGCGAGAAGCCCGACGCGGAGTTCACCAGCTACGCCTCGACGTCCCTGTCCGATGCCAACGCGCCCGGCCTCGTCACGTACCTGGCCCGGGCGAGCAGCGGAGCGGTCGGCGTCGCGGGCGGCCCGGGCAGCGGCGCACCACGTGCCGCGGGCGGCAACAGCAATCTCGGCTCAGGCGCCGGCAAGGGCGGCAGGAGCGGGAGCGGCGGCACCGGCGGCACTCCCGGACAGCCGCTGACGAAGCCCGACCAGACCTTCTGCAAGGGCGTCACCCTCGCCGCGGTCGACGGCGCGCCCGGAGGCGCGGGCAAGCCCGGCGTCAACGGCGGGGCGGGCGGCGCGGGCGGGGACGCGGACTCCGACTGGGGTTACGGCGGCAACGCCGGCACCGGCCGGGCGGGCGGCACCGGCGGGGAGGGCGGAGCCGCCGGGGCCGCGCCGCCGCTCGGAGCGGGCGTGCCCGGGGGCACGGGCGCCGGAGGCAAGGGAGGCACCGGGTCCACGGGCGGCTTCGGCGGGAACGGCGGCAAGGGAGGCGGCGACGTGTCCGGCGGCGGCTCCGGCACGGACGGCACCGACGGCACCGCGGGCGGGCCCACGCGGGCCGGCGCGCCCGGCGGTGCGGGCTACGCCATCCTCACCTGGTAGGAGCCCGCACCACCAGGCGCTGGCCTTCCGCAGCATTGCGATCCCCACCGCCCGGTTCTGCGCACTCCATGCCCGAAGCGAGTCCGCAAGGCCGAGGGGCCGTTGCAGAGTGATCTGCAACGGCCCCTCTATCGTTTCGGGCGGGCCTGCGTTGGGCCCGCCGGTCAGCTCGCCAGGCCGGCAAACATGCCGGGCTCGTACGAACCTCCCGGGTTCCGCACGATCACGTTCATGCGAGTGGCCGCGTTGATCAGGGCGACCAGACAGACCAGCGCACCGACCTGGTCGTCGTCGTAGTGCCTGCGCACCTCGGCCCAGGTCTCGTCGGACACGCCGTGCTCGCCGAGCCGGGTGCCCTCCTCGGCGAGCGCCAGAGCGGCCCGCTCGGCGTCGGTGAACACGGTGGAATGCCGCCAGGCGGCGACCAGATGGAGCCGGAGCGCGGTCTCACCGGCGGCCGCGGCCTCCTTGGTGTGGATGTCGACGCAGAAGCCGCAGCCGTTGATCTGGCCGACCCGCAGCTCGACCAGTTCCCGCAGGCGCTTCGGCAGCGTCGACTGTTCCAGGGGCAACGAGGTGTTGAAGAACCGCTTGGCGACCTTGGCGGCGGTCGGGCTGTCGAACAGGTTGAAACGGGGCTCCATGATGTCTTCCTCACGTGTCGAGTGGCGCGTACCGCGACGCGGATCGTTCGCGGCGTCCGGACGAACACGAGATGCCGGCCGGCCGCTCCTCGTGACAGCGCGGCGATGTGACGTAGGCCACCGATCGGGGGTGTCACAGAACGGCCGGGGCCGGCGTCTTGTGCGTGACACGGTCGAAGAGTCGAAACGTCGAAACGTCGAAGAGCGGACAGCGGACAGCGGGAGCCGGCGATGAGCACGCGGACAGGGAACACGGCCGGGACACCCACCCGTCACGGGTCCACGGGGTCCACGGGGTCCACGGGGCCCACCGAGTCCTCGGACCCCACCACCGAGGCGTTCGTCGCCCATCGCAACCTGCTCTTCACCGTCGCCTACGAGATGCTCGGCTCCGCCGCCGACGCCGAGGACGTCCTCCAGGAGACGTGGCTGCGCTGGGCGGAGGTCGACCTCGACGAGGTACGGGATCAGCGGGCGTACCTGGTCAAGATGACCACGCGACAGGCCCTTGGCCGGCTGCGCACGCTCCGTCGGCGCAAGGAGTCCTACGTCGGTCCCTGGCTGCCCGAACCGCTGCTGACCGCGCCCGACGTCGCCGAGGACGTCGAACTGGCCGACAGCGTCTCGATGGCGATGCTGCTGGTGCTGGAGACGCTCGCCCCGGTCGAGCGGGCGGTGTTCGTGCTGCGCGAGGTGTTCTTCCTGGGATACGACGAGATCGCGGAGGCCGTCGACAAGAGCCCCGTCGCGGTGCGCCAGATCGCGCATCGGGCGCGCGCGCACGTTGCCGCGCGCCGGCCGCGCGAGGTCGTCTCCCCGGCCGAGACCCGTGGGGTGCTCGAGGCGTTCCGGCAGGCCGTCGAGACCGGTGATCTCCAGCGCCTGCTCGACCTGATCGCGCCGGATGTCGTCCTGCTGACCGACGGCGGCGGAAGAGCACAGGCCGCCCGGGCACCCGTCGTGGGCGTCGACCAGGTGGTCCGGGTGCTGGCCAGGATCGGCGCCACGGTGTCGCTGCGGCCGGCCCAGGTCAACGGCTACCCGGCGCTCACGCTCCGGCTGGGCGACACGGTCGACACCGTCCTGGCGGTCCGCATCGAGGACGGCCTCATCACGGGGCTCTACGCGGTGCGCAATCCGGAGAAGCTGGCACGCGTCGACCGTGAGACCGTGGTGAGCCGCTGAGCCGCTGAGCCGTCGGCCACTCCGAGGCATCTCGACGTGTCGTCGGTTCGCGGTGTGGAGCCTCCCCTTACGGCTAACGTCGAGTGGCCGCGCTCCCGTTGCCGGGAGCCGTCGGGCTCGACCGCTCGACCGACAGCGCGATTTCTGGGGGGCACGAATGGACGCGAGCATCGCATCGGCCGTGATCGGGGCCGTTGCCGTGGGGGGTACGGCTCTGGGCACCGTGCTCGGCGGATGGGTCCAGGCACGCGGCGGAAGAGCCCAGGCCGAGGCCGCCCGCCAAGCCGCCCGCATAGCCGCCGAGGCTACGCACCACCAGGCTCTGTACGACCGCCGTTGGTCGCTTCTGGCGGCCTATCTGCGCGCCGCGAGCGAATGCGTGGAGGCTGCCGACCAGCTCTACAGCACCGACTCTCTCCCGGACGTCCGACGGCGCTGGCACGCGTTCACACTGGCCCACGCCGAAGCCGAACTGATGGCCCCGCCGGGGCTGCTCGCCCCCATCGACGACCTCCGCAAGGCGGTGGGCCGCATGTACTGGACGGCGCAGCAGTCCGCCCCTGCCGAGCGTGCCCTGAAGGAGTTGCGCAGGCGGGTGGAGCAGGGAGAAACGGCAGCGCTCCGGGCATACGAAGCGGTCGAGCGCCTCTGGGAGTCGGACGAGCACCTGCCGCTGCCGCCCGAGCAGCGGGCATCCTCTCCCGACTACGCGCTCGCCGGTCAGGCCCTCGACGGACTCCCCGGATTCGGCAGCGAGCAGGCGGCGATGCTGCTGAACAGGACCCGGCAGCAGAGGGAGGCCGCCAGCAGCGAAAGGGAGACGCGGAAGAGCAACCACATCGAGGCCCGCCGCGAGCTGGTCGCGGCCGCGCGGACCGTGTTCGGCACGGACCGACTGTGAAGGGTGGCCGCATGGCGGTGGGCCGGGCGGGGCAGAGGCTGCCTGACACACGCCCGGCGGCAGGAGGACACACCCATGGTTCCGGCCACCTCCGACCTGATCGGCGCGCCGTGCTGGCTCAGCCTGGCGGCACGCGATCGGAGCGGCGCCGAGCGGTTCTACAGCACCGTGCTCGGCTGGTCGTTCCGCCGGGGCACCCTGGGCGAGGCGTTCTCGGTCGCCGAGGTGGACGGGGTGCCGGTGGCCGGCATCGCCGCCGTGGCCGGTGAGCTCGCGGTGCCCGTCGCGTGGACCCCGTACTTCGCGGTCGACGACGCCGACAGCGCGGTGGCCCGGGTCCGGGAGCGCGGTGGCACGGTCGGCGTCGGGCCGGTCCGCTTCCCGCCGAGCGGGCGCGCGGCCCTGGTCGCCGACCGGGAGGGCGCGACCTTCGGGATCTGGGAGGGACGCGTCCTGTCCGAGTGGCGGGTCGGCGGGGAGGCACCTCTGTGGCTGGAACTGCACACGGGGAACGCGTTCGACGCCGCCCTGTTCTACGGCGAGGTGCTCGGCTGGGCCGCCTCGGACCGCCTGGGCCGCTGCGACATCTCGTACGAGGAGGACCAGGTCGTCCTGCGGCGCGACGGCCAAGCCGTGGCGCGTCTCAACAGCGGGCCCGTCGAGGAAGCCGCCCCCAAGCCGCACCTGCGGCCCCGCTGGCTGGTCCACTTCAAGGTTCCCTCCCTGGAGGCGGCCACCGCGGCAGCCGTCGAGAACGGCGGCACGATCGTGCGGAACGGCCCGTGGCCGACCGGCGCGGGCCAGGCGACCCTGCGCGACCCGGACGGCGCCCTGTTCACCCTCGACCAGGTGGCGTCCTGACGCTCGCGGTCCTCGACGGATCGCTAGCGACGGAACCCGATGCGGACGGGGCCCGCCTGGAGCCACGGGTCGTGGCGGTACGGCGCCGGTCGTGGCCGGGGGCCGATGACCACGACGTACGCCACCTGAACGGGAACGGGGTCCTGAACGGGGTCCTGAGCGAAGCCCTGAACCGTTGCGTACGGTGAACGCCCGCTCTGCCGCACCGGAAGCACGGTTCCGCGTGGCGGAGGGGCCGCACGCTGCCCGTCGTACTCCGCTCGTCTCCGCGCGTCCCGCAGAGTGGCATACGCGGTCATCACCTCGTCGAGCCTTTCGGGTCGCCCCCGCTGAGCCGGCTGATCCGTCTGATCTGTCCGATCCGGGTGAGTGTCGGGATGCAAGGCGCGGACCCGTGCCCGATAGGCGCTGGTGATCTGCTCGGCCGAGGCGGTGGGAGCGACCCCGAGCACCGCGTAAGGGTCCGGTCGCCCGAGTCCGTGTGCGGTCACGTCGTTCACCTCCCGCCGTGCCTGCGCGATGTCCGGATTCCCGGTGCGCAGGCATAAACCTTTATCGGCTTTTGTCATCATCATTGCTCGAAGGAATGGACGAAGGAAGAGTAAAGAACGGCTGGTCGCCTTCCCGTCCGGAGCTGTGGGGAGGAGGTCGATGGCAGTGGCGCACCTGCTGGTCCAGAACGATGACGTCGTCGTACGGCTGCCATGGCGTGAGGCGCTCCTGGCTCGCCGGAAGGGGGTACGGGTCCCTCTCGGCGAGGTGCGAGGAGCGTGGGTCGAGCCGGACGGGTGGCGTGCCGTGCGGGGGACTGTCGAACGTGGTCGCCGGTGGCCGGGACGTTTCTGCATGGGCACCTTGCGGCACGCCGACGGCGTCGACTTCGTCGCCGTGCGGGCTTCCGGTCCGGCGGCCGTCGTGGACCTGGCTCCGGGCGGCCGGTTCGCCCGCCTCGCCGTGTCCACCGCCGACCCTGAGGGTGCCGTGCACGCGGTCCGGATCGCCGCCCGGCGGAGCGGGCTGGAGCGTCGGCCCGGGTGACGGACGAACGGGGTCGGGCCCTCACGGCGATGTGCCGCCGTGAGGGCCCGACCCCGCGTACCCGCCGGCCCGGGCCCGGCCCGGCGGGACCCTCGACCCCGTTAGGACTGCAGTTCCCTGTCCGGGCGCCTGCCGGTGCCGATCTGGATCTTGCGCGGCTTGGCCTGTTCACCGACCGGGATGCGCAGGCTGAGGACACCGGCGTCGTACGTCGCCTCGATGTGCTCCGTGTCCAGCGTCTCGCCGAGGAAGAGCTGGCGGCTGAACGTGCCGGTGGGCCGCTCCGAGATCACCGTTTCCGCGCCTTCTTTGATCTCCGGCTTCCGCTCGGCCCGCACGGTCAGCACGTCCTTCTCGACGTTCAGGTCCAGCGACTCGGGGTCGACGCCGGGCAGGTCGAACTTGACCCACACCGCGCCCTCCTCGTGCCAGGCGTCCATGGGCATCGCCGCGGGGCCCTGCGGGCCGTTGAAGACGCGCTGGGTGAGCCGGTCCAGCTCACGGAAGGGATCGGTCCGCATCAGCATCTGATCATCACTCCTTCGCGTGCTGTGCCGTTGGATCGCGTCCCGACAGTTCTTATATAACTCCCGGCAGTGTTCTTGACAAGGGGGCACTCAAGTCTGCGCTCCCGGCACCGCGTCCAGGAACTCCCTGGCTCCGCGGAGTCGGGTCCGCAGGCGCCGCTGCGTGGCCCGGCTGTCGAGGCGTACGTCGAGGACGCCCGGCAGGCGGGTGTCCGCCCGGCGGCCGGTGGGGAGCAGGGACGGGTCGATGCCGTCGCGTCGGGCGACGAGGACGCCGAGTGCGTGGCGGCTGAGGGCGTCCGGGCCCGCCAGGTGGAAGACGCCCGTCGCGTCGGACGTGGCCAGTTCCCAGAGGGCGGCGGCGAGGTCGGCGACATGGACGGGGCAGCGGATGTCGTCCGTGAAGAGGGCGCCCTCCCGCTCGCCGGAGGCGAGTTCGTGCACGACACGTTCATGGGTGGACGCGCCGTCACCGCCGTCGCCGAGGACGAGCGACGTGCGGGCGACGACCGCGGCCGGGTGGAGGAGACGCACCGCCGTCTCGGCGGCGGCCTTCGCGGCCCCGTACGGCGTCACAGGATCGGGCAGGGCCGTCTCCTCGTAGCGGACGCGGGCCCCGGAGAAGACGGCGTCGCTGGAGACGTGGACCAGGCGGATGCCGCGCCCCGCCGTCGCCGCGGCCAGCCGCACGGGGCCGTCGGCGGTGGCGGCCCAGTCGGCCCCGCCGCTGGAGGCGTTGATCACCGTGTCCGGAGCCAGCGCGTCGAGGAGCGCGTCGAGGAGGTGAGGGTCGCGGAGGTCCAGGCGATGCCATGCGACGCCGGGGGCTTCGCCCGGCCGGGAGCGGTACGTCGCGGCCGTGACCCGGCCCGTGGCAGCGGCCTGACGTACCAGCTCCGTTCCCAGGAATCCGCTGGCCCCGATGATCAGCACCGTCATGGTCCTCCACGGTAGGGGAGGACCGGCCCGAGCGGACCCCCGCCCACGGTGATCATCATGGGCCGGGACGCTCTCCGAGTGCTGAGCCCTCGGCCCTGAGCCCTGGGCCGAGGACCCGCGTTCAGCGGCCGCGGTCGCGGCCGGGGCCGGGGGTCAGCCGGGCCAGGTGCCGGTCAGGCGGCGGGTGGCGGTGGCACCGGCGCGGTCGACCGCCGCCTTGACGGCGGCGAAGATCGCGCCCTGGAGCGCGGCGGCGACCAGCACCTCCTTCCAGGTCCGCTCCTCGTCGGTGGCGTTCGGGGCGTCACCGCTGTGCCCCAGCACCTTCCACGCCTGCTTGAACAGCGTTCCGGCGGCCAGACCGCTCAGCGTGCCCAGGGCCAGACCGATCGGCTTGTAGGCGACCTTCGCCGTCTTCATCCGGCTCACCTCACCCCTTCCCCCGGCCGAGCGCCCACCACAGCACGACGGCCCCTGCGACGGCCGCCCCGAGCATCAGCTTCCGGTGGTCGCGCGCCGCCCTGGTGCCCCGGGCGGCCTGGGCACGGGCCTCCACGGCGACGTGGCCGGCCGTGTCCCGTACCGGCGGCAGCACGTCCTGCGCCCGGTGCGCGAGGTCGGCGGCCTTGGCCCTGACCTCGCCTGCCCGGACCACCGCCTCCTCCTTCACCTCTGCGGCCTTGTCCTTCACCCGGGCCTTGACGTCGGCCTGGGCCACGAGCGCCGCCACGGTCCGCCCCAGCTCGGCGCGGGTCCGCTCGACCTGCTCGCGCAGCTCCTCGGGACCGGCGGCGGTCTGCTTGTCCTGCGGAGGTCGGTTCATCGGTGCGCACTCTCCTTGATCCGGGCCATGTCGGCCTTGACGTTCTCGATGGTCTGTTCGGGAGCGAGCGGCGCCGCCCGGTCGATCTCCTTCTTGCCGGTCATCGCCATGACGGCGGCGATCACACCGAGCACGGCGCTGACGATCAGGGCCGCCGCCCACACCGGCAGCGGTATCGCCAGGGCGGCGATCGCGGTGGCCACCAGCGCCTGCAGCATCAGGAACCCCACCACCCCCGCCCCGCCGAACAGGCCGCCGCCCTTGCCGTAGCGCCTGCCCTTCTCCTTCATCTCGGCCTGCGCCAGCCGGACTTCCCCGCGCACCAGCTCGGTCAACTGCTGCGACGCCCGCTGCACCAGCTCGCTCACCGGTTCGGTCACCGGCTCGCGCACCGGTTCCCTCGCCGTCCGTGTGCTCGCCATGGCGCTCACCTCCCGCACGTCTCGATCCGGGCCGACCGGGAGCGGGTCCCGGCCGCCCTCTCAGCCCTCGACTACCCCGAACCGGCCCGCTCACGGCCCCCATCCCGCCGGGAAAGGTCCCGGCACACCAGCCGACGCGGGCGGTCGGGGGAGAACCTCACGGAGAGGTGATCGAAACCACCGGCCGTGGGTACGGATGGGACGCCGTCCTTCCGTCCACCCGCCGGCCCCAGCAGAGGAACACACCCATGGACGACCTGTCTCCCCACCACGACTCGGCGGACGTCATCGTCGTCGGCGCAGGACCCGCCGGCTGCAGCGCCGCCTATCACCTGGCGCGGGAGGGCCACGACGTCCTGCTCCTGGAGAAGGCCACCCTCCCCAGGGACAAGATCTGCGGGGACGGCCTCACCCCCCGCGCGGTGAAGGAGCTCGTCGACATGGGCGTCGACGTCTCCGGGGACGACTGGGTCAGGACGAAGGGCCTGCGCGCCCACGGCTCCGGCACGACGGTGGAGATGCCCTGGCCCGTCGTGGCGTCCTACCCCGACTACGGGCTGGTGCGGGCCCGGACGGACTTCGACCACCTGCTCGCCCGCACGGCCGTGGCCGCCGGCGCGCGCCTGCTCGAAGGAACCCAGGTCACCGAACCGCTCGTCGACGCCGCCACCGGCCGCGTCACCGGAGTGACCGCCCGGCGGGGCGACACCGCGTACACCTACCGGGCGCCCCTGGTGGTCGCCGCCGACGGCGCCTCCAGCCGGCTCGCCGTCGCCCTCGGGCTCGAGCAGCGCAGGGACCGCCCCATGGGCGTGGCCGTGCGCCGCTACTACACGGCACCGCACCGCAACCGGGACCACCTGGAGGCATGGCTCGACCTGGAGACCCGCGACAGCCGCGGCAGGACGTACATGCCGTTCGGCTACGGGTGGGTCTTCCCCGTCGGTGCCGACGCCTTCAACGTCGGCCTCGGCACCTTCCACATCGGACGCGGACCCGAGGTGAACCACCGGCAGCTCTTCCGCGAATGGATCGCCCGCCTCCCCTCGGCCTGGGGGTTCGACGAGGACCACGCCACCACCGCGCTGCGCGGAGCACCGCTCCCGGCCGGACTCACCCGGCGCCCCCAGTACACCCGCGGTCTGCTCCTGACCGGCGACGCCGGCGGCATGATCAACCCGCTGAGTGGCGAGGGCATCGACTACGCGATGGAATCCGGCCGGATGACCGCGGAGACCGTCACCCGCGCCGTGGCGCAGCCCACCGCCCGGGCCCGAGAGGAGGCCCTGCTCCGCTACCCGGAGGCCGTCCGCGAGGCGTACGGGCGCTACTTCACGGTCGGGCGCCTCGTCGTCCACGCGCTGAACCACCCCCGCGTGATGAAGATCGTCGCCACCCGTAGCCTCCAGCGGCCCGTCCTGCGGCGCTTCGTCTTCAAGCTCTGGTCCAACCTCACGGACCCGCACAGCCCGGACGCGCTGGACCGGGTCATCACCGCCCTGCAGCGGGCGGTCCCGGCGGCCTGAGCCGTCCGCGGGGGTTCGGGAGAGTGAGACGGGGCACCCGGAAGGGTGCCCACGAGGGGCGAGACCCCGAGGGCGGGACCCGAGGGGCGCGACACGAGGGAGAGTTGACATGACCTCGAACCGCTCCACCCTTCCGACCGGCGGAGCGGACGCTCGCGGGAGCGTCGTACGGGGGGCCGCCCGCGCGGGTTTCGTCGCGCGCGGTGTGCTCTACCTGCTGGTCGGGGTGCTGGCCGTACGGATCGGACTGTTGGGCACGAAGGAGCAGGCGGACCGGGGCGGGGCGCTGGCGGAGGTCGCCTCGACCCCCCTCGGGGCCGTGCTGCTGTGGGCCCTCGGCCTCGGTCTGGCAGGCATGGCCCTGTGGCGCCTCACCGAAGCCGTCTTCGGCGCCGCCGGGCCCAAGGGCGACCGGGCGACCCGACGGGCCGCGTCGGCCGCCCGATGCGTCTTCTACGCGGTCGTCGCCTTCCTCGTGCTGACCTTCGCGGTGGGGGAGCGCGGCAGCGGGGCGGGCTCCACCGACCGGCAGAGCGAGGACGCCACCGGCCGGCTGCTGGGCCTCCCGGGAGGCCAGTGGTGGGTCGGCGCGGTCGCCGCCGGACTGATCATCGCCGGACTGTGCATCGCGGGCGCGGCCCTGATGCGGAAGTTCCGCAAGCGTCTGACCTGGGGCCGCATGTCGCGAACCCAGCGCCGCTTCATGAGCGTCACCGGAGTCGCGGGAGGCGTCGCACGCGGACTCGTCTTCGCCGCCGTGGGCTTCTTCGGCCTCAAGGCGGCGATCACCTTCGACCCGAAGCAGGCGAAGGGCGTCGACGACGCGATCCGCTCCTTCGCCCAGACCCCGATCGGCCCGTGGCTCCTGCTCGCGGTGGCCGTGGGACTCGTGCTGTTCGGGCTGTTCTCCCTGGGCCAGGCCAAATGGCGTGACATGTGATCCGGCGATCCGCCGAGCCCCTCTCGGCGGATCGCCGGGCTGCGAACCTGGCCGCTCTGACGCCGGGGCGTCGACCGAGGCGGACGCCGGGGAGGTGGACGCCCGCGGGGGCGGAGTGAGTCGGAGCCTGCGCGGATGGGGGGCTTCGGCCGAGCCGTATGCCCGCCGAGGCGGGACACCTTCCGAGCTGGACGCCCGTCGGGTGGTCGCTGAGCCCGGGGGCGACTGAGCCTGCGGCCAGCCGAGCTGGACGCCCGGCGAGGCCGACGCCCGCCAGGGCGGTAGCGCCGCCGTCCGAGCGGGACACGTGTCGGGCCGGAGGCTGCTGAGCCCGGGGGCTGGCCGAGCCGGACGCCCGGAGGGGCGGACGCGGCCGAGTGGGACGGAGTCTGCGCGGTGGGGCGCTGTGCGAGCCGGAAACCGGCCGGGGCGGGACACCGTTCGGGCGGGGACACCCGTCGGCCCGGAGGCCGCTGAGCCCGGGGCCGACCGAGGCGGACGCTCGCCGGGGCGGGGCGCTGCCGTCGGAGCGGGACACCTTTCGGGCTGGAGGCTGCTGAGCCCGGGGGCTGGCCGAGGCGGCCGCCTGGTGAGGCGGACAGCCGCCGGGGCCGGATGCGGGCGGAGTGAGCCGGAGCTCGCGAGGATGGGGCGCCGGCCGAGTCGGATGCCCGTCGAGCCGGACACCGGCCGGGGCGGGACACCGTCCGGGCGGGGACACCCGTTGGCCGGGAGGCCGCTGACCCGGGGGACTGGCCGAGCCGGACGCCTGGCGAGGCGGACGCTCGCCGGGGTTAGGCGCGGGCGGAGCGAGTCGGAGCCTGCGTGGGTGGGACACGGTCCGAGCCGGATACCCCCGGGGTAGGACACCATCCGAGCGGGACCCGTCGGGCCGGAGCCCGCCGGGGCGGGGTGCCGCCCGGGCGAGATGCCCGCCGGAGCCGGATGCGGGTCGAGTGAGTCGGAGCCTGCGCGGCGGCCGCTGGCCGAGCCCGGGCCGACCGAGCCGGACGTCCCACCCGCTCAGGGCCCGGGCGCCAGCCCTCCCACCCGCCCGCACGCGGAACATACGCGGACGGCCCGGCCGCGACGAACGTCGGCGCCCTCGGGCCAGCGC
>NZ_JBEXQW010000069.1:0-33028 GCF_040612775.1 Streptomyces sp. NPDC006339
TTGCCGTTCGTGCTCCAGTCGGCGGAGGTCATGAAGACGGCGGTGGCCTATCTCGAACCCCACATGGAGAAGACGGACGCCGACGGCAAGGGCACGATCGTCCTGGCGACCGTCCGCGGTGACGTCCACGACATCGGCAAGAACCTCGTCGACATCATCCTGTCCAACAACGGCTACAACGTCGTCAACCTGGGGATCAAGCAGCCCGTCTCCGCGATCCTGGAGGCCGCCGAGGAACACCGCGCCGACGTGATCGGCATGTCCGGTCTCCTCGTGAAGTCCACCGTGATCATGAAGGAGAACCTGGAGGAGCTGAACCAGCGCGAGCTGGCCGCCAAGTACCCCGTGATCCTCGGCGGCGCCGCCCTCACCCGCGCCTACGTCGAGCAGGACCTCCACGAGATCTACCAGGGCGAGGTCCGCTATGCCCGCGACGCCTTCGAGGGCCTGCGCCTGATGGACGCCCTCATCGCGGTCAAGCGCGGCGTCCCCGGCGCCACCCTGCCCGAGCTCAAGCAGCGCCGGGTCGCCAAGGGTGCCGCCACCCTCCAGATCGACGAGCCGGAGCCCGGCGGCCGCTCGGACGTCGCCACCGACAACCCCATCCCGACCCCGCCCTTCTGGGGCACCCGGGTCGTCAAGGGCATCCAGCTCAAGGAGTACGCCTCCTGGCTCGACGAGGGCGCCCTCTTCAAGGGCCAGTGGGGCCTCAAGCAGAACCGGGCCGGTGACGGACCGTCGTACGAGGAGCTCGTGGAGTCCGAGGGCCGGCCGCGGCTGCGCGGCTGGCTGGAGCGCCTGCACACGGAGAACCTCCTGGAGGCGGCCGTCGTCCACGGCTACTTCCCCTGTGTCTCCAAGGGCGACGACCTGATCATCCTCGACGACGCCGGCAACGAGCGCACCCGCTTCACCTTCCCGCGCCAGCGGCGCGGCCGGCGCCTGTGCCTCGCGGACTTCTTCCGCCCGGAGGAGTCCGGCGAGACCGATGTCGTCGGCCTCCAGGTCGTCACCGTCGGCTCCCGGATCGGCGAGGCCACCGCCAAGCTCTTCGAGTCCGACTCCTACCGCGACTACCTGGAGCTCCACGGCCTGTCCGTGCAGTTGGCCGAGGCGCTCGCCGAGTACTGGCACGCCCGGGTCCGCGCCGAGCTCGGCTTCGGCGGCGAGGACCCCGAGAACGTCGAGGACATGTTCGCGCTGAAGTACCGCGGCGCGCGCTTCTCCCTCGGCTACGGCGCCTGCCCCGACCTGGAGGACCGGGCGAAGATCGCCGAGCTCCTCCAGCCGGAGCGGATCGGCGTCCACCTCTCGGAGGAGTTCCAGTTGCACCCCGAGCAGTCCACCGACGCGATCGTCATCCATCACCCGGAGGCGAAGTACTTCAACGCTCGGTGATCGCCACCGGGTCAAATACCTGTACTTCGCGTGATCGGGACGTACACTGGTCGGTCCAGTGCAGGCCGGTCGCCCCACCCCGTACCGGGGAGGGAGACCGGCCTTCTCGTCCCTCGATGGAGGTGTGCCGGATGACCAGTACGGTCCCCGCGTCCCTGTTCCGTGCCCACGGAAGCTCCGCCCTGCAGGCGGTCTTCCTCGACATGGACGGCACCCTGGTCGACACCGAGGGCTTCTGGTGGGACGCGGAGGTCGAGGTCTTCGCGGACCTCGGACACCGGCTGGACGAGGCGTGGCGGGACGTCGTCGTCGGCGGTCCCATGACGCGCAGCGCCGGCTACCTCATCGAGGCGACTGGCGCGGACATCACGCTCGCCGAGCTGACCGTGCTGCTCAACGAGAAGTTCGAGCAGCGCATCGCCCGGGGCGTGCCGCTGATGCCGGGCGCCGAGCGGCTGCTCGCCGAGCTGGCCCGGCACGACATCCCGACCGCCCTGGTGTCCGCCTCGCACCGCAGGATCATCGACCGGGTCCTCGCCTCCCTGGGCCGCGACCGCTTCGCCCTGACCGTCGCGGGCGACGAGGTCACTCGTACCAAGCCGCACCCCGAGCCGTATCTGACCGCCGCCCGCGGGGTGGGCGCCGATCCGGCGCTCTGCGCCGTCGTCGAGGACACCGCCACCGGCGTCGCCGCCGCCGAGGCGGCCGGCTGCCGGGTGGTCGCCGTCCCCTCCGTCGCCCCCATCGCCCCCTCGGCCGGCCGGGTCGTCGTGCGCTCGCTCGAAGAGGTCGACGTGCCCTTCCTGCGCACCCTCATCTCCAGCCCGCGCCACGACTGAGCCGCCGCGGATTCGCGACCGGAAACGTTCAGGCCATCCGCCGAGAAGAACCCTGAGTGAGCTTGCTCACGCAGAGTGCCGACCGGCGGGTGGCCTGTCTGCGTGGGGTGTCCGGAACATGACGTTTACGGCCCGGCGATGTGTCCCGGTTCGCTCCCGGGCGTACGAATCATTCCCGCGCATGACTATCGAACGCACCGTATTCATGATCGTCACGGGCCCGGCGTGGCGGCCTTTGCCGTACGGCGGCACTGGTGTAGCCCACTAATCTCATCGGAGTACTCCGCCCCACCTTCCGCGTGGCCCGGCGCCCACCCAAGTCGCCGTGTCCACAGGACCGATCGCACCCTTTCCCGGCCCGATCGCCCGCCCCGACCGGGCGGCCGGCGGAGTGACCGAAGCCGCTGTACCACTGCCGGCCGTCACCCCGCGCCGGATGAGGAGATCGTCCCAGATGAACCGCAAGACCCTGGTGCTGCCGACCGCGGCCGCACTGCTCACCCCCCTGCTCGCCGGCTGCGGTGGCGGGGACGAGGGCAGAGCGATCGTCGTCGGGACCACGGACCAGTTCGTCGCCACCGAGGACGCCCCCGCCCCGCTCGACCCGGCCTTCGCCTACGACACCGGCGCCTGGAACATCCTGCGGCAGACCCTCCAGACCCTCATGCACGTCCCGCGCGGCGGCGGCCGGCCCGTCCCCGAGGCCGCCGAGAGCTGCTCCTTCTCCGACAAGGAGAGCGAGAGCTACCGCTGCCGGCTCCGCGAGGGCCTCACCTTCGCCGACGGCACCCCGATCACCGCCGAGGACGTCAAGTTCTCCGTCGAGCGCGTCCTCGCCATCAAGTCCGACAACGGCACCGCCGCGCTCCTGTCCAACATCGACACCGTCGAGACCAAGGGCGAGCTCGAGGTCGTCTTCCACCTCAAGACCCCCGACGCCACCTTCCCGTACAAGCTCTCCACCCCGGTCGCCGGCATCCTCAGCAAGGACAAGTACGACGGCAAGGCGCTGCGCGAGGGCTTCCAGGTGGACGGCTCAGGGCCGTACACGATGAAGGCCGAGACCGCCGGCGACAAGGTGACGAAGTTCGTCTTCACCAAGAACCCGAAGTACAAGGGCGACATCACCCTGCGCAACGACAAGGTCGAGCTGCGCACCTTCGACGACTCCGACGGCATGGACAAGGCACTGCGCGGCGACGCCATCGACATGGCGGCGCGGGCCATGGCGCAGACCCAGATCCGCGAGCTCACCGACAAGCCCCAGGAGGGCATCGAGCTCACCGAGGTCCCCGGCCTGGAGATCCGCTACCTCGGCTTCAACACCAAGGCCCCCGCCGTCGAGGACAAGGCCGTCCGGCAGGCCATGGCCGCCGTCGTCGACCGCGCCGCGCTCGTCGACCGGGTCTACGGCCCCACCGCCCAGCCGCTCTACTCGCTGATCCCCTCCAGCATCCCCGGCCACGCCACCTCGTTCATCGACACCTACGGCGAGCCCGACAGGTCCAAGGCCGCCAAGATCCTGCGCGACGCCGGCGTGAAGACCCCCGTCAAGGTCACCCTGCACTACACCACCGACCACTACGGCGCCGAGACGGCCGAGGAGTTCCAGGCCCTGCGCGGCCAGCTCAACGCCACCAAGCTCTTCGACGTGCAGATCCAGGGCACCGAGTGGTCCAAGTTCCGCCCCGCGCAGAAGCGCGGCGACTACGCCGTCTACGGCCTCGGCTGGTTCCCCGACTACCCGGACCCGGACAACTACGTCGCCCCCTTCCTCGACACCGACAACTTCCTCAACACCCCCTACGTCAACCAGTCCGTCCGTGACGAGTTGATCCCGCAGTCGCGCCGTCAGGCCGACCGCACCGCCGCGGCCCCCGTCTTCGAGCGGATCCAGAAGATCGTCGCCAAGGACGTGCCCGTCCTGCCGCTGTGGCAGGGCAAGCAGTACGTCGCCGCCCGCGACGAACTCACCGGCGTCGAGTGGGCGCTGAACACCTCCTCCGACCTGCTCCTGTGGGAGCTCGGTCGCGGCACCGCCTGACCCCTTCGTTCGTACCGGCCGCGCAGCCGTTGCGCGGCCGGCCTGGCACGAGATCACGAGGCAAGTTCTGTGAAGGCACACAACAAGTGGCTGACGGCCCCGCTCGCCGCGGGCCTTGCGGCCGCCATGCTCAGCGGCTGCGGCACCGAGCAGGGCGGCGACTCCGGCGACGCCGGGGCCACCATCCGCGTCGGCATGTCGGACGAGATCATGGCGACCGACCCCGCCGCCGGTTACGACCCCGGCTCCTGGCTGCTGTTCAACAACGTCTTCCAGTCCCTCCTCGCCTTCCCGAAGGGCGGCTCGCAGCCCGAGCCCGAGGCCGCCGACGAGTGCGGCTTCTCGGGCGGCAGCCGGGTCTACACCTGCACCCTCCGCGAGGGTCTGAAGTTCTCCAACGGCAACCCGCTCACCTCGAAGGACGTCAAGTTCTCCTTCGAGCGGGCCCTGAAGATCGCCGACCCCTCCGGCCCGGCCCCGCTGCTGTCGAGCATCCACACCATCGAGACCCCCGACGAGCGGACCGTCGTCTTCAAGCTCAAGGTCCCCGACGCCACCTTCCCCAGCAAGATCGCCTCCGGTGCCGGCTCCATCGTCGACCACCGCGAATACGCCGCCGACGCGCTGCGCACCGACGGCAAGGCCATCGGCTCCGGCCCGTACAAGCTCGAGTCCATCAGCGACACCGAGGCCGTCTTCTCCGCCAACGGCGACTACAAGGGCTCCGCCAAGCGGAAGAACGAGCGCGTCACCCTCAAGCTCTTCCGCGGCGACCGCGAGGCCCTCGCCAAGGCCCTCTCCGCCGACGAGATCGACGTCGCCTACCGAGGACTCTCCGCCGACGACATCGCCGCGCTCGAAGCCTCCGCGGGCAGCGACAAGGGCGTCGAGGTCGTCCAGGGCAGCAGCGCCGAGGTCCAGCACCTCGTCTTCAACGTCAAGGACCCCGTCGTCGGCAAGCTCGGCGTCCGCAAGGCCATCGCCCACCTCGTCGACCGCGAGGCGCTCGTCCAGAACGTCCACAAGTCGACCGCCACGCCGCTCTACTCGATCGTCCCGGCCGGCATCGCGGGCCACAACACCGCCTTCTTCGACACCTACGGCAGCCCCGACAAGAAGAAGGCCGAGAAGGCGCTCCGCTCCGCCGGCATCACCGGCAAGGTGAAGCTCACCCTCTGGTCCACGCCCAGCCGTTACGGCCCCTCCACCGACCAGGAGGTGAAGGCCATCGCCCAGCAGCTCAACGCCAGCGGCCTGTTCGACGCCGACGTCAAGTCCGTCGAGTACGAGCAGTACGAGAAGGACATCGCCGCCGGCAAGTACGGCGTCTACGTCAAGGGCTGGGTCCCCGACTACCCGGACGCCGACAACTTCACCACCCCGTTCTTCGGCGACGACAACGTCCTCGGCAACCGCTACGAGAACGCCCTGATCACCGGCGAGCTGCTGCCCGCCGTCGCCGCGTCCCCCGACCGGTCCGCCACCGGCTCCACGTACAACAAGGTCCAGGACCTCGTCGCCGAGGAGCTCCCGCTGCTGCCGCTGTGGCAGGGCAAGCAGTACGCCGTCGCCAGCGAGCGGATCACCGGCCTGGAGTGGACCCTCGACGCCTCCACCGTCTTCCGCTTCTGGGAGATCAAGAAGGGCTGACCACCCTCCTGACCCTTCCGGGGTACGGCAAGGGCCCGGCACACGCACGGCGTGCCGGGCCCTTCCGCTTCCCGCCGGTCCTGCCCGCGGGCTCACTGCGCGCCGGGGCGCACCAGACCGCTCTCGTACGCGTACACCGCCGCCTGCACGCGGTCGCGCAGCCTCAGCTTCGTCAGCACATGACCGACATGGGTCTTCACCGTGGTCTCGCTCACGAACAGATCCGCCGCGATCTCCGCGTTCGACAGCCCCCGCGCCACCAGCTTCAGCACCTCGACCTCGCGGTCCGTCAGCGTGTTCAGGGTGTCCGGCACCTGCTCCTCGCCAGAGGGCAGGTGCGCCGAGTACTTGTCGAGGAGCCGGCGCGTGATCGACGGCGCCAGCATCGCCTCGCCCGCCGCCACCACCCGGATCGCCTGCACCAGCTCATGCGCCGGAGCGTCCTTCAGCAGGAAGCCGCTCGCCCCCGCCCGCAGCGCCTCCACCACGTACTCGTCCAGATCGAACGTGGTCAGCACCAGCACCTTCGCTGGCCCGTCCCGACCGGGACCGGTGATCTGCCGGGTGGCCTCCACCCCGTCCATCCGCGGCATCCGGATGTCCATCAGGACCACGTCGGGCTGCAGCGCCCGCACCTGATCGAGCGCCTGGAGACCGTCCCCGGCCTCACCCACCACCGCGATGTCCTGCTCCGCCTCCAGGATCATCCGGAAACCGGTGCGCAGCAGGGGCTGGTCGTCGACCAGAAGGACGCGGATCGCCACGGATGACTCCTTCGAGAGGCGGGCTGGGGCCTGATCCATTCTGCCCTGCCCCCGCGCCGGCCCCGGCTCAGCCCGGCTCTTCCCGGGCCCGCGCCGCACGGCCACGACCGCGCCGGCCCCCTCAGGCCGGAGCCGACCCCACGGCCACGCCCTCGCCGCCCGGCTCCACCGGGCGCACGGGCACCACCGGCAGCGGATACACCGGGGGAGTGCCCCCGAACTCCGGGCACACCGCCCGGTGGTCGCACCAGCCGCACAGCTTCGTCGGCCGCGGCCGCCAGTCACCCGTCTCCGTCGCCTGCCGGATCGCCTCCCACAGCGCGTGCAGCTTGCGCTCCACCCGCAGCAGATCCGCCTCCACCGGGTCGTACGTCAGCACGTCACCGCTGCCCAGATACACGAGCTGCAGCCGGCGCGGCACCACGTTCTTCAGCCGCCACACCACCAGGGCGTAGAACTTCATCTGGAACAGCGCGCCCTCGCTGTACTCGGGCCGCGGCGCCTTGCCGGTCTTGTAGTCGACGATCCGCACCTCACCCGTCGGCGCCACGTCGACCCGGTCGATCACCCCGCGCAGCCGCAGCCCCGAGGGCAGCTCCGTCTCCACGAACAGCTCCCGCTCGGCCGGCTCCAGACGCGTCGGGTCCTCCAGCGTGAACCACCGCTCGACCAGCGCCTCCGCCTCCGCGAGCCACTGCGCGAGCCGCTCGCCCCGCTCCTCCTCCGCCTCCTCCGGGAACAGCTCGCCCAGCTCCGGACGCGAGGCGAGCAGCCGGTCCCACTGGCCCGGGATCAGCGCCTTCGCCCGCGGCGCCGTCCGCTCCACCGCCGGCGCGTCGAAGAGCCGCTCCAGGACCGCGTGCACCAGCGTCCCCCGCGTCGCCGCCGCGCTCGGCTTCTCCGGCAGCCGGTCGATCACCCGGAACCGGTACAGCAGAGGGCACTGCATGAAGTCGCTCGCCCGCGACGGCGACAACGACGTGGGCGTCCGCGGCCCGGACACATCGGCGGCCGGCGCCTCCGACCGGGGCGACCCGGACTCCGCCGGCGGCTGCTCGCTCGTACTCATGACACAGACCCTACGACCCGCCACCGACAGCGAGCGGAATACCATCGACGCAGGACCCCGTCGCACTGCATGATCGAACCGTGACCGAGTGCGCGGACCGAGCAGCTCGGCGACGAAAGGAACCCGTGAACCAGGACGAGTCCAAGCCGCAGCGGACCGAGGAACCGGGCGGTGGCATCCTCATGGGCCGGCCCTTCGGCGTGCCCGTCTACGTCGCCCCGAGCTGGTTCCTCGTCGCCGCCCTGATCACCTGGGTCTTCGGCGACCAGATCGAACGCGTCCTGCCCGAGCTCGGCGCCGCCCGCTACCTCGTCTCCCTCTTCTTCGCCATCGCCTTCTACGCCTCCGTGCTCGTCCACGAACTGGCCCACACCCTCGCCGCGCTCCGCTTCAAGCTCCCGGTGCGCCGCATCCAGCTCCAGTTCTTCGGCGGCGTCTCCGAGATCGACAAGGAGACCGAGACCCCCGGGCGCGAATTCGTCCTCGCCTTCGTCGGCCCGCTGCTCTCCCTCGTCCTCGCCGGTGTCTTCTACGTCACCCTGTACGCCGTCGAGCCCGGCACCGTCCCCGGCGTCCTCCTCGGCGGCCTGATGATCTCCAACCTCATCGTGGCGATCTTCAACCTGCTGCCCGGCCTGCCCCTCGACGGCGGCCGCATGCTCCGCGCCGTCGTCTGGAAGCTCACCGGCAGCCCCATGACCGGCACCGTCGCCGCCGCCTGGGTCGGCCGCGCGCTCGCCGTCGCCGTCCTCATCGGACTCCCGCTGCTCACCCGCACCGGGCTCCTCGGCAACTCCACCGACGACATCGACGGCTTCACCACCGTCACCGACGCCCTGCTCGCGGCCATCCTCGCCGCGATCATCTGGACCGGCGCCGGCAACAGCCTGCGCATGGCCCGGCTGCGCGAGCACCTCCCGGAACTCCGCGCCCGCGCCCTCACCCGCCGCGCCATCCCGGTCGAGTCCGCCACCCCCCTCTCCGAGGCCCTCCGCCGCGCCAACGAGGCCGGCGCCCGCGCCCTCGTCGTCGTCGACGGCCACGGCGTCCCCACCGGCATCGTCCGCGAGACCGCCATCGCCGGCGTCCCCCAGCACCGCCGCCCCTGGGTCGCCGTCAGCGCCCTCACCCAGGACCTCGTCGAGGGCATGCGGGTCCCGGCCGACCTCACCGGCCAGCCCCTCCTGGACCACCTGCGGGCCAGCCCCGCCACCGAGTACCTGGTCGTCGAGGACACCGGCGAGATCTACGGCGTCCTGTCCACCACCGACGTCGAGAGGGCCTTCGTGAAGGCCATGGCACGACCCTCCTCGTAACACCGGTACCCTGTTCACATGTCCGAACCGACCGGTGCCGCCCGCCGTCGCGGGCCCTTCAAGGTCGGGGACCAGGTCCAGCTCACCGACCCCAAGGGACGCCACTACACGTTCACGCTCGAGGCCGGGAAGAATTTCCACACCCACAAGGGTTCCTTCCCCCACGACGAGCTGATCGGTGCTCCCGAGGGCAGTGTTGTCCGTACCACGGGAAACGTCGCCTACCTCGCGCTGCGCCCCCTGCTCCCCGACTACGTCCTGTCCATGCCCCGCGGTGCCGCCGTGGTCTACCCCAAGGACGCGGGGCAGATCCTGGCCTTCGCCGACATCTTCCCCGGCGCCCGCGTCGTGGAGGCCGGCGTCGGCTCCGGCTCGCTCAGCGCCTTCCTGCTGCGCGCCATCGGCGACAACGGCATGCTGCACTCCTACGAGCGCCGCGAGGACTTCGCCGAGATCGCCAAGGGCAACGTCGAGCGCTACTTCGGCGGCCCGCACCCCGCGTGGCAGCTCACCGTCGGCGACCTCCAGGACAACCTGTCCGACACCGACGTCGACCGTGTCATCCTCGACATGCTCGCCCCCTGGGAGTGCCTGGAGGCCGTCTCCAAGGCGCTCGTCCCCGGCGGCATCCTCTGCTGCTACGTGGCCACCACCACGCAGTTGGCGCGGACCGTGGAGTCCATCCGCGAGTTCGGCTGCTACGCGGAGCCGCAGCCGTGGGAGTCCATGATCCGCAACTGGCACGTCGAGGGCCTGGCCGTCCGCCCGGACCACCGGATGATCGGCCACACCGGCTTCCTCGTCACCGCCCGTCGCCTCGCCGACGGCGTGGAGCCCCCCATGCGCCGCCGCCGGCCCGCCAAGGGCGCCTACGGCGAGGACTACGAGGGACCCAACAAGGGCTGAGCCGCCTTCCGGGGCTGACGCCCCGACAACGTACGCGTGCCGCCGTCGAGTTCCCGCCTCCGGGCCGGAAGTCGACGGCGGCACCCTCATGTTCACGACGCCGGGGGAACCCCACCCCCACCTGTTCCGCCGCTCTGTGACGTGTGGCACGATGCCCGCAACTCCTTCCGCACCACCCCACAGGAGACTTCTCGCGTGCAGACCTCCGCCGTCACGGACCTGGCGCACACCCACGCCCGGCCGGTGCACTGGCTGGCCACCGCGACCGCGATGGCCGGAGTCGTCGCCCTCGCGGGCCTGCTGCAGCCGGGGCCCGCCGGCGCCACCGCCGCCCCCGCCCCGGCGGCCGCGCCCGACGCCGCGACCGCCCGCTTCCCCCTGGAGTGCGGGGGAGCCCCCAGCAAGATCGCCCAGCGCGCCACCGGCGACCTCGACGGCGACGGAAACCCCGAGACCGTCGCAGTCGTACACTGCGAAGCCGGATCCGGAACGCCGCCCAGCGGCATCTACGTGCTCACGCACGGCAAGGGCACCGGCAAGAGCGCCGGCGGCGGGGCCGCCCGGGTCGTCGCCACCCTGGTGGACCCCTCCGAGCTGACGACCGTCAGCGGGTTCGCCGTACGCGACGGCGCCGTCCGCGCCACCCTGCTCGGCTACTCCTCCCCGGACGTCCCGAGCTGCTGCCCCGACCGAAAAGAGCAGGTCACATGGCGCTGGCAGGGCGGAAGCTTCGTCCGCGCCGCCGGGGCCGAGGCCCGCGCGGTCTGAGCCGCCCGCCCCGGCGACGCCGTCACCGAGGCGTCACTCCGCGTCGGGCCCGTACACCTCGACGCCGTCGCTGACCCGGCGCACATGGATGCAGTCGCCCGGGCACTCCTTCGCGGAATCGACCACGTCGAGCAACAACGGCAGCGGCACCGGCGTCGTCGCCCCCGCCTCCTGGAGCAGCTCGTCGTCCGCGCTCTTCACATAAGCGAGCCCGTCGATGTCGAGTTCGAAGACCTCCGGCGCGTACTGCACGCAGATGCCGTCCCCGGTGCACAGGTCCTGGTCGATCCAGACCTCCAGCGCCTCATCGGCGCCCACCGCCGGGGCCTCGTGCTGCACGGTCATATCTCCTGCCGTTTCTGCGTCGCGCGGACAAGTCAGGCGAAGCCTGACGGGTGTTGACCACCTATGACGATACAACCGGGCGCTTTTGCAATGACCGCCGGTGGGTATTTCCCTGGCGTGAGGGGAAGCGCAAGGGTGAAGATCGGACACACCCCGGAGTCTTTTTGATCTAGGGGTTTCAATCACCACCCACCCAGGTAGGGTCAGGAAGCGTCCAGCTCCCCTTGGAGGAGGTGAGGACCGTGGCAGCCCACGACGACGACATCAACCGCGGCATCCGGCCGGGGCGGGGGTCTGAGGACCCCGCCGGCCAGGTTGCCTATCTCGAGCAGGAAATCGCCGTCCTGCGCCGCAAGCTCGCCGACTCTCCGCGTCACACGAGGATTCTCGAAGAGCGGATCGTCGAGCTGCAGACGAACCTGGCCGGTGTGTCCGCACAGAACGAGCGGCTCGCCAATACGCTCCGTGAGGCCCGCGACCAGATCGTGGCCCTCAAGGAGGAGGTCGACCGGCTCGCCCAGCCGCCGGCCGGCTTCGGTGTCTTCCTGCAGGCCAATGAGGACGGCACGTGCGACATCTTCACCGGGGGCCGCAAGCTCCGGGTGAACGTGAGCCCCAGCGTCGAGCTCGACGAGCTCAAGCGGGGGCAGGAAGTCATGCTCAACGAAGCGCTCAACGTGGTCGAGGCCATGGAGTTCGAGCGCGCCGGGGACATCGTCACCCTCAAGGAGATCCTCGAGGACGGCGAGCGCGCCCTGGTGATCGGGCACACCGACGAGGAACGGGTGGTGCGGCTCGCCGAGCCCCTGCTGGACATCACCATCCGCCCCGGCGACGCCCTGCTCCTCGAACCCCGGTCCGGCTACGTCTACGAAGTGGTCCCCAAGAGCGAGGTCGAAGAGCTCGTCCTCGAAGAGGTCCCGGACGTCGACTACGACAAGATCGGCGGTCTGGGCAACCAGATCGAGCTGATCCGCGACGCGGTCGAGCTCCCCTACCTCTACCCGGACCTCTTCAAGGAGCACGAACTGCGGCCGCCGAAGGGCATCCTGCTCTACGGCCCGCCCGGCTGCGGCAAGACGCTCATCGCCAAGGCCGTCGCCAACTCCCTTGCCAAGAAGGTCGCCGAGGTGACCGGCCAGCCCGCGGGGAAGTCCTACTTCCTCAACATCAAGGGCCCCGAGCTCCTCAACAAGTACGTCGGCGAGACCGAGCGGCACATCCGCCTGGTCTTCCAGCGTGCCCGGGAGAAGGCGAGCGAGGGAACCCCCGTCATCGTCTTCTTCGACGAGATGGAATCCCTCTTCCGCACCCGCGGATCCGGCGTCAGCTCGGACGTGGAGAACACCATCGTCCCCCAGCTCCTCGCCGAGATCGACGGCGTGGAGGGCCTGGAGAACGTCATCGTCATCGGCGCCTCCAACCGCGAGGACATGATCGACCCCGCGATCCTGCGGCCCGGCCGGCTCGACGTCAAGATCAAGATCGAGCGTCCGGACGCGGAGGCGGCCAAGGACATCTTCGCCAAGTACCTGACCCCCTCGCTCCCGCTGCACGCCGACGACCTCGCCGAGCACAGCGGATCGAAGGAAGCCGCCGCCCACGGAATGATCCAGTCCGTGGTCGAGCAGATGTACGCCGAATCCGAGGAGAACCGCTTCCTCGAGGTGACGTACGCCAACGGAGACAAGGAAGTCCTCTACTTCAAGGACTTCAACTCCGGCGCCATGATCCAGAACATCGTGGACCGGGCGAAGAAAATGGCCATCAAGGCATTCCTGGACCACGACCAGAAGGGCATCCGCGTCTCCCACCTCCTCCAGGCGTGCGTGGACGAGTTCAAGGAGAACGAGGACCTGCCCAACACCACCAACCCCGACGACTGGGCCCGTATCTCCGGAAAGAAGGGCGAGCGGATCGTCTTCATCCGCACCCTCGTCACCGGAAAGCAGGGCGCGGACACGGGTCGCTCCATCGACACGGTGGCCAACACCGGTCAGTACCTGTAGGGACGCGGCCGGCTGCGGATGTCCGTCGGATCGGGCATCCGCAGCCGTCGCTTTCCACTCACGATCCGCTTCTGATCTCCCCGTACGCCCCGCGACCGCTCTAGGCTCGTGGGTACCGCCGCACCACGCGCAGTGCGGGGAGCGGCGCCGGGCAAGGAGGGCCGCATGACCGTACGGCGAGTAATGGGCATCGAGACGGAGTACGGGATCTCCGTCCCGGGGCACCCCAACGCCAATGCCATGCTCACCTCGTCCCAGATCGTCAACGCCTACGCGGCGGCGATGCACCGGGCGCGCCGCGCCCGCTGGGACTTCGAGGAGGAGAACCCGCTGCGGGACGCCCGCGGCTTCGACCTCGCCCGCGAGGCCGCCGACTCCAGCCAGCTCACCGACGAGGACATCGGCCTCGCCAACGTCATCCTGACCAACGGCGCGCGACTCTACGTGGACCACGCCCACCCCGAGTACAGCGCGCCCGAGGTCACCAACCCCCGCGACGCCGTCCTGTGGGACAAGGCCGGCGAGCGGATCATGGCCGAGGCCGCCGAGCGGGCCGCCCAGCTCCCCGGCGCCCAGCCCATCCACCTCTACAAGAACAACACCGACAACAAGGGCGCGTCCTACGGCACGCACGAGAACTACCTGATGAAGCGGGAGACCCCCTTCTCGGACATCGTGCGCCACCTCACGCCCTTCTTCGTCTCCCGCCAGGTCGTCACCGGCGCCGGCCGTGTCGGCATCGGCCAGGACGGCCGCGAGCACGGCTTCCAGATCAGCCAGCGCGCCGACTACTTCGAGGTGGAGGTCGGCCTGGAGACCACGCTCAAGCGGCCGATCATCAACACCCGCGACGAGCCGCACGCCGACGCCGAGAAGTACCGGCGCCTGCACGTGATCATCGGGGACGCCAACCTCTCCGAGATCTCCACCTACCTGAAGCTCGGCACCACGGCGCTGGTCCTCTCGATGATCGAGGACGCGTTCATCACCGTCGACCTCGCCGTCGACCAGCCCGTCCGCACCCTCCACCAGGTCTCCCACGACCCGGACCTCCAGTACCTGATCACGCTGCGCAGCGGCCGGACACTCACCGCGGTACAGCTCCAGATGGAGTACTTCGAGCTGGCCCGGAAGTACGTGGACGAGCGCTACGGCACCGACGCCGACGAGCAGACCAAGGACGTCCTCACCCGCTGGGAGGACACCCTGAACCGGCTGGAGAACGATCCGATGAGCCTGGCCGGCGAGCTCGACTGGATCGCCAAGCGGGAGCTCATGGAGGGCTACCGCCGCCGCGACCGGCTGGACTGGGACGCCGCCCGGCTGCACCTCGTCGACCTCCAGTACGCGGACGTGCGCCCCGACAAGGGCCTGTACAACCGTCTGGCGGCCCGCGGGCGCATGAAGCGCCTCCTGGACGAGAGCGCGGTGGAACGGGCCGAGACGAGCCCTCCGGAGGACACCAGGGCCTATTTCCGCGGCCGCTGCCTGGAGCAGTACGCGGACGACGTGGCCGCCGCCTCCTGGGACTCGGTCATCTTCGACCTGCCGGGCCGCGACTCCCTCCAGCGGGTGCCGACACTGGAACCCCTGCGGGGTACGCGAAACCATGTGAAGGAGCTGCTCGACCGCTGCCGGACGGCGGAGGAACTGGTCCGCGTCCTTTCCGGCGGCCAGGGCGGCTGAAATGGCCGGGCACTGGGAATCATGGAATCAGTGCCCGGACGTTAGGGAAACCACAGGGCCGATGTCAGTCCCGGCTTGTAGGGTCTGATCTTGAGAGACCCAACCGAGCGGGCCGATTCGAGCGGGGTGAGGTTATGGCGACCAAGGACACCGGCGGCGGACAGCAGAAGGCGACGCGTTCCACCGAGGAGGTCGAGGAGACCACCACAGAGGCGAGCTCCGACCTCAAGGAACGCCAGGAGAAGCTGAGCGACGACGTGGACTCCGTCCTGGACGAGATCGACGACGTCCTGGAGGAGAACGCCGAGGACTTCGTGCGGTCCTTCGTGCAGAAGGGCGGCCAGTAGCCGCTCCGGCGAGCCTGTCGCCCTCCGTCCCCGGAGCCCCGGAAAAGCCGTGGGCCCGGGGACGGATGACAGGCGGTGGCACGGGTAAGGTCCGTGCACAGTACGCAAGATCGGCCCGTGCGTCCCACGGCGGGCCGTCGTTCCCACCGGAAGGAATCGCGTGGAAGCCAACCCTCGTAGTATCGGGCGTCTGCCGGCGGCCTTCCTGACGCCGGGCTCGTCCTCCTTCATGGACTTCCTTGCCGCCCACTCGCCCGAGATGCTCCCGGCGAACCGGAAGCTCCCCGAGGGGATCGTCGAGGCACCGCACGGGACGACCATCGTCGCCGCGACGTTCCCCGGCGGGGTCGTGCTCGCCGGTGACCGGCGGGCGACCATGGGGAACATGATCGCGCAGCGGGACATCGAGAAGGTGTTCCCGGCCGACGAGTACTCCGCGGTGGGCATCGCCGGTACGGCCGGCCTGGCCGTGGAGATGGTCAAGCTGTTCCAGTTGGAGCTGGAGCACTTCGAGAAGGTGGAGGGCGCCACGCTCTCCCTGGAGGGCAAGGCCAACCGCCTGTCCACGATGATCCGCAGCAACCTCGGCATGGCCATGCAGGGCCTGGCCGTCGTCCCCCTCTTCGCGGGCTGGGACGAGGGCAAGGAGAAGGGCCGGATCTTCTCGTACGACGTCACCGGCGGCCGCTCCGAGGAGCACGGCTACGCCGCCACGGGCTCGGGTTCGATCTTCGCGCGCGGGTCGCTGAAGAAGCTCTACCGGGAGGACCTGACCGAGCAGCAGGCCACCACCCTGGTCGTCCAGGCGCTGTACGACGCGGCGGACGACGACTCGGCGACCGGCGGGCCCGACATGGCCCGGAGGATCTTCCCGATCGTCACCGTCATCACGGACGAGGGCTTCCGCCGGCTCTCCGAGGCCGAGTCCTCCGAGCTGGCCAGGTCCGTCACCGAGCGGCGGCTCGAGCAGCCCGACGGCCCGCGCGCCGCGCTGCTCTGACCGCTCGTCGCCCGTAGAAGCCTTCAGACCGGAAGAAAGGGACGGATAGCCGGTGTCTACGCCGTTCTATGTCTCACCCCAGCAGGCCATGGCCGACCGGGCGGAGTACGCCCGCAAGGGCATCGCCCGTGGCCGCAGCCTGGTGGTCCTCCAGTACGCCGACGGCATCGTCTTCGTCGGCGAGAACCCGTCCCGCGCGCTGCACAAGTTCAGCGAGATCTACGACCGGATCGGCTTCGCCGCCGCCGGCAAGTACAACGAGTACGAGAACCTGCGGATCGGCGGTGTGCGCTACGCCGACCTGCGTGGCTACACCTACGACCGTGACGACGTGACGGCCCGCGGTCTGGCCAACGTGTACGCCCAGACCCTCGGCACGATCTTCTCCAGCGCGGGGGAGAAGCCCTACGAGGTCGAGCTGGTCGTCGCCGAGGTCGGCACGGAGCCGGAGGGCGACCAGATCTACCGGCTGCCGCACGACGGCTCGATCGTGGACGAGCACGGCTCGGTCGCGGTCGGCGGCAACGCCGAGCAGATCAGCTCCTTCCTGGACCAGCGCCACCGCGACGGCATGTCGCTCGCGGAGGCGCTGAAGCTCGCGGTCCAGGCCCTGTCGCGGGACACCAACGGCAGCGAGCGGGAGATCCCCGCGGAGCGGCTCGAGGTGGCGGTCCTGGACCGGACCCGTCCCCAGCAGCGGAAGTTCAAGCGGATCGTGGGGCGGCAGCTCAAGCGTCTCCTCGAGGCCGACGACGCGGCGGTCGCGAAGACGGACGACCCGTCGGACGAGGTCGCCGAGGAGGAGTAGGCGTACGGCGCCGTAGCCGTACGGCCGTACGGACGACGAGGAGGGCCCCGGAACCGCGCAGGAGCGGTTCCGGGGCCCTCGTCCGTGCCGGGGCTGCCCGGCCGGTTCAGGCCGGGGCGGGGCCCGAGGAGCCGCGGACGACCAGTTCGACGGGGAGGTCGACGGGAGCGGGCCGTTCGCCGTCGAGGACGGCGAGAAGCGCCTCCATGCCGCGCCGGCCGAAGTCCCCGGCGGGCAGCCGGACGGTGGTGAGCTCGGGCTCGACGGCGGTGGCGAGCGCCATGTCGTCGAAGCCGGTGACGGACAGGTCCTCCGGGACGCGCAGTCCGAGACGCCGGGCGGCCTTGCAGACACCGGCCGCGAGGATGTCGTCGTCGCAGATCACGGCCGTGGGGAGGGGGCCGGGCGCGGCGAGCGCCCGGGCGGCGGCCTCCGTCGCGCCGGCGACGTTCAGCGGAGCCCGTACGGTGCTCAGCTCCGTCCCGTGGAGGGCGTCGGCGAGCGCGGCGGCGCGGACGTCGAAGGTCCAGGAGGGGACCGCGGAGGCCAGGTGCAGGAAGCGGCGGTGCCCGAGGCCCAGCAGGTGGCCGGTGACGCGTCGCATGCCCTCGGCGACGTCCAGGTTGACGTGCGCGGCGGCGCCGGGGTCGGCGGGGTCGCTGTCGAGCATGACGAGCGGCAGGTCGGAGCCGTGGAAGGCCGCGAGGGCGTCGGTGGCCATGGAGGAGGCCAGGACGCCGTCCAGGGCCGCCTGGGCGGAGGCGAAGGGGTCCTTGGCGGGGCCGGTGCCGTCGGGTGAGGGATAGAGCACGACGCCGAAGCCGTGCCGGGCGGCCACGGCGGCGGCTCCGGTGTAGACGTGGGCGAAGAACTCGTTGGTGAGGGCCGGGACGACGAGGAGGGCCGTGCGCGTGCGGCCCAGGCGCAGGTTGCGGGCGGCGAGATTGGGCCGGTAGCCGAGTTCCCGGGCGGCGGCGCGTACGGAGTCGGCGGTGCGCGCGGAGACGCGGCCGCGCCACTTGTCGCCGAGGACCAGGGAGACGGTGGCCTGGGAGACCCCGGCGGCGCGGGCGACGTCGCGGCTGGTGGGGCGGCTTCCGGCGGTGGGCTCCGGGGTGTGCACTCGTACCTCCGCGGCGGCTCTCCGCCGATCCGATCTCGCGCTCGGGGTGGACCGGCGCCTCGGGGTCATGGTACGTATGACTCCGGACGTTATACGTAAAACCTCGGGCGGATGCCGCCCCGGGAGGGAGACGACATGGCCACCGAGGCCACGGCGAACGGCGGCTACCTCGACATCCTGCGCGCTCCCCACGCGGCGCGCCTGCTGACCGGCACCCTCGTCGGCCGGCTCCCCAACGGCACCGGCCCCATCGCCATCACCGTCTTCACCCGCGCCGAGGGCGGCAGCTACAGCCTGGCCGGCGGCCTCGTCGCCGCCTACGGTGTCGCCACCGCCGTCGGGCAGCCGCTGCTCGGCCGCGCCGTCGACCTCAAGGGCCAGCCGCGGGTCCAGTTGCCCGCCGCCGTGATCTCCGCCCTCGGCATGGCCGCGCTGGCCCTCACCGGCATCGGCGACCTGCTCCTCGCCTATGCCGCCGTCCTGGTCGCCGGACTCTTCACCCCGCCCCTCGAAGGCGGCCTGCGGGCCCTGTGGCCGAGCGTGCTGGGCCGGGAGGACCGGGTCCACCGGGCGTACGCGCTGGACGCCGTCGCCCAGGAGGTCATGTTCACCGTCGGGCCGCTGCTGGTGACCGTCCTGGTGGCGCTCTGGTCGCCCGCCGCCGCGCTCCTGGTCATCAACGTCCTCGGCGTCCTCGGCGCCCTGTCGGTCGTGCTCTCCCAGCCCTCCCGGGCCTGGCGCTCGGCGCCCCGCGAGGCCCACTGGCTGGGCGCCCTGCGCTCGCCCGGGCTGCTCGCCCTGCTGGCCTCGTTCTTCTTCGTCGGGCTCGCCCTCGGCTCCATCACGGTCGCCGGCGTCGCCTATGCCGACGACCGCGGCGACACGGCCGTCTACGGCTGGCTGATGGCCGCCCTGGGCCTCGGCGCCCTCGTCGGCGGCGTCGCCTACGGCGCCCGCCGGTGGGCCGGGCCGCCCGAGCGGCGGCTGCGGGTCCTGGTGCTGCTGCTCGCCGTCTTCTACCTGCCGCTGGTGCTCGTACCCGGCCCGGTCGCCATGACCGCGCTCGCGGCCCTCTCCGGTGTCTTCCTCGCCCCCGCCATCGCGTGCGCCTTCATCGTCGTCGACCGCCACGCGCCCCGCGGCACGGTCACCGAGGCGTTCTCCTGGCTGGTCACCACCTTCGGCGTGGGCGCCGCCCTCGGCTCGGCCGTCGCCGGCCCCGCCGTCGAACTCGCCGGGACCCCCGCCGGTTTCGCCGTGGCCGGTGCCGGAGGCTTCGTCGCCTTCCTGGTGCTCCTCGCCACCGGCCGGGTGCTCGGGCCCCCCGTGGCCACGCGACACGCCGTCGACGGGGGCACCGGAAGCGGTGCGGCCGCCGCCGGACCGACCGAAAAGAACACGCACTCATCGGAAAATGATCGAAACGGGGCCGTCGAACCCGGTTTCAGCGCAGGCTCTCAGGCGTAATGTTCAGACATGGACCGCCGCATTTTCGGGCTGGAGAACGAGTACGGCGTCACGTGCACGTTCAGGGGACAGCGCCGACTGTCTCCTGACGAAGTGGCGCGCTACCTCTTCCGCCGTGTCGTGTCATGGGGCCGCAGCAGCAATGTCTTCCTGCGGAACGGCGCCCGCCTGTACCTGGACGTGGGTTCGCATCCGGAATACGCAACTCCCGAATGCGACAACGTGGTCGAACTGGTCACCCACGACAAGGCGGGCGAGCGCATTCTCGAAGGACTGCTCGTCGACGCGGAACGCCGCCTGCACGAGGAGGGAATCGCGGGCGACGTCTACCTCTTCAAGAACAACACCGACTCCGCCGGAAACTCCTACGGCTGCCACGAGAACTATCTGGTCGCCCGCCACGGAGAGTTCTCCCGGCTCGCGGACATCCTCATTCCGTTCCTCGTCACCCGCCAACTGATCTGCGGGGCGGGAAAGGTGCTGCAGACCCCGCGCGGCGCCGTCTACTGCGTCTCCCAGCGGGCCGAGCACATCTGGGAGGGCGTCAGCTCCGCCACCACCCGCTCGCGCCCCATCATCAACACCCGGGACGAGCCGCACGCGGACGCCGAGCGCTACCGCCGGCTCCACGTCATCGTCGGCGACTCGAACATGTCCGAGACGACCATGCTCCTCAAGGTCGGCGCCACCGACCTCGTGCTGCGCATGATCGAGGCGGGCACGGTGATGCGCGACCTGACCCTGGAGAACCCGATCCGGGCGATCCGCGAGGTCAGCCACGACGTCACCGGCCAGCGCAAGGTGCGTCTCGCCAGCGGCCGCGAGGCATCCGCCCTGGAGGTCCAGCGGGAGTACTACGAGAAGGCGGCGGACTTCGTCGACCGCCGCGGCATCCGCAGCGGCACCATCGCCCAGGTCCTGGAGCTGTGGGGCCGTACGCTCGACGCCATCGAGCAGGAGCAGCTCGACCGCATCGAGACCGAGATCGACTGGGTCATGAAGTACAAGCTCATCGAGCGGTACCGGGCCAAGCACAACATGACGATGTCGCACCCGCGGGTCGCCCAGATAGACCTCGCGTACCACGACATCCACCGCCGCCGCGGTCTGTACTACCTGCTCCAGAAGAACGGCCAGGCGGCGCGGGTGTGCAACGACATGAAGATCTTCGAGGGCAAGTCGGTGCCCCCGCAGACCACCCGGGCCCGGCTGCGCGGCGACTTCATCCGCCGCGCCCAGGAGCAGCGCCGGGACTTCACCGTCGACTGGGTGCACCTGAAGCTGAACGACCAGGCACAGCGCACGGTGTTGTGCAAGGACCCGTTCCGCTCGGTCGACGACCGGGTGGAAAAGCTGATCGCCGGAATGTAGGACCCGCACAAACCCGGCACGGCCCACCGGCAGGGCCCACCGGCACGGACGGCCCGGCCCCGCACGTTCCACGTGCGGGGCCGACGTCATCACAGGACGGTCCCAGGGGGTGTCTTGTCGATCAGGCCGGATCAGGGAGCGGCGTCTGGTGCGTGCGATCGCAAGGCGGAGGAGGGAGTCCATGCGGTGGGGGCACCTCCCGGGCGAAGCCTGGGGGACATCGGCGACCGACGACAACGCGGCGAGCGTGCGTGCCAGGCGTCGCGAGCCCGGCATGATCGGCGAGACACCCCCTAGAGTGTCCGGACAACCACTGTGCCGTCTGAGATCTGAGGAACTAGTGCGCCGACTTGCCGGCCTGCTCGTCGTCCCCCTGCTGCTGCTCTCCACAGCGGCCTGCGGCAGCGACGACAAGGGCTCCGATTCCGGTTCGATGAAGAACGGGCTTCCCGCCATCACCGCGGGTGAGAAGTTCGGGGAGAAGCCGACCCTCGCGAAGGGCACGGGCGACCCCGTGAAATCCCTCAAGGTCAACGTCATCAGCGAGGGCAAGGGCGCGGTGACCAAGAAGGGCGACGCGCTCCAGGTGAACTACCTGGGTCAGTCGTGGGACTCGACGACCCCCTTCGACAACAGCTTCGACCGGAAGCAGCCCTTCGAGCTGACCCTGGGCGCCGGTCAGGTCATCAAGGGCTGGGACCAGGGCCTGGAGGGCCAGAAGGTCGGCAGCCGTGTCGAGATCGGCATCCCGCCGGAGCTCGGTTACGGTGCGAACGGCCAGGGCGACATCAAGCCCAACGCGACCCTCGTGTTCGTGGTCGACATCCTGAAGGCGGTGACCATCCCGAAGTCCGCCGCGGGCACCGAGGTCGCCCAGGAGAACAAGGACCTGCCGAAGGTCGGCACCAACGCCGACGGCAAGGCCCCTTCGCTGACCGTCCCGAAGACGGACCCGCCGGCCAAGCTGGTCTCCTCCTACGTCCTGGAGTCCAAGGGCGAGGTCGTGAAGGCCACCGACACGGTGGTCGTGAACTACGTCGCCGCCCTGTGGAAGGACGGCAAGGTCTTCGACTCGACGTACACGACGGGCAAGCCGGCCAACTTCCCGCTGGACCAGCTCACCCTGAAGGGTCTGAAGGACGGCATCGCGGGCAAGAAGGTCGGCAGCCGGGTCCTGATCGTCGCCCCGCCGTCGGAGGCATTCGGTGACCAGGAGAAGCAGGGGATCCCGAAGAACTCCACGCTCGTGTTCGCCGTCGACATCCTGGCGAAGATGTAAGACTGTCGGGGTCGTGCAGACCGTCGTCTGCGCGGTTCATAGTTGTATGAGGAGCACACTGCAGTGAGCATCGAGAAGCCCGAGGTCGACTTCCCGGGCGGCGAGCCGCCGGCCGATCTGGAGATCAAGGACATCTGGGAGGGCGACGGCGAGGTCGCCGAGGCCGGTGACACGGTCAAGGTCCACTACGTCGGTGTGTCCTTCGACTCCGGTGAGGAGTTCGACGCCTCCTGGAACCGGGGCGCCCCGCTGGACTTCCCGCTGGGTGCCGGCATGGTCATCGCGGGCTGGGACCAGGGCGTGCAGGGTATGAAGGTCGGCGGTCGCCGCCAGCTCGTCATCCCCGCGCACCTCGCCTACGGCGACCGTGGTGCCGGCGGCAAGATCAAGCCGGGCGAGACGCTGATCTTCGTCTGCGACCTGGTGGACGTCACCAAGAAGCGCTGACCCGACCACCGGGTCTCCCGAGGGCCCCCGCCTCCACGGCGGGGGCCCTCGGCGTGTCCGCGCTTCCGTCCCGGCTTTTGTCAGGACACCCCGGGGCGGTACCGTCGGACGTCTCACCAAGTCAATCCGGCAGAAGAGGGTGCGGGGCGTCGATGGCGATTGCCAAGGCCGAGCGGCTGATGAATCTTGCGCTGTGCCTGCTCGGGACCCGCCGGCCGTTGAGCAAGCGGGAGCTCCGCGCCTCCATCGAGGCGTATATGGAGGCGACCGGCGAGGACGCCTTCAACCGGATGTTCGAGCGCGACAAGGACGATCTGCGCGAGCTCGGCCTGGTGATCGAGACCGTCGAGAACCTGGACGGGGAGACCGGCTACCTGGCCCGCCGCGACTCCAACCGCCTGCCGCCCATCACCCTGGACGCCGAGGAGGCCGCCGCGCTGGGCCTGGCCGCCAAGGTCTGGCAGCAGGCCCGGCTGGCCGGCGCCGCGAGCGGCGCCCTGCAGAAGCTGCGCGCCGCCGGTATGCCGGAGGCGGAGGACGCGTACGACTCCCAGGCCAGCGCCCTGGAGCCACGCATCCCGGTCCACGAGGCCGCGTTCGAGCCGCTGATGCTGGCCTGCCGCGACCGCCGGCCGGTCGTCTTCGACTACCGCAAGGCCAACGCCGCCCGCCCCGAGACCCGGCACGTCGAGCCGTGGACCCTGGAGTGCTGGCGCGGCCACTGGTACCTGGCGGGCTGGGACCGGGACCGCGGCGCCGAGCGGGTCTTCCGGCTGTCCCGTATCACCGGCAAGGTGCGCTCCCGGGCCGGTGCCTTCACGGCGCCGGTGCCCGATGTCGTCACCGTCCGCGAGACCGTCGAGAGCTGGGCCGGCGAGACCGCCACCCGCTCGGCCCGGATCCGGCTGCGGGCCGGCTGCGGCTATCCGCTGCGCGCCCGCGCCCAGTCCGTGACGGAGGGCGTCGCGGACGGCTGGGACGAGCTGGAGATCCCGTACGGGCACGGCCTCGACGCCTGGCTCGTGGAGTTCGGCCCGGACGTGGTCGTGCTGGAGCCCGCGGACCTGCGGGCCGACGTCGTGGACCGGCTGCGCGCCGTGGCCAAGGGCTGAGGGGGAGAGGAACGACCATGGCCACGAACGCCATCGACCAGACGAGGCGGATGCTGTCCCTCGTCACGTATCTGCGCGAGCGCCCCGGGGCGCACGTCGCGGACGTCGCCCGCGCCTTCGGGATCACCGAGGACGAGCTGATCTCGGACCTCGACGTCCTGCCGATGTGCGGCACCAGCTTCCGCGGCGGCGACCTGCTCGACATCGACACCGACGGCGACCGGATCTGGTGGCACAACCCCGACGACGTCGCCGAGCCGCTGCGTCTGGCCGCCGACGAGGCGACCGCCCTGCTGGTGGCCGCGCGGGCGGTGGCGACCCTGCCCGGGCTGCGCGAGGGCGACCGCGAGGCGCTGCTGCGCGCCACCGCCAAGCTGGAGGCGGCGGCCGGCGAGGCGGCCGGAGCCAGCTCCCGCCTGTCGGTGACCTTCGAGTCCGAGGGCGGGGTCTTCGCCGAGGTGGACCGGGCGATCTCCGAGCGGCGGCGGCTGTGGCTGCGCTACTACTCGCCGGCGCGCGACGAGCTCACCGAGCGCGAGGTGGACCCGATCCGGCTCTTCGCCGTCGGCCACACGTACATGGAGGCGTGGTGCCGGCTGTCCGAGGCGCGCCGCACCTTCCGGCTCGACCGGGTCGCGGAGATCCGTCTCCTGGACGCGCCCGCCGCGCCGCCGGAGCTCGAGCTGCGGGACCTGTCGGAGGGGCTGGTGCAGCCGTCCGCCGAGGACCCGGAGGTCGTGGTGGAGGTCGGGCCCGGGGGCCGCTGGGTCGCCGAGTACTACCCGCACGACCGCGCCGACGAGCTGCCGGACGGGGGGCTGCGGATCACCCTGCGGACCCCGGCGCCCGCCTCGCTGCGGCGGCTGGCGCTGCGGCTCGGCAGCGACGGGCGGATCGTCGCCCCGCGGGAGCTCGCGGACAGCGCGCGGGAGGCCGCCGCCGCGGCGCTGGCCGCCTACGAGGGCTGAGCGGCGCAGGTCCCGTCGGACCGCGGCAGACGACCGGCGGCGACAGCAGGGGGAATGTGACGTTCCGGGGTGACCGGACGCTGTTCCCAGTGAGAGGCGTACCCGTAGCGCAGTGGGGAGAGTTGAGCGAAATGTCCGCAATGCCCGGCCTGACGGCGTCGGTCGCCCCGGTCCACTTCAAGGCCGCCTGCCCCGACTGCCGGTCCCGCTTCGAACTCTCCCCGAGCGCCCTGCGGCTCGCCATCGGCGCCAGCCGCCGCACCACCTTCTACTCCTTCACCTGCCCCGAGTGCGGCAGCGCCGTACGCAAGCCCGCGGGGGAGCGGATCGTGGAGCTGCTCACCGGCGGCGGCGTGCGCACCCTGCGCCTGCACACCACCGGCTGAACCCGCCGCCGCCCGGAACGTCTAGGCTCGCCCCATGTTCTGGCCCATGCTCGCCATCGCCCTCGGCTTTCTCGGCATCGCCGTCCTCGGTGTCCTCGGCATCAAGGTCTTCCTGGAGGCCCAGCGCCTCGGCCGTCAAGTGGCCCGCACCACACAGCGCATCAATCAGGCCGCGGAAGACCTCGAACGAGCCGCCGTCGACCTGGCGCGAACGGGTGAGACGCTGCGCTGAATTCGTGCCGTACGCTGCGCGGGACCCACGCGGCCCGCGGGCGCGGGACGCAATCGCACGTATGCACAGGCATTGCCGCCCGTTTACTCCTGCGGGTTACGATCGCTTGCAGCGCGGGTGGCCGGACGCATGTCCGACCGGCCGGGCACGCACTCCAATGTCGCCTCGGTGAAGAAGGTAAACAGCTATGGGTAGGCTCGGCCCCACCGAGATCATTCTGATCCTCGTCGTGATCATCCTGCTGTTCGGCGCCAAGAAGCTGCCGGACATGGCCCGTTCGCTGGGCAAGTCCGCCCGCATCCTCAAGAGCGAGGCCAAGGCGATGAAGTCCGACGACCAGCAGAGCGCCCCCGCCGACCCACCCCACGCCGGCACCCAGGACCAGCCCGCGCCGCGCACCATCCAGGCCGCCCCCGGAGACGTGACCAGCTCGCGTCCCGTGAGCGAGCCCACCGACACCACCAAGCGCTGACCCGGTCCGCCGCGGCCGCCGCACCGGGCGGCGGCTGCCGCACGAGATGAGGACGTGGGTTGCTCAAGTCTGCCCGCAAGCAGGAGAAGGATCCCGAGGGCCGCATGCCCCTCGTGGAACACCTGCGTGAACTTCGCAACCGCCTCGCGAAGGGCCTGCTGGCCATCGCCGCGGTGACCGTCGTGGCCCTCGTGTACAGCGAGGACCTGATGCAGTTCCTGACGAAGTCGGTGCCCAAGTGCGGCCCGAACGTCACCAGCGACGGCGGCAACTGCGCGATCGTCTCCTTCAACACGCTGATGGCGCCCTTCAGCACGACGATCCAGCTCTCCCTGACGACGGGCCTCGTCGTCGCGAGCCCCGTCTGGCTGTACCAGCTCTGGGCCTTCGTCGCGCCCGGACTGCACAAGCACGAGAAGAAGTACACGTACGCCTTCGTCGGCGCCGCCGTCCCGCTCTTCACGGCAGGCGCCTACCTCGCGTACCTCATCCTTCCCATCAGCGTGAAGGTGCTCATCAGCCTCACGCCCGGCGGCTCCGCCAACATCCTCTCGCTCGGTGACGTCCTCGACTTCACCCTGCGGATGGTGCTCGTCTTCGGCATCGCCTTCGAGCTGCCGCTCGTCCTGGTGATGCTCAACCTCACCGGAGTGCTCACCGGTCGCCGCATGGCCGGCTGGTGGCGCGGCGTGATCATGGGCGTCTTCGTCTTCGGCGCCATCATCACCCCCACCACCGACCCCGTCGGCATGCTCGCCCTGGCCGGACCGATCACCATCCTGTACGGGGCGGCCGTCGGCTTCTCGCTCCTCAACGACAGGCGCCGCCGCCGCAACAACCCCGACGCCGAGCTCGACGACGACGAGGCATCGGTGATCGACCTGACCCCCGAGGCGGTCGGCGAGATCGAGACCGTGTCCGCCGTCCGGGCCCTTCCCGAGCAGGCCACCGGCGAGTCGGACGGCGTCAGGCAGCACCGGCTGAACGGTTACGACGACATCACCTGATCTTGCAGGGTCCCCCCGGACTCCAGCCGGGGGGACCCGCCGCGCTGCGCGTCCTGGCCCCCCCGGCCGGCGGGGCCGAAGCCGGTCGATAAAGATCGCGTCACTGTCAGAGGGGGCGGGTAGGCTCGACAACAAGATGACAGAGGACCTCACACCAGCCGAGGCGTACGCGGCTGCCCGCGCCCGCAACGCGGAGCAGGCCACCGCGCTGGCCCCCTTCCGCGAGATGTACGACTTCGGTCTGGACCCCTTCCAGATCGAGGCATGCCAGGCCCTCGAAGCGGGCAAGGGCGTGCTCGTCGCCGCTCCCACGGGCTCCGGCAAGACCATCGTCGGCGAGTTCGCCGTCCACCTCGCCCTGCTCCAGGGCCGCAAGTGCTTCTACACCACGCCCATCAAGGCGCTCTCCAACCAGAAGTACGCCGACCTCGTCAAGCGGTACGGCAACGCCAAGGTCGGCCTGCTCACCGGCGACAACAGCGTCAACGGCGACGCGCCGATCATCGTGATGACCACCGAGGTCCTCCGCAACATGCTCTACGCGGGGTCCCAGGCGCTCTCCGGCCTCGGCTACGTCGTCATGGACGAGGTGCACTACCTCTCCGACCGCTTCCGCGGCGCCGTCTGGGAGGAAGTGATCATCCACCTCCCCGAGTCCGTGACCCTGGTGTCGCTCTCCGCGACCGTGTCGAACGCCGAGGAGTTCGGCGACTGGCTCGACACCGTCCGCGGCGACACCGAGGTCATCGTCTCCGAGAGCCGCCCCGTGCCCCTGTGGCAGCACGTCCTGGCCGGCCGCCGGATGTACGACCTCTTCGAGGAGGAGACCGACCACGGCGGCCGCGGCTCCTCCCGCCGCGAGGTCAACCCCGACCTGCTCCGCCTGGCCCGCACCGAGAACTCGCGCACGTACAACCCGCGCGACCGGCGCCGCGGCAAGATGGTCCGCGAGGCCGACCGCGAGCGCGAGCGGCGCGCCCGCTCCCGCATCTGGACCCCGGGACGGCCCGAGGTCATCGAGCGGCTCGACGCCGAGGGGCTGCTGCCCGCCATCACCTTCATCTTCAGCCGGGCCGGCTGCGAGTCCGCCGTCCAGCAGTGCCTCTACGCGGGCCTGCGGCTCAACGACGACGAGGCGCGCCGCCGCGTCCGCGAGATCGTCGAGGAGCGCACCGCCAGCATCCCCCGCGAGGACCTCCACGTCCTCGGCTACTACGAGTGGCTCGAAGGTCTCGAGCGCGGCATCGCCGCCCACCACGCCGGCATGCTCCCCACCTTCAAGGAGGTCGTCGAGGAGCTCTTCGTCCGCGGCCTCGTCAAGGCCGTCTTCGCCACCGAGACCCTGGCCCTCGGCATCAACATGCCGGCCCGCACGGTGATCCTCGAGAAGCTCGTGAAGTGGAACGGGGAGCAGCACGCCGACATCACCCCCGGCGAGTACACCCAGCTCACCGGCCGCGCCGGACGCCGCGGCATCGACGTCGAGGGCCACGCCGTCGTCCTCTGGCAGCGCGGCATGGACCCCGGCCACCTCGCCGGCCTCGCCGGCACCCGCACCTACCCGCTGCGCTCCAGCTTCAAGCCCTCGTACAACATGGCGGTCAACCTGGTCGACCAGTTCGGCCGGCACCGCTCCCGCGAGCTCCTGGAGACCTCCTTCGCCCAGTTCCAGGCCGACCGCTCGGTCGTCGGGATCTCCCGGCAGGTCCAGAAGAACGAGGAGGGCCTCCAGGGCTACCGGGAGGGCATGACCTGCCACCTCGGCGACTTCGAGGAGTACGCGCGGCTCCGCCGCGAGCTGAAGGACCGCGAGACCGAGCTGGCCAAGCAGGGCGCGGCCCAGCGCCGGGCCCAGGCGGCCGCCTCCCTGGAGCGGCTCAAGCCCGGCGACGTCATCCACGTCCCCACCGGCAAGTTCGCCGGCCTCGCCCTCGTCCTCGACCCGGGCGTCCCGGCCGGCCGCACCAACGGGCACCGCGGCTTCGAGCACCACGACGGCCCCCGTCCGCTCGTCCTGACCGCGGAGCGGCAGGTCAAGCGGCTCGCCTCGATCGACTTCCCGGTCCCGGTGGAGCCGCTGGAGCGGATGCGGATCCCCCGGTCCTTCAACCCGAGGTCGCCGCAGTCCCGCCGCGACCTCGCCTCCGCGCTGCGCAGCAAGGCCGGGCACATCAACCCCGACCGGCACCGCAAGCAGCGCTCGGCCGCCGCCGACGACCGCGAGATCGCCCGGCTGCGCACCGAGATCCGCGCGCACCCGTGCCACGGCTGCGACGAGCGCGAGGACCACGCCCGCTGGGCCGAGCGCTACCACCGGCTGCAGCGCGACACCCGGCAGCTCGAGCGGCGGATCGAGGGCCGCACCAACACCATCGCCCGCACCTTCGACCGGATCGTCGCCCTCCTCACCGAGCTCGACTATCTGCGCGAGGACGAGGTCACCGACGACGGCAAGCGGCTCGCCCGGCTCTACGGCGAGCTCGACCTGCTCGCCAGCGAGTGCCTGCGCGAGGGCGTGTGGGAGGGACTGAACCCGGCCGAGCTGGCCGCCTGCGTCTCCGCGCTCGTCTTCGAGGCCCGCCAGGCCGACGACGCCGTCGCGCCGAAGCTGCCGACCGGCAGGGCCAAGGCGGCGCTCGGCGAGATGGTGCGGATCTGGGGACGCCTCGACGCGCTGGAGGAGGAGTTCAAGCTCCACCAGGCGGAGGGCGTCGGACAGCGCGAGCCGGACCTCGGCTTCGCCTGGGCCGCCTACCAGTGGGCCTCCGACAAGGGGCTCGACGAGGTGCTGCGCGAGGCCGAGATGCCCGCCGGCGACTTCGTCCGCTGGTGCAAGCAGGTCATCGACGTCCTCGGCCAGATCGCGGCCGCCGCGCCCCGGGAGAACAGCACGGTGGCGAAGAACGCCCGCAAGGCCGTGGACAGCCTGCTCAGGGGTGTCGTCGCCTACAGCTCCGTGGGCTGACAGGCCCACAGGAGCACGGCCGCAGGGCGTTTTCCACAGGGCGTCATCCACAGGGGTGGCGAAGGCGCGGTTCCTTCCGCTTCCATGAACTCGCACAGCAGAACGAGTACTTGGGGCACCACCACGCACCTCCTGCGGAAGGAAACGCACGTGACCACGCACGCCGGTCCGTCCGCCGTCGTCTCCACGACGGCGGACGGGCGGAAGACCGTACCGGGCCCCCGAGGCGTCCCCGTACTGGGAAACCTGCCGGAGTTCGGCAAGGACCCGCTCGCCTTCTTCGAACGGCTGCGTGAGCGCGGGGACTTCGTCCGCTGGCGTTTCGGCCGCACTCCGGCGCTGTTCATCGCCCACCCCGAGACCGTCGGCGAGCTCCTCACCGAGGTGGAGCGGACCTTCGACCAGCCCGACCTGGGCATCGCCTTCCGCACCCTGCTCGGCAACGGGGTCGTGGTCTCCAAGGGCGCCGACTGGCGGCGCAAGCGCTCCCTCGTCCAGCCCTCCGTCCGGCCCCGCCAGGTCAAGTCCTACGCGGCCACCATGGCCGAGTGCGCCGTCGACCTCGCCGAGCGGTGGACCGACGGGCAGCGGGTCGACATCAAGCGGGAGATGGCCGCCCTCACCCAGTTGATCGCCGTCCGCACCATCTTCGGCGTCGACACCGCCGCCGACGCCGCGTCCATCGGCCGCGCCATGGACGTCGCCCAGCAGGAGATCGGCGCCGAGTTCAGCGGCATCGGGGCGGTCCTGCCCGACTGGGTCCCCACCCCCGGGCGGGCCCGGGTCCGACGGGCCACCGCCGTCATCGACGCCGAGGTGTCCCGGGTCGTCGCCCGCCACCGCGACGGGGACGGCGAGCGGCCCGACCTGCTCAGCCGGCTCCTCACGGCCCAGGACGAGACCGGCGCCCGCCTCTCCGACCGGGAGATCCGCGACGAGACCGTCACCCTCTACATCGGCGGGCACGAGACCACCAGCTCCACCCTCGTCTGGGCCTGGTATCTCCTCTCCCGCAACCCCCGGGTCCAGGAGGCGCTCGGGGCCGAGCTGGACCGCGTGCTCGGCGACCGCGACCCCGGCTTCGACGACTACGCCCGACTGACGTACACCCAGGCCGTGGTGAAGGAGACCCTGCGGCTCTACCCCACGGTCTGGCTCATCACCGGCATCGCGAAGGAGGGCGCCACCCTCGGCGGCGCCCCCGTGCCGGCCGGCACACGGGTCTGGAGCAGCCAGTGGGTCACCCACCGGGACGGGCGGTGGTACCGGGACCCGCTGGAGTTCCGCCCCGAGCGGTGGATGAGCGCGGGCGAGGGGGAGAGCGGGGGCGAGAGCGAGGGCTCGGAGGCGGAGGAGATACCCGAGTACGCCTGGTACCCCTTCGGGGGCGGCCCCCGGGTCTGCCTCGGCACCCGTTTCGCCATGGTGGAGGCGGTCCTGGTCCTGGCCGTCCTGGCCCGCCGCTTCCGCCTCGACGTCGACGCCGGCGAGATACACCCGGTGCCGGCTCTGACACTCCAGCCGGACCGGGACGTCCGGGCGACGGTGCGGGCGCGGTAGCCGGGGGCGAAGCGCCCGGCCCGGCGCGGCCGGGCCGGGAGGGGCGGCGGCGCGAGGTGCGCCGGGCGGCGGGTCCGGCGGCTCAGAGCAGGGCGAGCGCCAGGTCGCGGAGTTCCGGGGCGCGCAGGACCCGGTCGCCGAACCCCGGCAGGGGGACGCGCAGGGCGGCCGTCCAGCGGGCCGGGATGCCCACGGGGCCGTACACGGCTCCGGCGAGCATGCCGGTCACGGCGGCGACCGTGTCGGTGTCACCGCCCAGGTCGATCGCCGCGGCGACGGCGGCCTCGAAGGAGGTGGTGGTGCGCAGCGCCCAGAGCGCGGAGCCGAGGCAGGGCCAGACGGCGCCGTTGAACTCCGTGGCGTCCTCCGGACGCCAACCGGGGGCGAGGGCGACCGCCCACCGCTCCCGGTGGGGTTCCGCGACGTCGCCCAGCACGTCGGGCACCACCGCGAGCGGGTCCTCGCCGAGCAGGGCCACGCGCACCAGTTCGTGGAGCACGGCGGTGCCCTCCCAGGCGGCGGCGTCCCCGTGGGTGAGGGCGGCGATCCGCCGGGCCGCGTCCATGGTGGCGGCGCGGCCGGCGGAGGCGAAGTGCACGGCGGAGGTGGAGGCCCGCATCAGCGAACCGTTGCCCGCGCCGCGGCCGTTGACCTGGAAGTGCAGGGCGGCGGCGGTCTCCCAGGGGTCACCGCCGAGCAGTACGGCCTCGGTCTGGAGCCCGATGTCCTTCGGCTCGGATGCGGCCCAGCGGCGGAAGCGGCCGAAGAGGTCCGCCGGATCGAGGCCGCCCCGTTCGAGGAGCGACTCCCCGACGAGCACGGCCATCTGCGTGTCGTCGGTGGCCTCCCCGGGCTCCCATCCACCGCCTCCGCACATCTCGCCCACCCCGTCGGGGAACCGCTCGCGGAACACCCCGGGAAGCCCGAACTCGAAAGGAGCGCCCAGGGCGTCTCCCACGGCGGACCCCAGCACGGCCCCCACCGCCCGATCCTCGTATCGCATGGCGTCAGGGTAGGGGCCGGGCCGGTCAGGCCGCGAGCCGGTGAGGGGAGGGGGACGCCGACCGGGAGGGGGAGCGGAGTGCCAGCACGGTGGCCGCGGCGGTGAGGAGGGCGACGGCGCCGGCCGCGGCGCCGGTCGGGCCGTCGGGGGAGAGGAGGGCCTGGCCGCGCAGTGCCTGCCAGGCGAGCAGGACGAAGGTGGCGGCGTACGCGGCGGACGCGATCAGGACCAGCCGCAGCCGGGTCCGTTCGTCGGCGAGCCGCACGAGGCGCGGGGCCAGAGCGGCCGGCAGGAGCAGTACCAGCGGGATCAGTTGGAGCGCGTGCATGCCGAAGAAGTGGGCGATGCGCAGGTCGCCGCCGGTGCTGGACCAGCCGGTGAGAGGCATGCCAGGGCCGCCGTCGGGGACTCCGACGCAGTGCGCGCCGACGATCGCCGGGTCGTCCTGCGCGAGCTGCTCGGGCGTGGGCCGGACCATGAGGAAACCGACGGAGGCGCCGGCGAGGGCGAGGAGGGAGGAGAGGCGCACGGCCCAGGCGGTGGCGCGGTCCGTCGGCCCCCGGGCCCGGACCGACCCGCCCCAGCCGGGGCGGGGTGCCGCGGCTCAACGCCCGAGGGTCCCCATGAACAGGCAGAACGGGATGGCGAGGAGGACGAAGACGTTGATCCCCCACCAGCGGGGCGTTC
>NZ_JBEXQW010000070.1:0-32802 GCF_040612775.1 Streptomyces sp. NPDC006339
TCAACGCCCACAAGTCCGGCACCATCAAGGGCCTCACCGCCGAGGTCGGCGCCTCCCTCACCTCCGGCGCCGCCATCTGCGAGATCAAGGACTGATCCCGAACCGCCCGACGCGGGAGGGCTCCTGGCGATCGCCAGGAGCCCTCGTGCGTGTCCGCGCCGGCCGGCGGCGCTAGGCCGCCTCGTCGCGCCGGTGGAGCGTCTCGTAGACGTCCCCCGCGTGGTAGTACGTCCGGCCGTTGCCGCTGCGGCGGCGCCACTTCTGCGTGCTGGCGTGGCGGTAGACGCTGCCCGGCGGCATGTCCCACAGACGGGCGATGTCCGCCGCCGTCATCCAGCGCACCTCCGCCTCCAGGTCCGTGACCGTGCCGGCCGGCTCGGCCGGCCCGCTCGCGGGCGCCGTCGCGGCGGCGGCGCCGAGACGGCGGCTGAGCTGGAGCCACTCGTGCCCGACCCAGTGGTGGGAGACGTCCGCTCCGCAGGTGATCGTGGCGGGCAACTGCGGCCGGCGGGGCTGGACGACGGCGGTGAGCGCGCCGGAGCAGCCGGGCTCGACGCACGCGCCCACCGCGATGCGGCGGCTCGTCGCCGGGTCGATCACGCCGAGCGCCTTGCGGACCAGGCCCGCGATCTCGGCGGACGCCTCGCCCGCGGCGTCGTGCGCCGCGAGCCAGGCGCCGTTGCGGGTGAGGAAGTGGACCAGCGGGCCGACGGCGCGCCGCGGACCGGCGAGGCCGCGCTCCTCCAGGACCAGGCTCGCCCAGCCGCTGAGCACGGCCAGGATCGAGGTGCGGACGTCCGCCGCCCGGAGGTTGAAGGGCATGCCGGGCAGCGGGCCGCCGGAGGTCTTCTCCAGGGCCCGGTCGCCGCCGCCGCTGCCGTCGAGGTGGCGCGCGCACTCCTCGTACAGCTCCGGCAGCCGGTTCAGGTCCCGCACCAGGCGCTCGTGGCAGTCCAGGCAGAGGCGGCTGGCGGCCGCGGCCGGGCGTCGGGCCCGGCCGGCGCCCTCGCGCCGCACGCAGCCGGCTCCGACACAGACGGTCGTCATGACGACGGACATTCGGTTCTACCCCCATGAGTCTCGGCGACCTCCGGTCGGCGGTCGCCCACGGACCCGGGAACGGTATTTCCGCGATTATCGGGGCCGCAAGGGCCGGGGAATGTCACCTGTAGTACGTGACGGAATTCGATGAATTCCGCGACCGACTTTTCGCGTCCCTGACACGAATTCACGCCCCGCTGCGGAACCGCCTATTCCTGACATGCCTTGACCGGGATCTGACATGGGAATGATTGACCGCGGGACCCGGGCCGAAGAAGCTATAGGGCAGATTCCCTTGCCGTGCGCCCGCATTCTCCTGAAGCCAAGGACGAGATGAGATCACCTCTCGCGGGCACGCTCCAGTCCCTGACCGTCCGCAACTTCCGGCTCTTCGCGGCGGGACAGCTCGTCTCCGTCGCCGGCACCTGGATGATGGTCGTCGCCCAGGACTGGCTCGTGCTCTCCCTGACCGGCGACTCCGGCACCGCCCTGGGCGTCGTGACCGCCCTGCAGTTCGCACCCCTGCTGCTGCTCACCCTCTACGCGGGCGGCCTGGCCGACCGGTACGACAAGCGCCGGCTGCTGATGGCCGCGAACCTCGTGTCGGGTGTCCTGGCGCTCCTGCTCGGGGTCCTCGTGCTCACCGGCGCGGCCGGACTGTGGCACGTCTGCCTCTTCGCCCTCGGGCTCGGCGTCGTGAACGCGGTCGAGGTGCCCGTCCGGATGTCCTTCGTCAGCGAGCTCGTCGGCGCCGAGCTGCTGCCCAACGCCTCGGCGCTGAGCGCCGCGTACTTCAACGTGGCGCGGGTGGTGGGCCCCGCGCTCGCGGGCCTGCTGATCGGCTGGTTCGGCACCGCCACCGTGATGCTGCTCAACGCGGTCAGCTACCTGGCGACCGTCGCCGCCCTGCGCGCGATGCGGCCCGGGGAGCTGCACCGCTCGGCGCGCCGGCCCGCCCGGGCCCCCGTCATGGACGGCGTACGGCACATGGCGACCCGGCGCGACCTCCTGCTCCCGATGGTCCTGGTGGCCGTCGTCGGCATGCTGGGCTTCAACTTCCAGCTCACCCTGCCGCTGCTCGCCAAGACGGAGTTCCACGCGGAGGCCGCCGCCTTCGGGCTGCTCACCACGGCCTTCGCGGCGGGCTCGCTGCTCGCGGCGTTCGTCACCACGCGCCGCCGCGGGCGGCCGGCGGCCGGTGTCGTCATCGGCTCGGCCCTCGCGGCCGGGGCGCTGCAGTGCGCGGCCGGTCTGGCCCCCACGTACGCGTGGGCCGCCGTGCTGCTGCTGTGCACCGGCTTCGGCTCCCTGTACTTCGCCCAGGCGGCCAACCACCGCATCCAACTGGGCACCGACCCCGCCTACCGAGGCCGGGTCATGGCCCTCTACACGCTCGTCTTCCAGGGGACCACTCCCCTGGGCGCCCTCCTGATCGGCGCCCTCAGCGAACGGTACGGCGCCCGCGCCGGGCTGCTCGCGGGCGGCGGGGCCACGCTCCTCGCCGCCCTCGCCGTGCTCGCCGCGCACCTGCGGGCCGGGCGCCCCCGCACGTCACCGATCCGCACCTCACACGGAGGAACACACCATGACCATCCAGCAGACCGCGATCGCGCCCGCCCAGGCCGGGTCGGCGGAGGAGCGCAGGGAGATCGTCCAGGCGGCCCGCGCCGTCTTCGCCCGTGAGGGCTGGACCCACACCGGGGTCATGGACATCGCCCTGGAGTGCGGCGTCGACGAGGCCACCGTCACCCACTACTTCAAGGACAAGGAGCGGCTGCTGCTCGCGGTCCTCCTGGAGGGCGCCGCGTCGGTCGCCGCCTCGCTGACCGTCATCGCCGAGGAGCACCTCTCCGAGATCACCGACCTGGAGAAGGACCTGACCGAGCTGGGCCGCGCCTGGCTGACGCCGCTGACGGCCTTCCCGGAGCACTTCGCGATCGTCCGTCACCTGGGCGCCGAGATCGCCACGTGGCCGGCCGGGGTGGTCGAGATGTGGCGGACGGCGGGGCCCCGGCAGGCCAACCGCGAGCTGGCCCGCCGGCTCGCCCGGCTCGCCGAGCAGGGGCTGCTGGCCTTCGAGGACCCGGAGCACGCCGCCGAGCGCTTCGTGCAGTTGGTGGCGGGCGGGGTGGTCCAGCGTTCCTTCCACGGCGCCCTGCCGCTGTCCGACTTCGAGCGCGACGCGGTGATCAGCGCCGGCGTCGCGGACTTCATCCGGCTGTACCGGCCGGACGCCGGCCGCTGACCCGGCGCACGCATCCCACTCGGCGTACGCGCCCGACCCGGCGTACGCGTCCGCCGTACGACCGCGACTCACGACCCACGACCCACGACCCGCGACCCATGGAGGTGGGGAACACCATGGCCACACCAGCCGCACCGCAGGACTCGATCCAGGCCCGGATCGACGAGCTGGCCGAGATCAAGGAGTCGGCCCGGCAGGGCCCCGACCCGGCCGCCACCGAGCGCCAGCACAGCAAGGGCAAGCTGACCGCGCAGGAGCGCATCGCACTGCTCCTGGACAAGGGCTCGTTCAACGAGGTGGAGCCGCTGCGGCGGCACCGGGCCAGCGGTTTCGGGCTCGAGAACAAGAAGCCGTACAGCGACGGCGTGGTGACCGGCTGGGGCACCGTGCACGGCCGCACCGTCTTCGTCTACGCGCACGACTTCCGGATCTTCGGCGGCGCGCTCGGCGAGGCCCACGCGCAGAAGATCCACAAGATCATGGACCTGGCCGAGGCGGCCGGCGCCCCGCTGGTCTCGCTCAACGACGGTGCCGGCGCCCGCATCCAGGAGGGCGTCACCGCGCTCGCCGGCTACGGCGGCATCTTCCAGCGCAACACCCGCTCCTCCGGCGTGATCCCGCAGATCTCGGTCATGCTCGGCCCGTGCGCGGGCGGCGCCGCCTACTCGCCGGCGCTCACGGACTTCGTGTTCATGGTCCGCGAGACCTCGCAGATGTTCATCACCGGGCCGGACGTCGTCAAGGCGGTCACCGGCGAGGAGATCTCGCAGAACGGCCTGGGCGGCGCCGACGTCCACTCGGCCACCTCGGGCGTGTCGCACTTCGCGTACGACACAGAGGAGGAGTGCATCGAGGACGTCCGCTACCTGCTCTCGCTGCTGCCCGCCAACAACCGCGAGCTGTCGCCCGTGGAGCGCTCCGGCGACCCGGTCGACCGGATCAACGACGCGCTGCTCGACCTGGTGCCGTCGGGTGCCGGGCAGGCGTACGACATCCGCAAGGTGATCGAGGAGGTCGTCGACGACGGCGACTACTTCGAGGTGCACCCGGCCTGGGCGACGAACATCGTGTGCGCCTTCGCCCGCCTCGACGGGCACGTGGTCGGCATCGTCGCCAACCAGCCGGCCTCCATGGCCGGTGTGCTCGACATCAACGCCTCCGAGAAGGGCGCGCGGTTCGTGCAGTTCTGCGACGCCTTCAACATCCCGCTGATCACCCTGGTCGACGTGCCCGGCTTCCTGCCCGGCGTGGACCAGGAGCACAACGGCATCATCCGGCGCGGGGCCAAGCTCCTGTACGCGTACTGCAACGCGACCGTGCCGCGGATCTCGCTGGTGCTGCGCAAGGCATACGGCGGCGCGTACATCGTCATGGACTCGCGCTCGATCGGCGCCGACCTGGCCCTCGCCTGGCCGACGAACGAGATCGCGGTGATGGGCGCCGAGGGCGCGGCCAACGTCATCTTCCGGCGGGAGATCAACGCGGCGGAGGACCCGGAGGCCGTGCGCCGGCAGCGCATCGAGGAGTACAAGAACGAGCTGATGCACCCGTACTACGCGGCCGAGCGCGGCCTCATCGACGACGTCATCGACCCGCGGGAGACCCGCTCGGTGCTGATCCGTTCGCTCGCGATGCTGCGCGCCAAGCACGCGGACCTGCCCTCGCGGAAGCACGGCAACGCCCCGCAGTAGCACCTGTAGTTCTGCACCGAGATTTGACGTGAATCCCCTTGAACGAGGGGGATTCACCGAAGAACATAGATGTCAGAGTCCGGCGCTTTGTCAAAGCGCCTCTTTTTTTGACTCCGTCCGGTTCCGGCCCTCTTGCTGTCGAACCGTCGACGTGACGTGAGACTCCAGTCCGCCGTACGGCTTTCCACTTGGAGAAGAATCGTATGCACAGCAATCTGATCGTGGCACGGATGGAGCCCGGAGCGAGCGGCGACGTGGCCGATCTCTTCCGCGCGTTCGATGCCACCGAGATGCCGCACCGGATGGGCACGCGCCGGCGTCAGCTCTTCCACTACCGCGGTCTCTATTTCCACCTCCAGGACTTCGACACCGACCAGGGCGGCCAGCACATCGAGGCGGCGAAGACCGACCCGCGGTTCGTGCGGATCAGCGAGGACCTGAAGCCGTTCATCGAGGCGTACGACCCGGCGACCTGGCGCTCGCCCGCCGACGCCATGGCGACCCGCTTCTACCACTGGGAGGCCACGCAGTGAGCGGCCGACGCGTAGTCATCACCGGCCTCGAGGTCCTCGCCCCCGGCGGCGTGGGCCGCGACGCCTTCTGGTCGCTGCTGAGTGAGGGCCGCACGGCCACCCGCGGCATCACCTTCTTCGACCCCTCGCCGTTCCGCTCCCGGGTCGCGGCCGAGATCGACTTCGACGCCGAGGCACACGGCCTCAGCCCGCAGGAGATCCGGCGGATGGACCGGGCCGGCCAGTTCGCCGTCGTCGCCGCCCGCGGCGCCGTCGCCGACAGCGGCATCGACCTCGCCGAGCACGCCCCGCACCGCGTCGGCGTCACCGTCGGCACGGCCGTCGGCGCGACGATGGGCCTCGACCAGGAGTACCGGGTCGTCAGCGACGGCGGCCGGCTGAACCTGGTCGACCACACGTACGCGGTGCCGCACCTCTACAACCACCTGGTGCCGAGCTCCTTCGCCGCCGAGGTGGCCTGGGCGGTGGGCGCCGAGGGCGCCAACGCCGTGGTCTCCACCGGCTGCACCTCCGGCATCGACTCCATCGGCTACGCCGCCGAGCTGATCCGCGAGGGCTCCCTCGACGTGCTGGTCGCCGGCGCCACCGACGCCCCGATCTCGCCGATCACCATGGCCTGCTTCGACGCGATCCGCGCCACCACTCCGCGGTACGACGAGCCGGAGCGCGCCTCGCGCCCGTTCGACGGCACCCGCAACGGCTTCGTCCTCGGCGAGGGCACCGCCTTCTTCGTCCTGGAGGAGCTGGAGAGCGCCCGCCGCCGCGGGGCCCGGATCTACGCGGAGATCGCCGGTTACGCGACCCGCTCCAACGCGTACCACATGACCGGTCTGCGCCCCGACGGCGCCGAGATGGCCGAGGCCATCCGGGTCGCGCTCGACGAGGCGAGGATGAACGGCGACGAGATCGACTACATCAACGCGCACGGCTCCGGCACCAAGCAGAACGACCGCCACGAGACCGCCGCGTTCAAGAAGAGCCTCGGCGACCACGCGTACGCCACCCCGGTGAGCTCCATCAAGTCGATGGTCGGCCACTCCCTCGGCGCCATCGGCGCCATCGAGATCGCCGCGTCGACCCTGGCGATGACGCACCACGTGGTGCCGCCGACGGCGAACCTCCACACCCCCGACCCCGAATGCGATCTCGACTATGTGCCCGTCACCGCGCGGGAGCACCAGACGGACGCCGTGCTGACCGTCGGCAGTGGCTTTGGAGGCTTCCAGAGCGCGATGGTCCTGGCCCGGCCGGAAAGGACCGCCGCATGAGTACCTCCGTAGTGGTGACCGGCCTCGGTGTCGTCGCGCCCAACGGGCTCGGCGCCGAGGAGTACTGGCAGGCCGCCCGCGTCGGCAAGAGCGGCATCGGCCGCATCACCCGCTTCGACCCGACCCAGTACCCGGCGCGGCTCGCCGGGGAGATCCACGGCTTCGAGGCGTCCGAGCACCTGCCGAGCAAGCTGCTGCCGCAGACCGACCGGATGACGCGCCTCGCGCTGGTCGCCGCGGACTGGGCGCTCGAGGACGCCGGGGTGAACCCGAAGGAGCTGCCCGCCTTCGACATGGGCGTGGTCACCTCCAGCGCCTCCGGTGGCTTCGAGTTCGGCCAGCGCGAGCTGGAGCGGCTGTGGAGCCAGGGCAGCGAGTACGTGTCCGCGTACCAGTCCTTCGCCTGGTTCTACGCCGTCAACAGCGGCCAGATCTCCATCCGGCACGGCATGAAGGGCCCGAGCGGCGTCGTCGTGAGCGAGCAGGCCGGCGGTCTGGACTCCGTCGCGCAGGCCCGCCGCCAGGTCCGCAAGGGCACGCCGCTGGTCGTCACCGGCTCCGTCGACGCGTCCCTGTGCCCGTGGGGCTGGGTGGCGCAGCTCACCAGCGGCCGGGTCACCACGCAGGACGACCCGGCCGCCGCCTTCCTGCCCTTCGACGAGCGGGCCTCGGGCCACGTCCCGGGCGAGGGCGGCGCCATCCTCATCATGGAGCGCGAGGACGTCGCCCGGGCGCGCGGCGCCAAGGTGTACGGCGAGATCGCGGGCTACGGCGCGACCTTCGACCCGAAGCCGGGCAGCGGCCGCCCGCCGGCCCTGCGCCAGGCGATCGAGATCGCCCTGGCCGACGCCGGGGTCGGCCCGCGTGACGTGGACGTGGTCTTCGCGGACGGCGCGGCCGTGCCCGAGCTCGACCGGATCGAGGCGGACGCGCTGAACGCGGTCTTCGGCCGCGAGCAGGTGCCCGTCACCGTCCCCAAGACGACGACCGGCGCCCTGTACTCGGCCGCCGGCGCGCTGGACCTGGCGACGGTCTTCCTCGCGATGGAGGAGGGCCTGATCCCGCCGACCATGAACACCCGGCCGTCCGACACCTACGGCCTGGACCTGGTCGTCGGCCACCCGCGGACGCACGAGGTGCGGACCGCGCTGGTGCTCGCCCGCGGCCTGGGCGGCTTCAACTCCGCGCTGGTCGTCCGCTCCGCCGACTGACCCCGCACCGCCCCGCATTCCCGTACCGCCCCGCACCACCCGGTACCGCCCCGTACCGCCCCGTACCGCCATCACGCCGAACGGGCAAGCCCCGGAAAGGAATCACCATGGCCGAGCAGGCTTTCACCTTCGACGACCTCCGCCGCATCCTGATCGAGGCGGCGGGCGCCGACGACTCGTACAACCTCGACGGTGACATCCTCGACACCGACTTCGAGGAGCTGGGCTACGAGTCGCTGGCGCTCCTGGAGACCGGCGGCCGCATCGAGCGCGAGTACGGCATCTCCCTCGACGAGGACATCCTGAGCATCGCGAACACCCCGCGGATGCTGATCGACGCGGTCAACAGCGGCCTCGCCGCCCTGGTCTGACCGCTCCCGGTCCGCCCCGTCGTTCCCCGTCACTTCCCCCTCCGCACCCCACCCCCCACACCCCCACCCCACTCACCGCCGGGTGGTGCCTCGTCGCACCGCCCGGCGGGCCCTTTTCCCCTCCCACTGGAGACGCCACCCATGTCAGATCAGCAGAAGCGGGTCGCCCTGGTCACCGGAGCGACCAGCGGCATCGGCCTGGCCGCCGCCCGGCTCCTGGCCGAGCAGGGCCACCGGGTCTTCATCGGCGCCCGCAGCGCCGACAACGTCGCCGCGACCGTCAAGGAGCTCCAGGCCGAGGGCCTGGAGGTGGACGGCACCACCCTCGACGTCCGGTCCTCGGACAGCGTGCGGGACTTCGTGCAGGCCGCCGTCGACACCTTCGGGACCGTGGACGTCCTGGTCAACAACGCGGGCCGCAGCGGCGGCGGTGTCACCGCCGACATCGCCGACGAGCTGTGGGACGACGTCATCGACACCAACCTCAACAGCGTCTTCCGGCTGACCCGCGAGGTGCTCAACACCGGCGGCATGCGCCACAAGGACCGCGGCCGAATCATCAACATCGCCTCCACCGCCGGCAAGCAGGGCGTCGTCCTCGGCGCCCCGTACTCGGCGTCCAAGCACGGTGTCGTCGGCTTCACCAAGGCCCTCGGCAACGAGCTCGCCCCGACCGGCATCACCGTCAACGCGGTCTGCCCGGGCTATGTGGAGACCCCGATGGCCCAGCGCGTGCGCCAGGGCTACGCCGCCGCGTACGACACCACCGAGGACGCCATCCTCGAGAAGTTCCAGGCCAAGATCCCGCTCGGCCGCTACTCGACGCCGGAGGAGGTCGCGGGTCTGGTCGGCTACCTCGCCTCCGACACGGCGGCGTCCATCACCGCGCAGGCGCTCAACGTCTGCGGCGGACTCGGCAACTTCTAAGGCCCCAAGGAGAGCTGACCATGACCATCCGTGAGGTCGAGCACGAGATCACCGCGGCCGCGCCGGCCGAGACGGTGTTCCGGCTGATCGCCGACGTGGCGAACTGGCCGCGGATCTTCCCGCCCACCATCCACGTCGAGCACGTGGAGCGCGGCGAGCGCGAGGAGCGCATCCAGATCTGGGCCACCGCCAACGGCGAGCCCAAGAACTGGACGTCGCACCGCACCCTGGACCCGGAGAACCTGCGGATCACCTTCCGCCAGGAGATCCCCACCCCGCCGGTGGCGGCCATGGGCGGCACCTGGATCATCGAGCCGGTCTCCGCGACCGAGTCGCGGATCCGGCTGCTGCACGACTACCGGGCGATCGACGACGACCCGGAGAGCCTGAAGTGGATCGACGAGGCCGTCGACCGCAACTCGCGCTCCGAGCTGGCCGCGCTGCGCGAGAACGTCGAGCGCGTCCACGCCGAGACCGAGGCCGATCTGACGTTCTCCTTCGAGGACTCCGTGGAGATCGCCGGCTCCGCCAAGGACGTCTACGACTTCATCAACGAGGCGAACCTGTGGTCCGAGCGGCTGCCGCACGTGGCCACCGTCCGCCTCGACGAGGACTCCCCGGGCCTGCAGACCCTGGAGATGGACACCCGCGCCAAGGACGGCTCCGTGCACACCACGAAGTCGTACCGGGTGACCTTCCCGCACCACAAGATCGCCTACAAGCAGGTGACGCTGCCGGCGCTGATGACCCTGCACACCGGCTACTGGACGTTCACCGAGACCGACACCGGTGTCACGGCGTCCTCGCAGCACACGGTGACCATCAACACCGCGAACATCGCCCGCATCCTCGGCGCGGACGCCACCGTCGCCGACGCGCGGGAGTACGTGCACACCGCGCTCAGCACCAACAGCAAGGCCACGCTGGGCCACGCCAAGGCCCATGCCGAGGCCCGGCGCTGAACTCGGCGGTCCACCCCGTGAGCCCGGGCCGCGTCCGTCCGGGCCGCGTGAGTCCGGGCAGCCGCTGATCCCGGTCCCCGGCGAGCCGCCGCGGCTCTCGCTGTGGCTGCTGCGCCCGCCGTCGGCGGACAGCCCGGCGGCGGCCCGGCTCGCGGTGCGCGAACTGGACGCCGCGGAACTGCGGCGGGCCGAGTTGTTCGTACGGCCCCGGGACCGGGTGCAGTACCTGTCGGCGCACATCGCGCTGCGCCGGATCCTCGGCGAGGCCACGGGATGTCCGCCCGAGCGGCTGCGCCTGGGCCGGGAGCCCGGCCCGGCGCGCCCGCACCGCACCACCCGGCCCGTGCTGCGGGACCCGCCGCTGCCGGTCCACTTCTCGCTCTCGCACAGCCACGGTCTCGTCCTGATCGGGACGGCCGCGACGGTCGTCGGCGTGGACGTGCAGCGCACGCCGACGGCCGAGGCGGTGGAGGTGTGCGGCCCGGCGCTGCACCCGGCGGAGTGGCGGGAGCTGCTCACCCTTCCCGAGGGCCGCCGGCCGGACGCGTTCGCGGAGCTGTGGACCCGCAAGGAGGCGTATCTGAAGGGTCTGGGCACGGGGCTCGGCCGCAGCCCCGCCCTCGACTACCTGGGCGCCGGAACCGACGCCGACGCCCCACCCGGTCCGTCCGGCTGGATCGTGCGGAACGTGCCGGCCGGCCCGCACCACGCCGCCGCCGCCGCGCTGGCCGTCCCCGCGGAGCCGATCGTCACGCTGCGCTCGCTGCCCGCGGCCTGCCTGTACGACGGCGCGGCGGGCCTGCCGCTGTCCGCGGCTCCGCTACTGGCTTTGAGAAGGAGAGACTCATGGACGCTTCGGTGGTCGTTGTCGGAGCAGGACCCGCCGGGCTGATGCTCGCCGGGGAACTGCGCCTCGCGGGGATCGACGTCACGGTGCTCGAACGGCACCCCGGGCGCACCGGCGAGTCCCGGGGCATCGGTCTGACCATCGGCACGATGGAGGTCTTCGACCAGCGCGGGCTGCTGCGCCGGCTCGGCGACTACGAGACCAGCGGCATGGGCCACTTCGGTGGCATCCCGCTGGACATGAGCGTGCTCGGCGCCTTCCACGAGGCGGCCAAGACCGTGCCGCAGTCGGTGACCGAGGAGGCTTTGGAGGCGTGGGCGACCGAGCTCGGCGCCGACATCCGCCGCGGGCACGAGTTCGTCTCGTACGAGGAGACGGGCGACGGCGTCACGGTCACCGTGCGCCACGGCGACGGCGAGGACCGGCTGCGGGCCCGTTACCTCGTCGGCTGCGACGGCGGCCGCAGCACGGTCCGCAAGGCGGCCGGCTTTGACTTCCCCGGCACGGCCGCCACCACCGAGATGCTCCTGGCCGACCTGCGCGGGGTCGACCTGGAGCCGCGGATGACCGGCCAGCACACCGACGGCGGCTTCGTGATGGTCGCCAAGCTGCCCGGCGGCATCCACCGCATCATCGTCGGCGAGCACGGCGTGCCGCCGCGCAAGCGCACCGGCCCGCCGGAGTTCGCCGAGGTCGCCGACGTGTGGAAGCGGCTCACCGGCATCGACATCGCCCACGCCGAGCCGGTGTGGATCAGCGCCTTCGGCAACGCCTCCCGGCAGGTCACCGAATACCGCCGGGGCCGCGTCCTGCTGGCCGGCGACTCCGCCCACGTCCACCTGCCCGCGGGCGGCCAGGGCATGAACACCAGCGTCCAGGACTCCCACAACCTGGGCTGGAAGCTGGCGGCGGTGCTGCGCGGCGACGCGCCGGAGGAGCTGCTCGACACCTACCACTCCGAGCGGCACGAGGTGGGCCGCGGGCTGCTCGCCAACACCCGGGCGCAGAGCCTGCTGATCCTCGGCGGCGAGGAGTCGGTGCCGCTGCGGGACGTCCTGGCCGAGCTGGTCCGGATCCCCGGCGTGTCCCGGCACCTGGCCGCCAAGGTCAGCGGGCTCGACATCCGCTACGACATGGGCGGCGGCTCCAGCCCGCTGCTCGGCCGGCGCCTGCCGCACCTGCCGGTGACGGTGGACGGCCGCCGCACCAGCAGCACCGAGCTGCTGCGCTCCGGGCGCGGTGTGCTGCTCGACCTGGACGACACGGCCGTCCTGCGCCGTCGCGCGCAGCCCTGGCGGGACCGCGTCGACATCGTCACGGCGACCCCGGACGCCGTGCCCGCCGACAGCCCGCTCGCGGGCGCCTCGGCCGTGCTGCTCCGCCCCGACGGCTATGTCGCCTGGGCCGCGCCCGGCAGCCACCGTGACCTGAGCAGTGCGCTGACCCGCTGGTTCGGGCCGGCGCTCGGGAAGCGGCGATGACGGGACCGTCCGCCCGCCGCACCGACGTCGTGGTCGTCGGCGCCGGGCCCGTCGGACTCTTCCTCGCGGCCGAGCTGCGCGCGTACGGCGCCGGTGTCGTCGTCGTGGAGACGCTGACGGAGCCCACCGGCGAGTCCAGGGCCTCGATCCTGCACGCCCGGACCATGGAGATCTTCGCCGACCGCGGCTTCCTGCCGCGGCTCGGCGAGCTGCCGCCGGTCGGCCCCGGCCACTTCGGCGGCCTGCGCCTCGACCTCGCCGAGGCCGACCCGGACCATCCGTACGCCGGGCAGTGGGAGTGCCTCCAGTACCACCTGGAGACCGAACTCCAGGCGTACGCGGTCGAGCTGGGGGCCGAGATCCGGCGCGGTCACACGGTGACCGGGCTGCGGGAGACCGGCGACGGGGTCCGCGTCGAGGTGCGCGGCCCCGGCGCCGGCTCCTACGCGATCGACGCCGGCTATGTGGTCGGCTGCGACGGCGAGCACAGCACCGTGCGCGCGCTCGGCGGCTTCACGTTCGCCGGGCACGACGCCGACAAGGTGATGCTGCGCGCCGACGTCGCCGGCGTCACGATCGACAACCGGCGCCTCCAGCGCTTCGACGGCGGCATCGCCACCGCGTACCGCAGGCCCGACGGCACCACGCGCCTGATGGTCCACCGCTTCGGCGAGCAGCCGGCCGGCGAGGTGACCTTCGCGCAGGTGGTGTCCGCCTGGGCGGCCGTGACCGGCGAGGACATCGGGCACGGCGAGCCGCGCTGGCTCAACCGCTTCGGCACCGTCTCGCGGCAGGCCACCGAGTACCGGCGGGGCCGGCTGCTGCTGGCCGGCGACGCCGCGCACAGCCAGATGCCGGTGGGCGGCCAGGCGGTCAACCTGGGCCTCCAGGACGCGGCGAACCTGGGCTGGAAGCTGGCCCGGGTCGTCACCGGCGCCGACCGGCCCGAGCTGCTCGACACCTACCACGCCGAGCGGCACCCGGTCGGGGCGCGGACGCTGGCCAACATCGAGGCGCAGGCCCGGCTGCTGTTCGGCACGGAGGAGGTCGTCGCGCTGCGCGACGTCTTCGGCGAGCTGCTCGGACAGGGCCCGGTGCGCCGCCATCTCGCCCGCATGATCAGCGGCCTCGACGTGACGGAACGGCCCCGGCCGAAGGCGCCCGCGCCCACCCGGCCGGCCGCGCGTCCGGCGCCGCACCTCCCGCACATCCACCAACCCGGAAGGTCAACCGTGGACAGGCTCACCGACAAGACGGCCCTCGTGACCGGTTCGAGTCGCGGCATCGGCAGGGCGACGGCGATCCGGCTCGCCCGCGAGGGCGCGCTCGTCGCCGTGCACTACACCGCCAACGAGCAGGCGGCGAACGACACCGTCGAGCTCATCGAGAAGGAGGGCGGCAGCGCCTTCACCGTCCGGGCCGAGCTGGGCGTGCCCGGCGACGTGCACGAGCTGTTCCTCGGCCTGGAGCGCGGCCTGAAGGAGCGCACCGGCGACACCCGCCTGGACATCCTGGTCAACAACGCGGCGGTCACGTCGACGGGTTCGGCGCCGGAGGACCTCACCCCCGAGGAGTTCGACCACTACTTCGCCGTCAACGCGAAGGCGCCGTACTTCATCGTGCAGCGGGCCCTCGGGCAGATGCCGAGCGGCGGCCGGATCGTCAACCTCACCACCGGCGTCACCCGCACCTCGGTGCCCGACCAGGTCGCCTACGCCATGACCAAGGGCGCGATCGAGCAGCTCACCTTCCAGTTGGCCCGCATCCTCGCCCCGCGCGGCATCACCATCAACAGCGTGGCGCCCGGCATCACCAACAACGGCGGCCCGATCTTCGACAACCCGCAGGCGGTCGAGGCGATGGCGAAGTTCTCGGCCTTCAACCGGGTCGGCGAGGCGGGCGACGTCGCCGACGTCATCACCTTCCTCACCACCGACGAGGCCCGCTGGATCACCGGCGCCTTCATCGACGCCACCGGCGGCACCCTCCTCGGCTGAGGCGGCCCCCTCCGGGGCCGTCCCGCCCGGGGCGCCCGTCCCCCACCCCATCCACCCCACGCGAGAGGCAACCCATGTCCGCCCACCCCGCGCGCGTCGCCGTCGTCACCGGAGCCAACAAGGGGATCGGCCGCGAGATCGTCCGGCAGCTCGCCGAGCGCGGCCACACCGTCTACCTGGGCGCCCGCGACGAGGGGCGCGGCCGCGAGGCCGCCGCCGCCCTGTCCGCCGGCGGCCTCGACGTGCGGTTCCTGCACCTCGACGTCACGGACGAGACCTCCGTCGCGCTCGCCGCGAAGCGGCTGGCCGAGGAGGCGGGCGTCCTGCACGTGCTGGTCAACAACGCCGGCGTCGGCGGCCCCATGCAGCTTCCCAGCGAGACCCCCGCGGAGCAGGTGCGCACGGTCTACGAGACCAACGTCTTCGGCGTCATCACCGTGACCAACGCCCTGCTGCCGCTGCTGCGCAAGGCGCCGTCCGCACGGATCGTCAACGTCAGCAGCGCCATCGGCTCGCTGAAGTCGGCCGCCGAGAACAACGACCAGACCGGGGAGCACCCGCCGGGCGAGTTCCCGGTGACCCTGCTGTCGTACGCGTCGTCCAAGACGGCCCTGAACGCGGTCACCCTGGCGTACGCCAACGAGCTGCGCGGCACCGGCATCCTCGTCAACGCCGCCTCGCCCGGCTTCGTGGCCACCGACATCAACGGCCACCACGGCCGGCTCACCACCGAGCAGGGCGCGCGCATCCCCGTGCTGCTCGCGACCCTCCCCGACGGCGGCCCGACCGCCACCTTCCTCGGCGAGGACGGCACGCCCGAGGGCCAGGTGCTGGACTGGTGACCGCGACCGCCGTCCCCCCGACGGGAGCCGCCCCGGGGGCGCGGGTGTCGTGGGACGCGCGCCAGTGGTCCCGGCTCCTGGTGCTCTCGGGCAACATGCTGCTCGACGCGATCGAGGTGTCCGTCATCCTCATCGCGCTGCCGACGCTCGCCGCCCGGTTCGGTCTGACGCCGTTCGGCGTCCAGTGGATGATGACCGGTTTCGCGCTCGGCTTCGCCGCGCTGCTGCTGCTCGGGCCCGTGCTGTGCGCCCGGATCGGGCGCCGGCGGGCGTATCTGGGCGCGATGCTGCTGTTCGGGGTGGCGTCCCTCGCGGGCGGCCTCGCCGGCGGGCCCGCGCTCCTGATCGCGGTCCGGGTCGTCAAGGGCTGCTGCGCCGCGCTGACCGCGCCGACCGGGCTCGCCATCATCAACGACCTCTTTCCCGAGGGGCCGGAGCGGCGGCGGGCGCTCTCGGTGTACTCGCTGTTCGGCGCGGCCGGCTTCACCGCCGGGCTGCTGCTTGCCGGCGGCCTCCTGGAGGCCGACTGGCGCTGGGTGTTCGTCTTCCCCGCGCCGGTCGCCCTGGTGCTGCTTGTCGCGGGGGCGTTCGTGCTGCCGCGCGAGCAGGGCGGCGGTCCGGCGCGGCTGCCGCGCCTCGCGCTGCTGAGGCGGGGCCCGCTGCTGCGGTCCGCGCTCGGCGCGGCCTCCCTCAACGGCACGTATCAGGCGGTGCTGGTCGTGATGGTCTTCCGGATGGCGGACGACTTCGGCTGGTCGCCGTGGCTGTCCGCGCTCGCGCTGCTGCCCGCCTGCGTCCCGCTGGCGCTGAGCGTCCCGTTCGCGGGCCGGTTCATCGCCCGCTACGGCAGCGCCCGGCTCGTCACGCTCGGCGCGCTGTTCCCGCTCCTCGGTTACGTGCTCTACCTGGCCCGTCCCGACAGCGGCTCCTATCCGCTCGGCATGCTGCCGGTCCTGCTGCTCGTGGAGGCCGGTTTCTGCTGCGCGTTCGTCGCCCTGAACACCCGGGCGACGGAAGGTCTCGACCCGGCGGACCGGGGCGCGGCCGTGTCGCTGTACCAGGCGGCGGTGCAGTGGGGCGCCGCGCTGCTGCTGCCCGCGGTCGGCCTGCTGCTCACGCACGCCCGGGGCCCGCGCCCGGCGCTCGCGCTGGTCACGGCGGCCGGGGCGCTCGGCCTGGTGGCCGCGCTCGCCCGCCGTACGGCGCGCTGACCCGAACCGCTCCCTGACCCGTACCGCTCCCTGTGTCCCGTACCGCTCGCCGACCCGTACGACGCGCGTTCCCCTCCGCTCCTCCGCACCTCCCCTCTCCCTTCAGCTTCCTCACCTCAAGGAGACCCACCACCATGGCAGTCGACACGCCCGACACGTCCGTGAACCCCGGCCCGATCATGGGCCTGATCCTCGGCTCCTGGCAGTCGCGGATCCTGCTCGCCGCCGTCGAGTACGACCTGTTCACCGAGCTGGCCGAGGGTCCGGCGACCACCGCCGAGCTGGCCGAGCGGCTCGGCCTGGTCGAGCGCGGCACCAACGACCTGCTCGCCGGGCTCGTCCACCTCGGCCTGGTGCAGACGGCCGACGGGAAGTTCACCAACGCCCCGGTCAGCGACGCCTTCCTGGTCAAGGGCCGCCCCGCCTACCTCGGCGGCTACCTGCACTTCTGCGAGCAGGAGCTGAACCCGGCGTGGAACGGCCTGGCCGACTCGCTGCGCACCGGCAAGCCGCAGAACCAGGCCGCCGTCGCCGGCAACCCGTACGACAGCCTGTACGCGGACGCCGAGGCCACCGACGGCTTCCTCGACAGCATGGACCTGCTGAGCGCCCCGATCGCGCAGGCCCTGAGCCGCATCGACTGGAGCGGCTACACGTCCTTCGTCGACATCGGCGGCGCGCGCGGCAACTTCGCGCACGAGGTCGTGAAGCACAACCCGCACCTGAAGGGCGCGGTCTTCGACCTGCCGCCGCTCCAGTCCGCCTTCGAGCGGCACATGGCCCGCCTCGGCGACACCGACCTCACCTTCCACGGCGGCGACTTCTTCAAGGACGACCTGCCCAAGGCCGACGTCCTCGTCTTCGGCCACGTCCTGCACAACTGGGGCGTCGAGGACCGTCTGACCCTCCTCAAGCGGGCCTACGACGCCCTGGAGCCGGGCGGCGCGGTCTTCGTCTACGACCCGATGGCGGGCGGCGACCAGCCGTCCATGCACGGCGCCCTCGCCGGTCTGACGATGCTCGTCTGGTCCCGCGGCGGCCACGAGTACTCCGCCGACGCCCTGCACGGCTGGCTGCGCGAGGCCGGCTTCGAGCCGGAGACCGTCGAGGTCGACGGCCTGCACGAGGACGTCCTGGTCATCGGCCGCAAGCGCGCCTGATCCCCCGGCCACGACTGACGACTGACGACTGACAGACAGAGGAGTCGACGATGCCGACCACGTCGGACGTCCGGCCGGAGATCGGCCGCCCGGACGTCACCACCGCCCTGGTGGAGGAAGTGACCTCCGGCGACCCCGAGCGCCTGCGGGAGGCCGGTGCCGCGGTCCTCGCGCACTGGGAGGCCGCCGAGTGGCCCGAGGCCCTCGCGGCCGTGTCCCTGTTCTACGGCACCGACGGCACGTCGCTGCTGGTCTACGCCCAGTGGACGGCCGAGGCCGCCGACGAGGAGGCCGTGCGCGCGGCGTACGGAGCCCTGCGCCCCGACTGGCGCGCCCTCGGCTACGAGCCGGGCACCCCGGCCACGTACCGGCTGTACCGCAGGGTGCAGCCCACCGTCCTGCCCGACCCGCTCCCGGAGGTCGGCTGCTACCCCGCCGCCTTCTTCGCGATGCGGCCCGGCGAGACGGCCCGCGCCTGGGTCGACGGGCTGCTCGGGCAGGAGGAGGAGACCGTCGGCGAGGACCGGGCCTACCCCGGCGCCATCGCCGCCAACTTCCACGTCTCCTCGGCCGACGACGGCATCTTCCTGCTGTCCGAGTGGGCCTCCGAGGCCGAGGCGCTCGTCCACATCAAGGCGGAGATCGAGCCGCTCCTGGAGTACATGGGGCAGGCCGAGGCCGGAGCGGGCCGCCGCTACGAGTTCCACACCACCCGAACGAAGTGACCCGTACGGACGCGACCCGTCCGCCCGTACAGAAGTGAAGGGCACCCCCTTGGCAACCACACCGTCCGCACGCTCCGTCGTCTTCGGCTTCGGCGCGCACAGCGTCATCGGCGAGGCACCGGCGCTGCTGGAGATGGCCCACCTCGCCGACCGGGAGAAGCTCGACCTGTTCTCCCTGTCGGACCACCCGTACGTGGGGCAGCGCCTGGACGCGTACGCCACCGTCGGCTTCGTCATCGGCCGCACGCGGCACCTGGCGGGCTTCGCCAACGTCAGCAACCTGCCGACGCGGCCGCCCGCCATGCTGGCGCGGACCGTGACCACGCTGTCCGCGCTCTCCGGCGGCCGGGTCGTGCTCGGCATGGGTGCCGGCGGGCTGTGGGAGCGGATCGCCGACATGGGCGTCGAGCCGCTCACCCCGGCCGAGGCCGTGGACGCCTTCGAGGAGGCGATCGTCCTCGTGAAGAAGCTGTCCGGCGGCGGCCCGCCGGTCACCTTCGAGGGCCGCCACTACCGCGTCCACCAGATCGACCCGGCGCCCGTCCCGGCGCCTCCGGTGTGGACCGGGTCGGTCGGCCCCAAGTCCCTCGCCGCCACGGGACGGGTGGCCGACGGCTGGATCCCGGGCCACGCGGCGGACTGGCTCAGCCCGCGCTACCGCGCCTCGCGTCCGGTCGTCGACGAGGGCGCGCGGTCCGTGGGCCGCGACCCGCGCGAGGTCCGCACGATCTTCAACTTCCCCGGGCAGATCACCGACCGGCCGGTGGCCCGGACCCGCGACCGCGACGGCCGCTGGCTCGGCGGCAGCGTCGACCAGTGGATCGAGGAGCTGACCGGCGCGGTCGTCGAGCACGGCGCGTCCGGCTTCATGCTCTTCTCGCCCCGCGGCGGCACCCCCGACCTCGCGTCCCTCGGCCGCTGGGCCGGCCAGATCGCCCCGGCCGTCCGCGAGGCCGTCGCCAAGCACGCCGGCTAGCGGACCGGCCCGGGGCAGCCGGCCCGCCGGTCCCCGCTCCGCACCGACTTTCTCTTCCACTCCTTTTCCGAAGGGTTTTCCATGACCAGCAGGCTCGAGAACAAGACGGCACTCGTCACCGGCGCCAGCCGGGGCATCGGGCGCGCCATCGCGCTGCGCCTCGCGAAGGACGGCGCCGTCGTCGCGGTCAACTACTCCGGCAACGAGACCGCGGCGAAGGAGACCGTGGCGCTCATCGAGGAGGCCGGCGGCCGCGCGTTCACCGTGCAGGCGAGCCTCGGGCAGCCGGGTGCGATCGAGCGGCTGCTCGACGGCACCAAGGCGGGCCTGGTCGAGCTCACCGGCTCGGACCGGCTCGACATCCTGGTGAACAACGCCGCCGCCACCGGTTTCGCCGGCGCCGGCCCGGCCTCGGTCACCGAGGAGATCCTCGACAACTGCTACAACATCAACGCCAAGGCGCCCTTCCTGCTCATCCAGAAGGCCCTGGAGCTGATCCCGGACGGCGGCCACATCGTCAACGTCTCCTCCGGCGTCACCCACTCCGCGTTCCCGATCCAGATCGCGTACGCCATGAGCAAGGGCGCCCTGGAGCAGATCACCCTGCACATGGCCCCGGTCCTGGCGCCCCGCAACATCACCATCAACACCGTGGCCCCGGGCGTCACCGACAACGGCGACCCGGTCTTCCAGGACCCCGAGGCGCTCAAGCAGATGTCCGCGCTGTCGACCTTCAACCGGGTCGGCACGGTGGACGAGGTCGCCGACATCGTCGCGTTCGTCGCCTCCGACGAGGCCCGCTGGATGACCGGTTCCTTCGTCGACGCCACCGGCGGCACCCTTCTCGGCTGAGGAGCCCGACATCATGCAGAACGAGATCCAGTCGGCGGTGGGCTTCGCCCACGCCAAGCCGGAGAAGGCGGAGGAGCTGGGCGCGCTGCTCGTCTCCTTCGCCGAGCGCTCGCGCGCCGAACAGGGCTGTCTGGGCAGTTGGATCAACCAGGACGCCGAGGACCCGAACCTCTTCGTGTTCTACGAGATCTGGGCGACCCGCGAGGACCTGGAGGCCCACCTCGCGCAGCCGTACATGAAGGAGTTCCTGGCCGGGCGGGACGCCTACCTGGCGAAGGAGCTGGAGGTGCGGCCGCTGCACCTCACGGGCACCCCCGGGCCGGCGGCCGAGCCGGCCGACCCCGCCGAGATGAACCAGCGCTATCTGGACGCCTACGCCGCCCGCGACATCGACGCGATCATGGCGGTGTACGCGCCGGGCGCCGCGGCCGTGTGGGAGCCGGGCAAGGCCGTCAGCGGTGCCGAACACCGCGCCGCGGTCGTGGAGTTCCTGAAGCTGGAGCCGCGGTTGTCGGCGAAGGTCGCCGAGAGCTACGTCGTCGGCGACACCGCCGCGCTCGTCGTCGACTGGAGCATCGAGGTGCCCTCGAAGCCCGAGATGACCGGCACCGGACGCGGCCTCGACGTCCTCAAGAAGAACGCCAGGGGCGAGTGGCGTTACGTGATCACCAACCCGTTCGGGAGCCTGTGACATGAAGGTCGAAGGCAGTGTCGCGGTCGTCACCGGTGCCGCCAGCGGCATCGGCAAGGCCATCGCGGAAGCCCTGGTCGCCGCCGGCGCCAAGGGAGTCGTGGTCTCCGACATCGACGCCGCGGGCGCCGAGCGGGTGGCCGCCGGCATCGGCGACCGGGCGCTCGCGGTGCCGGCGGACGTCGCCGACGAGGCGTCGATCCGCGAGCTCGTCGACCGCAGCCGGGAGCACTTCGGCTCCGTCGACATCTTCGTGTCCAACGCGGGCCTGACCGTGACGGGCAGCTTCGACGCCTCCGACGAGGAGTGGAAGCGCGCCCTGGACGTCAACATGATGTCGCACGTGTGGGCGGCCCGGGCCGTGGTCCCGGCGATGCTGGAGGCCGGCCGCGGCCACCTCGTGCAGACGATCGCCGCCTGCGGTGTGCTCACCGCGTTCGGTGCGGCGCCGTACTCCGTCGCCAAGATGGGGGCCGTGGCCTTCGCCGAGTACCTCGCCGTCGAGTACGGGCCGCGCGGCCTCGGTGTCTCGTGCCTGATGCCGCAGGCCGTCAACACCCCGATGCTGGCCGCCAGCGTCAGCGACAACGAGCAGTTGGCGAAGCTGAAGGAGGTCTCCGAGGTCCTCGAGCCCGAGCAGGTCGCCAAGGCGGCGATCGAGGCCATCGAGGAGAACCGGATCCACGTCTTCACGCACCAGGGCTCGGCCGAATCCTTCCGCCAGAGGGCCGAGGACGCCGACGTGTGGGTGGCCCAGATGCAGGCGATCCGCCACGGCGGCCGTCGTCCCTGACGACGGACCGTCCCCACGGGTGCGGGGCGCGGCCCCTCGCGCCCCGCACCCGTGCCCCCGTTCCCCTCGCCGTGTCTGGTTCCGGCTCACAGGAAGGAAAAACATGTCCGAGGAAACACTGCGCCTTGCCGTGATCATCGGTTCGTCCCGCGTGGGCCGCACCGGTCCGGCCGTCGCGCGCTGGTTCGTCGAGGAGGCCGAGTCCTGCGCGATGTACGACGTCGACGTCCTCGACCTGGCCGACGTGGAACTGCCACTGTCGCTGACGCAGGAACCCGGCGACACCGAGTCGGCCGAGCTGCTCGCCTCCGTCGCCGAGCGCCTCGGCTCGGCGGACGCGTTCGTCGTGATCACCCCCGAGTACAACCACAGCTTCACCGCCCCGATGAAGAACCTGATCGACTGGCACCGCGCCGAGTGGCAGGCCAAGCCGGTCGCCTTCGTCTCCTACGGCGGCCTGTCCGGCGGGCTGCGGGCCGTCGAGCAACTGCGCCTGGTGTTCGCGGAGCTGCACGCCGCCACGATCCGGGACACGGTCAGCTTCCACGGCGTGTGGCAGCACATCGGCGAGGACGGCGTGCTGCGCGCGCCCGACGCCGCCGTCCCCGCGAAGGTCATGCTCGAAAAGCTCCAGTGGTGGGCGTCCGCCCTCAAGGACGCCCGCACCACGCGCCCGTACGCCGCCTGAGACCAGGGAGACCCCATGAGTTCCATCAGGGTGGAGGACGGCTACTTCACGCTGTTCAACATCTTTCACACCGAAGACCCCGCCGGGCAGAAGGTGCTGTTCGACCAGTGGCGGAGCCTGCCGCCGGCGAACGTCCAGCCCGGCCTGGTCTCGGGCAACTTCCACCGCGGCCTGGACGGCCGCTCGGTGGTCAACTACGCGCAGTGGGAGAGCAAGGAGGCGTACGACGCCTTCCTGAGCGAGCGCGCCACCCAGGGCCGGCTGGGCAGCGCCCTGACCGTCTCCCGCCTGGACAACATCCCCTGCGAGGTCGTGCACACCTGGCACCCCGAGCCGCGGATCTCCCTGGACCGGCCGCTGTTCACGGTGGTGATCGTGGTCAGGTCGGCGCCGGAGGACCAGGAGGCGGTGCTCAAGGAGATGACGTACGACCCGCCGGAGCTGGCGGCCACCCCCGGCTACGTGTCCCACGCCGTGCACCGCGGCCTGGACGGCGAGCACGTCGTGAAGCTGGCCCAGTGGGAGGACGAGGAGAGCTTCCGCGCCTTCCTCGACCGGCCGAAGGAGCCCTCGGCCATCGACGGCCTCGACGGCGTGAGCGTCGAGCTCTACTTCAGCGAGATCGAGTACATCAGGGAGCGCGTGTGAACGCCGAGCAGGATCGGGCCGCCTGGCACGAGGCCGAGGCGCTGGAGGCGGCGGCCGGCACGGCCGGGCGGGGCGCGGCGGACGCGGACACCGCCGGACGGCTCGCCGACGGCACGGTGGAGGCGCTGGGCGCGGCGGGTTTCGCCGCCGCCTTCGCGCCGGTCCGGCAGGACGGGTTCCCCGCGACCACGGCGACCTTCGAGGCGGTGACGCGGGCCGTCGCCGCGATCGGCGAGGGCTGCACGTCCGCCGCCTGGCTCGCCTCCCTGTGGGCGTACAACGGGCGCTTCAGCGGCTTCCTGCCGGACGAGGGACGGCAGGAGGTGTGGGCGAAGGGCCCGGACACCCGGCTGGTGAGCTCGATGGTCGCGGCCGGCGTCACGGCGGAGCCGGTGGACGGCGGCTGGCAACTGTCGGGGAAGTGGCTCTACGTCAGCGGGGTGGAGTTCGCCGACTGGGCGCTGCTCAGCTCGGCGCCGCCGCGCGAGGGCGACCGGTCGATCCGCGTGTTCGCGGTGCCGAAGGACTCGTTCACGCACGAGGTGTCCTGGTCGACGCTCGGCATGCGCGCCACGGGCAGCCACACGCTGCTGGTGGAGCGGGCGTTCGTGCCCGCGTACCGGTCGTTCGTCTGGGACGACATGCGGCAGGGCGTGCTGCCCACGGAGACCGGGTCGGCGGTGCACGCGGCGCCGCTGTTCGCGGTGAACGGCCTGACCTTCGCCGCGCCCATCCTCGGCGCGGCCCGCGCGGCGCTGCGCCTGGTGGAGCGGCAGCTCGGGCAACAGCCGAGCGGGGCGCGTGCGGCGGCCCAGAACTCGGCCCGGATCGCCTACACCCGCGCGGCCGGTGAGATCGACGCGGCGGCGCTGCTGCTCGCCCGGGTCGCCGAGACCGCGGACCGGGGCCGGCTCGCGGAGGACGGCACGGCGGTCCGCAGTCACCGGGACGCCACGCTCGCGGTGGAGATCCTGGTCGGCGCGGTGGACCGGCTGTTCCGTGTGACCGGGACCCGCGGGCAGGCGGCGGCGCACCCGATGCAGCGGATCTGGCGGGACGTCCACGCGGCGGGCTCCCACGCGGCCCTGCAGTTCGAGCCGGCCGCGCTCGCCTTCACGCAGCGGCTGGTCGCGGCCTGAGGTCGGTCCGCGCCACGCGTACGACAGGACGCGGGCGTACGGCAGGAGGGCGGGCGTCCCGGGGGCGTGCGGGTCCCCGGGCGCGGGCGGCGGGAGGGCGTGCGGGCCCTTCAGCCGCGGGCGGCGGCTCCGTGGTCCGGTTCCACGAAGACCACGGGGCCGTCGTTGTCCAGGACGACGCGGGCGAGGAGGCCGGTGAGCGCGTCCCGTTCGTCCGGGGCGAGGCCGGCCGGCAGCTCCTCGATGCGCCGGCAGGCGTCGGTGTAGAACCGGTCGGCGAGCCGGGCGCCCCGGGAGGTGAGCGCCACCCGGACCGCGCGGCTGTCGCGCGGGTCGGGCTCGCGCCGCACGAGGCCGTTGTTCTCGGTGCGGTCCACCAGACCGGTCAGGCTGGATTTGGCGAGGCCGAGCATCGAGCAGAGTTCGCCCATGCCGTACGGCTGCGCCATCAATACGCACAACAATTGGCCCTGCTGCGGGGTGAGGCCGTGCTCACGGCCCGCCTGGGCATACACGGCATGCACCAGGAACGAGGACCGCACCAGTGCGGCCGCCAGCCCCATCCTGCCGTCGTCATCACGCTTGGCCACGTGCCACAGCGTAGCACGCGAATATCGAAAGTTCGTAGCAGGAACTTCTCTTTCTTAACAAAGATCTGTAGTTCTTGGCCTTCTTTTGCATTGTGGTTCGTAGTGCGAACCACTAGCGTCTTTCATCAGAACCCGTCGCAGTTTCATTGGTTTGTGGAGCGTGAATCATGAGTCGTAAGGTCGCCGTTGTCGGCGGAGGCTACGGGGGCGCCGCGGTTGCCAAGGCCCTGGAGAACGAGGCCGAGGTCGTCCTGATCGACCCGCGTGACGCCTTCGCCAACGTGGCCGGATCGCTGCGCGCACTGGCCCAGCCCGAGTGGGCGCCCAACATGTTCTTCCCGTTCAAGACGCTGGTCACCCAGGGCAAGGTCATCCAGGACCGCGCCGTGTCGGTCGACCCCACCGGCGTCACCCTCGCCTCCGGCGAGCACGTCGCGGCCGACTACGTCGTCCTGGCCACCGGCTCCAGCTACCCCTACCCGGCCAACCCGGCGGCCCCCAACGTCGCCGAGGCGCTGGAGGACTTCCGCACCTCCCACAAGGAGCTGCTCCAGGCCGACAAGGTGCTGATCCTCGGCGCCGGCCCGGTCGGCCTCGAGCTCGCCGGCGAGATCAAGGAGGTCTGGCCCGGCAAGCAGGTCACCATCGTCGACCCGGCCACCGAGCTGCTCCCCGGCTTCAAGCCCGAGGTCGTCGAGGACCTGCACAAGCAGCTCGGCGAGCTGGGCATCGAGGTCCGCCTCGGTACGAGCCTGACGGCGGAGCCGGGCACCCAGTCCGGCCAGGCGGGTTCCTTCACCGTCACCACCACCGCCGGCGACGAGATCACCGCCGACGTCTGGTACCGCGCCTACGGCACCACGACCAACAACGACTACCTCGCCGACGGCAAGCTCACCGCCCTCAACGCGCAGGGCCAGGTCCCCGTCACCGAGAAGCTCAACGTCAAGGGCCACGACCACGTCTACGCGGTCGGCGACATCACCGACGTCGCCGAGGCCAAGATGGCCGGCTACGCGATGCAGCACGCCGAGGTCGTCGCCAAGAACATCATCGCCCAGATCAAGGGCGAGGAGCCGACGGAGACCTACCAGCCGCTGGGCTTCCCGATGATCCTCCTGCCGCTCGGCACCAACGGCGGCGTCGGCCAGCTCCCCTCGCCCGAGGGCCCGTTCGTCGCCCCCGCCGAGATGGTCTCCCAGTACAAGGGCCAGGACCTGTTCACCGGCCGCTTCGTCGGCACGCTGGGCCCGACGGCCGCCTGAACCTCCGGCGCGACGGAACCGTCACGGCACACCACGGCACCTCACGGGTGCCCGTGCCGTGACCTGACAACCGCATAACGGCACCACCGCACCACCCGAGCTCGCCGCGCGAGTTCGCCGGTCCTCCTGGATCCCCCGCCACGGACCGGCGAACTCGCGCGGCGTTCGCGTTTCCCGATCCGTATCGATCCGTACCGATCCGTACCTACGACCACGGAGACGACGCTCATGCCATCTTCCATGGAGCCGACCGACGCGGCGGCGACCTTCCTGCGCATCGAGAAGGGCAACCCCGACGCCACCGAACTCGCCGCGCTCACCGCCGTGCTGCTCGCCCGCACGGCCGCCCTCGCCGACGCCGCCCCGGCCGCGGACGAGACCTCGGAGCACGCCCCCGTCCGCCGCACGGCGCGCTGGCGCCGGCTCGAACGGCGCACCCGCACCGGCACGCCGCGCAGTTGGCGCGACGACGCGCGCCGCTGATGCGGTCGCCCGACGCGAGCGCGCCGAGCGCGCCCCTGGGCAGCAGGGCCCGCCCGGCGCCGCCGCACCCCGGCGAGCCCGGCGTTCCCGTCCACCACCTGGTACGCCGCCTGGTGCGCCGCCGGCTCACCCGGTGCCTGGCCACGGTCAGGAAATGAGGGCGGCACCCGGAACGAGGGCGGCACCCGGCGACGGCGACCCCGGAGACCTCATCCCGCCCGGACTCCTACCGCCCGGAGTTGTTGATCCCATGTCAGAGCTGTTGCACACCGAGGCAGCCGCCCGCGCCGCCGTCCGCGCCGCCTCCGGCACCACCGCAGGCGAAGAGGCCGACCTCGCGGGCGGGGAGGCGGCGGGCACCGCCTCCGTCACCCGCGAGATCACCCTGGACGCCGCCGGGATCCCCCTCTCGGGGCTGATCGCCGAGCCGCGTTCCGGCCGGCCGAGGGCCCTCGTGGTCGCGGTGCACGGCGGCGGGATGCGGGCGGGCTACTTCGACAGCCGGGCCCGCCCCGGCCTGTCGCTGCTCGCCCTCGGCGCCGACCTCGGCTACACCGTCCTGGCCGTCGACCGCCCCGGCTACGGCAGTTCGGCCCCCTGGCTGCCGCGCGGCCAGCCCCTGGCGGAACAGGCGGCGACGCTGCACGACGGCCTCGCCGACTTCGCCGCGGGCCACGACACCGGTGCGGGCGTCTTCCTGGTCGCCCACTCCAACGGCGGCAAGCTCGCCCTGGCCGCGGCCGCCGAGGAACGCGGCCGCACCCTCCTCGGCCTGGACATCTCCGGTCTCGGCAGCCGCCTCGCGGTCCGCACGGACCAGCTCCCGGGACAGAACGGGCACGGCGACTGGCGCCGCCACTGGGGCTCGCTGCGGCTCTACCCGCCGGACGCCTTCCGGCAGGGGCGGCACCTGGTCTCGCCCGTGCCGGAGATCGAGGCGGCCGAGGGCCCGCTGTGGCCGGCCATGTACCCGCGCATCGCCCGGCGGGTCCGCGTCCCGGTCCGCTTCACCTTCGCCGAGCAGGAGCAGTGGTGGCTGTTCGACGAGGACGCCCTGGCCGAACTGCGCCGGCCGCTGGCCGCTCCGACGACCGTGATCGCCCACCAGCCGGACGCCGGGCACAACCTGAGCCTCGGCTGGGCGGCCCGCACCTACCACCTCAAGGCCCTCGGCTTCCTGGAGGACTGCCTGCTCGCCCGGGACGCGGCCCCCGCCCGGCGGCCCGCCGCCCGGCCCGTGAGCCCGCCGGTCCCCGTGCCGTGACTCCCGACCGGAGACGCGCCACACCGAAGCCACCGAGAGACGGGGAGAGATGAGCATCGACACGCTTGAGACGCGAGAGACCCGGGAGACCGCCGAGCACGACCGCGAGCACCAGCATGAGCGCGAGCACGTCCTGACGCGCGGCCCCCTCGTCCTACCGCCGTCGCCGTGCGCCCACCACGTGGCCCCGGCCTGCGGCCACCACGTCCCGGCGGAGGACGACCTCGCCCTCGCCCTCGCCGTGGTCCGGCCCGCGCTGCTCGCCGGGGAGGAGCACGAGTCCCCGGACCCGTGGATCTTCCGCGGCACCGACTGACCCGGCCGCCCGGCTCCGGCCGCGCAGAGCGCCGCGCGCTCAGCACCGCGCGCACACCGCCCACCCACCGGCCCACCGACCGGCCCCCGAGTCGCCCACCGACCGGCCCCGATCCGCCGACCCACCCACCTTCCTGGAGAGACATGTCCCGCCGCCTGTTCACCTCGGAATCCGTGACCGAGGGTCACCCCGACAAGATCGCCGACCAGATCAGCGACACCATCCTGGACGCGCTCCTCGCCCAGGACCCGGCCTCGCGGGTCGCCGTGGAGACCCTGATCACCACCGGCCAGGTCCACATCGCCGGCGAGGTGACCACCGCCGCGTACGCCGACATCGCCACCCTCGTCCGCGAGAAGATCCTCGAAATCGGTTACGACTCCTCCGCGAAGGGCTTCGACGGCGCCTCCTGCGGGGTGTCGGTGTCCATCGGCGCCCAGTCGCCGGACATCGCCCAGGGCGTCGACACCGCCTACGAGTCCCGGGTCGAGGGCGCGGGCGACGAGCTCGCCGCCCAAGGGGCCGGCGACCAGGGCATCATGTTCGGCTACGCGACCGACGAGACCCCGAACCTGATGCCGCTGCCGATCGAGCTGGCCCACCGGCTGTCCCGCCGGCTCACCGAGGTCCGCAAGAACGGCACCGTCCCGTATCTGCGCCCCGACGGCAAGACCCAGGTCACCATCGAGTACCTGGGCAGCCACCCCGTCCGCCTGGACACCGTCGTCGTCTCCTCCCAGCACGCCTCGGGCATCGACCTCGACGGCCTGCTCGTCCCGGACATCCGCGAGCACGTCGTCGAGCACGTCCTCGCCCAGCTCGCCGAGGACGGCATCAAGCTGGAGACCGAGGGCTACCGGCTGCTCGTGAACCCGACCGGCCGTTTCGAGATCGGCGGCCCGATGGGCGACGCCGGACTCACCGGCCGGAAGATCATCATCGACACGTACGGCGGCTACGCCCGCCACGGCGGCGGCGCCTTCTCCGGCAAGGACCCGTCGAAGGTCGACCGCTCGGCCGCCTACGCCATGCGCTGGGTCGCCAAGAACGTCGTCGCCGCCGGTCTCGCCCGCCGCTGCGAGGTCCAGGTCGCGTACGCCATCGGCAAGGCCGAGCCCGTCGGCCTCTTCGTCGAGACCTTCGGCACCGGGACCGTCGCCCAGGAGCGGATCGAGCAGGCCATCACCCAGGTCTTCGACCTCCGCCCCGCCGCGATCATCCGCGACCTCGACCTCAAGCGGCCCATCTACGCCGCCACCGCCGCCTACGGGCACTTCGGCCGTGAACTGCCCGACTTCACCTGGGAGCGCACCGACCGGGCCGAGGCGCTCAAGGCCGCCGCGGGCGTCTGACGCCCGCCGCCCGCATCCAGCCGAGAGATCCCCGGGGTGGCCGGCGTCGCCGGCCGACGGCGTCCGACCGGCGCCGGCCACCCCTCCTCAGGAGCACAGGAGTTCAGGAGTTCATGTGCGTATCGCGGTGACAGGATCCATTGCCACGGACCATCTGATGGTCTTCCCCGGGCGGTTCGCGGACCAGCTCATCCCCGACCAACTCGCCCATGTCTCCCTGTCCTTCCTGGTCGACGGGCTGGAGGTGCGGCGCGGCGGGGTCGCCGCCAACATCTCCTTCGGCCTCGGCCGCCTCGGTCTCGACCCGCTGCTGGTCGGGGCCGTGGGCGCCGACTTCGCCGAGTACGAGGTCTGGCTCAAGGAACACGGCGTCGACACCGGCGCCGTCCACGTCTCCGCCGAGCGCGGCACCGCCCGCTTCCTGTGCATCACCGACGAGGACGCCAACCAGATCGCCGCGTTCTACGCCGGTGCCATGCAGGAGGCCCGCGACATCGACCTGGCGCACGCCCTCTACGGGCGCCCGCGCCCCGACCTGGTCCTGGTCGGCCCGAACGACCCCGAGGCGATGCTCCGCCACACGCGGGACTGCCGGGACCTCGGCCTGCCCTTCGCCGCCGACCCGTCGCAGCAGCTCGCCCGCCTCGACGGCGGCCAGGTGCGGGACCTGGTGGACGGCGCCCGCTGGCTGTTCACCAACGAGTACGAGGCCGCCCTGCTCCTCGAACGCACCAACTGGGACCGCGACGACGTCCTCGCCCGGGTCGGCGCCTGGGTCACCACCCTGGGCGGCGACGGCGTACGCGTCGAGCGCGCCGGCTGGGACCCGCTCCTCGTCGGCGCCGTCCCCGACGCCACGATCACCGACCCCACCGGCGTGGGCGACGCCTTCCGGGCCGGCTTCCTCGCCGCCCTCAGCCACGGCCTGCCGCTGCCCGCCGCCGCCCGACTGGGCTGCGTGGTGGCGTCGACGGCCCTGGCGACGGTCGGCTCCCAGGCATACCGCCTGGACCGGCACGAGCTCCTGCGGACCGCCGAGCGGGCGTACGGCTCCGCCGCGGCCGCCGAGCTCGCCCCGGCCCTGGCCCCCCTCGACGCCCCGGCCCCGGCCCCCCTCGACCCCCTGGAATCCCCCGACCCCCTGGACGGCACCTCATGACCGACCTCCGCGAGGCACTCGCCACCCGCGTCGTGGTGGCGGACGGCGCCATGGGCACGATGCTCCAGGCGCAGGACCCCTCCCTGGACGACTTCCAGCAGCTCGAAGGCTGCAACGAGATCCTGAACGTCTCCCGGCCGGACATCGTCCGGTCGGTCCACGAGGCGTACTTCTCCGTCGGCGTGGACTGCGTGGAGACCAACACCTTCGGCGCCAACCTCGCCGCGCTCGGCGAGTACGACATCCCGGAGCGGGTCTTCGAGCTGTCGGAGGCGGGTGCGCGGATCGCCCGTGAGGTCGCCGACGCGTTCACCCGGGAGACCGGACAGCAGCGCTGGGTGCTCGGCTCCATGGGCCCCGGGACCAAGCTGCCGACCCTGGGCCACGCCCCGTACACCGCGCTGCGCGACGCCTACCAGCAGAACGCCGAGGGCCTGCTCACGGGCGGCGCCGACGCCCTGCTCGTCGAGACCACGCAGGACCTCCTCCAGACGAAGGCGTCGGTCATCGGCGCGCGGCGGGCGATGGACGCCCTGGGTGCCGATGTCCCGCTGATCTGCTCCGTGACGGTCGAGACGACCGGGACGATGCTGCTGGGCTCGGAGATCGGTGCGGCGCTTACGGCCCTGGAGCCGCTGGGCATCGACATGATCGGTCTCAACTGCGCCACGGGCCCGGCCGAGATGAGCGAGCACCTGCGCTATCTGGCACAGCACGCGCGCATCCCGCTGTCGGTGATGCCGAACGCGGGCCTGCCCGTCCTCACGTCGGACGGCGCGCACTACCCCCTGTCGCCGGCCGAGCTCGCGGACGCCCAGGAGGCGTTCGTACGGGACTACGGGCTGTCGTTGGTGGGTGGGTGCTGCGGTACGACTCCGGAGCATCTGCGGCAGGTGGTGGAGCGGGTGCGCGGTCTGGTGCCGCCGGTGCGGGAGCCGCGTCCGGAGCCGGGGGCCGCGTCGCTGTACCAGACGGTGCCGTTCCGGCAGGACACGGCGTACCTGGCGATCGGTGAGCGGACGAACGCGAACGGGTCGAAGAAGTTCCGCGAGGCCATGCTGGAGGGCCGGTGGGACGACTGTGTGGAGATGGCGCGGGACCAGATCCGCGAGGGCGCGCACATGCTCGACCTGTGCGTGGACTACGTCGGTCGTGACGGTGTCGCGGACATGGAGGAGCTGGCGGGCCGGTTCGCGACGGCCTCGACGCTGCCGATCGTGCTGGACTCGACGGAGGTCGAGGTCATCCGGGCGGGGCTGGAGAAGCTGGGTGGCCGGGCGGTCATCAACTCGGTCAACTACGAGGACGGGGACGGGCCGGAGTCGCGGTTCGCGAAGGTCACGGCGCTGGCCAAGGAGCACGGCGCGGCGCTGATCGCGTTGACGATCGACGAGGAGGGCCAGGCGCGGACGGTGGAGACGAAGGTCGCCATCGCGGAGCGGCTGATCGCGGATCTGACCGGCAACTGGGGCATCCGGGAGTCGGACATCCTCATCGACACCCTGACGTTCACGATCTGTACGGGGCAGGAGGAGTCGCGGAAGGACGGGATCGCGACGATCGAGGCGATCCGTGAGCTGAAGCGGCGCCACCCGGATGTGCAGACGACGCTGGGCCTGTCGAACATCTCCTTCGGCCTGAACCCTGCCGCGCGGATCCTGCTGAACTCGGTGTTCCTGGACGAGTGTGTGAAGGCGGGTCTTGATTCGGCGATCGTGCACGCGTCGAAGATCCTGCCGATCGCGCGGTTCGACGAGGAGCAGGTGACCACGGCGCTGGATCTGATCTACGACCGGCGCAGCGAGGGGTATGACCCGCTGCAGAAGCTGATGGCCCTGTTCGAGGGTGCGACGACGAAGTCGCTGAAGGCCGGCAAGGCGGAGGAGCTGGCCGCGCTGCCGCTGGAGGAGCGGCTGAAGCGGCGGATCATCGACGGCGAGAAGAACGGCCTGGAGGCCGATCTCGACGAGGCCCTGACCACCACGCCCGCTCTCGACATCGTCAACAACACGCTTCTGGACGGCATGAAGGTCGTCGGTGAGCTGTTCGGCTCGGGGCAGATGCAGTTGCCGTT